>CAJUHV010000003.1:0-114805 GCA_910586445.1 uncultured Eubacterium sp.
AATTAGAAACTAATAAAACAATTAGAAACTAATAAAACAATTAGAAACTAATAAAACAATTAGAAACTAACAAAACATAGCAAAATAAATTAAAGAAATAAATGGAGAGGTGTAAAAACATGTTCCAACATAAGAAAAAAGCATTATACATCCTGCTGTGCATTACTTTCAACCTGTCAATCATAATCCTCTGCGGCTGCGCAGCACCAAGCCGGACAGCCTCAGCTACCCAGAAAGAGTCCGCAGTGCCGTCTACTGATCTTGAACAGATGCCCGCCAGTGACGCAGCTGACGAAAATGACAGTACAGGCAGCTCTGAGCAGACCGACACAAAAGATATGTCCGATCAAACTAACAGGGCAGACGGTTCTGGTCTGAATAATCCAAAAGATGTGTCCAATCAAAATGATGTGTCCAATCAAAATGACAGGGCGGACAGTTCCGGCCAGAATAATCCAATAAGTACATCCAGCCAAAACAGCAGCGCAGACAGTTCCTGTCAAAATGACACAAAAAACATGTCCAATCAAGATGGCAGTACAAATATATCCAGTCAAAATAACATGACTCCGATCAAAAACAGCGTAAACGATCTGTACAGACAGATTTTAGGCTCCGGCACAAAGCAGTTTTTCGGCAGCCATCCGATCGATACTGCGTTTTTAAAATGGCTGTCCAAAAAATACGGCCGCTCGTGCATAGAAAGACTAGCCGAGGCAGCAGTCACCGGCAGGCAAAAAACGGCATTATGGCACAAACTTACCGGAAACTCAATCCACGTCTTATGGCTCTTATACTGCAGGCAGACCGGACTCCACCCGAAACAGCTGAAAAACGTCACATGGCAGGACTGCGCCTCGGACAAAGAAATTACGCTCGCATTTACCGGCGACTTAAATTTTTCCGAAGGATATTCTACAACCAGCCATCTGGACAGCCGGCCGAACGGCATTTATGACTGTTTTTCCAAAGATCTGCTGACGCTCATGAAGAATATAGATATTATGATGCTGAACAATGAGTTTACATACAGTACCAGCGGCACACCCCTTCCCGGCAAGGCGTTTACATTCCGTGCCCATCCTTCCCGCGCCGGACTGTTAAAGGTCTTTGGTACAGATATTGTAAACCTGGCAAACAACCATGTCTACGATTATGGGCCGGACGCACTGCTGGATACGATTGCAGCGTTAGACCAGGAAGGCATAGCTCATATCGGTGCGGGTGCTGACTTAAAAAAAGCCAGTGAACCTTATTATTTTGTATGTAACGGAAGAAAAATAGCACTTGCCGCCGCAACCCAGATCGAGCGCAGCACAAATTATACAAAAGAAGCCACCCAGAATACGCCCGGCGTCTTAAAGACGTTAAACCCGGACAAATTTACAGCCGTGATTAAAAAAGCCAAGAAAAACAGCGACTATGTCATTGCCATCGTACACTGGGGCACTGAAGGCAGCAGCTATTATGGACAAGATCAAAAGGATCTGGCAGAAGCATTTGCAGCAGCAGGCGCAGACGCCATAATCGGAGGCCATACCCACTGCCTGCAGGGATTTGAAATCATAGACGGCGTGCCGGTTCTATACAGCACCGGCAATTTCTGGTTCAGCAGGCGCGCGCAGGACACCGGACTTGCCAAAATAACCATCAACAAAAAAGGAAAGCTGGCAATGTCTTTTATCCCATGCATACAGGAAAACCTGCGCACGTACCTTGTCACGGATGAAGCACAGAAACAGCGGATCTTTACTTCATTGCAGCAGATTTCTGCCCCGAATGTACGGCTTACCAAAAACGGCATCGTAAAGCCGGCTGAACAGTAATCTGAATCTTTGAATCAATAAAATAATCCCGCAGATATCCCATTCGCAGACGCCGCCTCACAAGAAAAGGATATCTGCGGGCAGATATATGTGCATTACATATATTCAGCGCAGTTCACGCCCTCACACACGACCGGAACCCTCCTGCCCTTATAGAAAATGCATGCTACTGCCTGTCAATCACAATATGGCGCGGCTGTCCGGTAATCATAATCGGCGTCAGCTCTGCCTGGATCAGCGGACGGATATAATTTACCAGCTCTTCGCTTACATTTGTTCCGTCTTCTGTAATCCACTCCAGCGGTACCTTCTTTTCTATATTAGCTATTTTATGCACATCATATAAGTCTGTCGTACAGATATATGGATCATTGGAGACACGCTTTAAAATCACCATCTTTGCAGTCTCCCCCTCGAATGCAGCCTTTACTGCCGAACCGCCTACCTGATACGCTTCTGTAATATCCACGCGCGAGGTCATATGCCCTGCGCATCTTTGCAGTGTCGATAATTCAATAGCCCTCGACTTGCAGCCATGCTTTTCGCTGATCAGCTCAGCCAGATATCTTGCCGTACCGCTTAACTGCTTATGTCCAAAGGAATCCACATACTCCGTATGATCTGTCAGCTCAAACACATATTTGCCATCCGCTGTCTTAATGCCTTCTGATACGGCTACAACGATAGAATTTTTCTTCTGGAAAAGCTCCCCTACCTTTTCCACAAAGGCCTCTACATCAAACGGCAGCTCCGGCAGGCAGATCATGTCTACGCCTTCGCAGTCCTCACAGGCAGCCAGTGCCGCTGCGCCCGTAAGCCAGCCCGCATTACGTCCCATAATCTCTATTACCGTAATCTGCTTAATATCATACACCAGTCCGTCCCGGATCACTTCTTTTGATACAGACGCAATATATTTTGCTGCGCTGCCATAACCCGGTGTATGGTCTGTCACTGCAAGGTCATTGTCAATCGTCTTCGGCACGCCCATAAAGCGGATCGGGCTGTTGATCAGTATGGCATAATCGGAAAGCTTTTTGATCGTATCCATCGAATCATTACCGCCGATATAGAAAAATGCAGTAATCTCGTACTCTTTTAGAATCTCAAAGATTTTGTCATAGATCTTTCTGTTATCGTTGATCTCCGGCAGCTTGTACCTGCATGATCCTAAAAAAGCGGACGGCGTACGCTTTAAAAGCTCCAGATCCAGGTCTGTGCGGATCTTTTCACTCATATCCACAATTCTCTTCTCCAAAAATCCCTGAATGCCGTTGCGCATGCCATACACTTTATCAGCCCCAAGATCCTTGGCCGTCTTAAACACCCCTGCCAGACTGGAATTGATGACAGATGTAGGCCCTCCAGACTGCCCCACAATTACATTTTTGTTCATTGCAAACCTCCCCAATAATATTTGAAATATTAATATGATAACGCTATTATCTTACCATATGCAGGCAAAATGTACAATAAATGATAAAAATTTGTCAATCTCGACCCATTTTCATACTTCCGTGCACTGGCAGCACCTCCTTTGTGTAATTTTAAATCTGGGTATTTGCATTCATTTCCGATTATGATATACTTGATAAGAAAACTGGTAAAGGAGATTGATTTTCATGGCTGAACCGCTGACACTGTACAAATTAATGATACTTTACATGTTAGACCAGACAGAAGTTGATCTGACAAATACACTGCTCTCCGATTTCTTTCTCGGTAAAGATTACACTACATACTTTACCCTGCAGGAGGCGCTGCATGAACTGGACGAGGCACAGTTTATCCGTCAGGAGGCTTCGCACAACAATATACAGTACAATATAACGCCTGCCGGACGCGAATCGCTGCACTTTTTTGACAATAAGATCAATTCGTCAATCAAGGCAGAAATCCAGCAGTACATCACAGACCACAGTATACCGATTGCTGCCACTGCTTCTGCCATGGCGGACTACTATATCACACCCGAAAAAAAATACGCTGTCCACTGCCAGCTGCGCGAAAAAAGCATTCCGCAGCTTGACCTGACTTTAAATGTCATGAACAAGGAACAGGCAGAGGCCATCTGCACAAACTGGAAGGAACAGGCAGATGAAATCTACATGATGCTGTTTGACCGTCTTTTAAAATAGACAGAAAGCAGACAGCATAAAACCGCCAGCCATACGGCCGGCGGTATACAACAGCTTACTTCTTATTTTTTATTACTTCATTTTATTTCTTTCATTTTATTATTTAACTAATTTACGTCCTCTTCCTGCTTTTTCTTTTTCTGAATCTCTTTTTTCTTTTTTTCAGTCTCTTTTTTCTGAATCTCTTTTTTCTTTTTTTCAGTCTCCTTTTTCTGAATCTCTTTTTTCTTTTTTTCAGTCTCTTTTTTCCTTACACTGTATCCAAAAGATCCCAGCTGCCTGCCCAGCTCAAAATAACCGCCGTGTGAATACGCGACCAGTCCGCTGCGACCAAGCTGCAAGCTCCCTGCCGAGTCAAGCAGCGATACATCCACGCCTACATTCAGCACATCGGCCAAAAACAGGTCATGGCTGCCCAGAGACTTGATTTCTGTCACCCTGCACTCAATATTGACCGGACTTTCTGCGATGCCGGGACACTGCACTTCTTTTGACGGGCAGGGCGTCAGGCCTGTTTCTTTAAACTTATCCATATCCCTGCCGGAGCGTACGCCGCAGAAATCAGCAGCTTTCGCCAGGGCAGCTGTCGTAAGGTTTATGACAAACTCGCCTGTTTCTTGTATAAGCGCATGTGAATACCGCTCCCTGCGGATCGAAATAGATACCATCGCAGGATCGGAACACACTGTCCCGGCCCATGCAATCGTTATAATATTCGGCTTTTCTCCCGGCCTTTGGCATGTCACCATTACTGCCGGAACCGGATACAGCATATTCCCCGGTTTCCAATACTGTTTCTGCCCTGCCATAAAATCCCTGCGTATCCCCTTCCGAATTCTATTGTGCATGCCGCGTTATGCATTCTGTATCGCATCCACCAGCTCTGGTATCAGCTGTTTTTTACGGGATACGACTCCGCGCAGCCGGTAGCTGTTATTCAGCTTCTGCTTGTAAAATGCCCGCTCAACCGCCTCATCCGCACCTTCGCCCAGGCAGACCAGTTCCGAGGATTCATTTAATATATCTGTCAGCATGACAAATACCATGTCCAGCTTGCGCTCGTCTTTCATTGTTTCTAAATACGGCAGCACCCGCTCTTTGATCTCGTCCAGCTCTTCCCTGCTCATTGCACTGATCTGTGAGACGCCGAATGCGGTTTCTCCTGCTGCAAAGGTCTTAAAATCCTGATAACATATTTCTTCGGTCGTCTTGGACTTAAAATTGCTGCCTGCACGGAACATTTCGCTCGCATGCTGCTCCATTTCAATTCCGGCAATCTCCGCCAGCTTTGCTGCTGCCGTCTTATCCAGTTCCGTACAGGTCGGTGAACGGAACAGCAGCGTATCCGATATAATCGCAGAACATAGCAGTCCGGCAATCGGTTTTGTGATCTTTACGTCATTTTCCAGATACATCTGATAGATAATGGTCGAAGTACATCCGACCGGCTGATTGCGGAACATCACCGGCGCAGCCGTCTCCAGGCTGCCTATTTTATGATGGTCGATAATGCCCAGTATATCTGCATTGTCAATACCGTGCACTGCCTGCTGTCTTTCATTGTGGTCTACCAGAACAACGCGCTTTTTCTGCATATTCATCAGGTTTCTTCTGGATATCATTCCTATGTAATAACCCTCTCTGTCTAAGATCGGGAAATCGCGGTGCCTGACCTTGGACATAACCTCACGGACATCGTCTACATAATCCTCGATTTCAAATTTGGTCAGGTTTTTCGTGCGCATAAACTGCTTGATCGGCATGCTCTGCATAATCAGCCTCGATACCGTAAACGGATCATACGGCGTACTGATAATTACGCATTCCTTATCCTGCGCCTCATTGATAATTTCCTTTGATACCTGTGTACCGCCGCAGATAATCAGACAGCTTGCATTGTGTTTCAATGCACATTTCTGCATGCTTTCCCGGTCGCCCAGTATGACAAGATCATCTTTTTCCATGCTCTCTTCCGCCATAGGCAGGCTGTCGGCTGCTACTATGACTTTTCCTCTGATATACCTGCCGTGCTCATTGCCCACAAGGATCGTGCCGTTTAATGTCTCGATCATATTTTTGTACGGAGTCCTTGCCTCCGCAAGAATTCTCGTATCCAGCACATCCATATATGACTCTGCAATGTCGCCGTTGACAATCAGGCCGACCAGTTCATTGCGGTCATCGATAATCGGCAGCGTTACTACCTTGCTCGTAGTCATCAGCTCCCATGCACGCTTGAGCGAAATGCTGCTGCTGACGCCGATTGTCCTGCGGAACGCAATATCCTTTACCTGCGTCCGCACATCATCTACATAAGCCGGCACTTTTACCTTAAACTTACGCAGTACGTACTTTGTCTCTTCATTTAAGTTGCCTGCACGCTTAGGCTCATATTTTGTCTCTGATATATGATTCTGCAGATCTGCATAAGCAATTGCTGCACAGATCGAATCGGTATCCGGGTTTCTGTGCCCGATCACCCATACTGTATTATCTTGTTCAAAATCCACTTATACTACTCCTAGCTCCATTAAGACTAATGATATAATTCCTACTAAATCCAGTGCACCAAATAGGATCAGCCAGTAAATATATTTTTTTACCGGCTTGATGCTCTTTTCACTTACATTCACATTTTCAAATAAAGGCTTCTGTTCTTCTATCAAATCTTTGATATTTCGAAAACATTTGACATCCTCAGAATGTATTTTCTCAGAAAGCTCTTCCTTTAATCCCATCACATGGCCGCTGATCTCATCCATTGTCTGCCTGACTTCTTCAGAATGTCTGGACATATGCCCCACACCTTCACGGATCTGGCGTCCTGCTTCGGCGGTCATCTCTTCCATAACCCTGCGGCTGTCATTTTTAAATGCTGCAAACTCACTGCGGCTGTCTTCCGACATCTGATTCATATGCTGCGCCATCTGGCCGAACTGCTCTGAAACAAAGCCCGTCATCTGGTTCATATGGCTTGCTACCTCACCGGACATTTCCATCAGGTTTGTCCTGTGCTCTGCATTCATCTGGCCAAAATGGTCTGCCATATTGGACGAGATCTGGCCGATATCTGACCGGGTATCCATGCGCAGCTGGTGGATCTGGCCTGAGACGGTATCTGTCATCTCGCGCAGGTCTGCTTTTGTCTCAAGACCCATGTTACTGAGCCTGCCCGAAAGATCTGCTGCCATATCTGCCATGCTGCCGCGGTTTTCTTCCGCTACGGCACCCATACGGCCTGAGAGGTCTTCCGACATCTGTACCATGCTCCCGCGCATTTCATCTGCCATGCTGCCGACACGGCCCAGCAGGCTGTCTGACATATGTGTGATTCCGCTCAGGGTATCTTCCCGCATGCCCCTTAGCTGTCCTCTCATATCCGCAGACATCCGCGCATATTCAGACCGGTTTTCTTCCCGCATGCCTCCGATCTGCCCGGTCACATCTGCCGTCATCTGCGCAATGCTCCCGCGCGCCTCATCTGCCATGCTGCCAATGCGGTCAGTCACATCTGCCGTCATATACGCGATGCTTTCCCTTGCCTCATCGGTCATATTATCAATGCGTCCAGTCACATCCGCCGTCATATATGCCATGCTCTCACGGGCTGTATCCGTCATGCTGCCGATCTGTCCCGTGACATCTGCTGTCATCTGTGCGAGATCTGCACGCGTCTGGTCAGTCATCGTTCCGATCTGGTCGGTAATCGTATCTGTCATCTGCGCGATCTGGCTGGATGTCTGCCTGTTTAAATCATACATCTGCACAGAAGCATCTTCCACCAGCCGGTCTACCGTAACCTGCAGCTGTGCTACCAGCTGATCCATCTTGAGTCCCACGCCGCTTACTACCTTCTCTGCTTCTGACTGGCGGGTATGGATGACCGCTTCTAATTCGTCGGCACGATCCTGCCTTTCTTCTACAAGTGTCTGCAGCTGCTGTACTTTTTCTTCCTTTGCGTCTAAAAGCAGCTGAAGCTGCTTTGCTTTTTCGCGGAATTCATCAATCTGCTTTAGTAAATAATCTTCCTTTTTCATCGCTCGCTGTCTTCGATCCCGCTCCTGCTTGATTCGGTTGAGTCCAAGGGCAGTATCATTACCTCTGTGATTCATGTTCTTCCTCCGCACAGTTTTTCACTGCTGCACACAATTTCCTGTGGCATTCTATTTCATCCTATTTTTCGCTCTTCTTTTTCGCTCTTCTACGTGCTATTTTATCATCTACCGACAACTTTGTAAACTGGAAGTTTCAAATTGCATTTTTTGCATAAAACAAACCGCTGCATTATATACAGCGGTTTGTAGTATGGTTTTTATTTATAAAGTTCAACCAATCTTTCTAAATGTGTATAACGAGCCTTTGCAGCCTCCTCAGATTCTTTGAACAGTCTTTCTGCACGCTCTGGGAAGGATCTTGCAAGACGGCTGTAACGTGTCTCATTGTTCAGGAAATCCTGATAGGTTCCGTCGCCCGGCTTAGATGTCAGTGTAAACGGATTCTTGCCCTGCGCCTTTAATGCAGGATTGAATGAGAACAGGTTCCAGTATCCGGCAGCAACTGCCTTCTTCATTTCATCCTGGCAGTGGTTCATGCCGCCCTTTACGCCGTGCAGCTCACATGGAGCGTAGCCGATGATCAGGGATGGCCCATTGTATGCTTCTGCTTCTGCAATTACTTTCACCGCATGGGACATATTTGCACCAAGCGCGATCTGTGCTACATATACATAACCGTAGCTCATAGCGATCTCTGCAAGGCTCTTCTTGCCGATATCTTTACCTGCTGCTGCAAACTGGCATACTTCACCGATGTTAGAAGCCTTGGATGCCTGTCCGCCGGTATTGGAGTACATTTCTGTATCGAATACCATTACGTTTACATTTTCGCCAGAAGCAAGTACATGATCTAATCCGCCGAAGCCGATATCATATGCCCATCCGTCACCACCGAAGATCCAGATTGACTTCTTAGCGAGGTAATCCTTCTTATCAACTGCAGCTGCCGCATCCGGGCATCCTGCTGCTGCAGCTTTTTCTAATTCAGCCACTAATGCTTCTGCAGCAGGTGTATTTGCCTTTGTGTCATCCTTTGTTTCCATAAATTTCGCAAATGCATCCTTTAATTCAGCGCCTGCCTTGTCAGACTCAGCACATTTCTTTGCACTTGCAATTGCCTGCTCACGCAGTACCTGCTGTCCGATCTGCATACCCATGCCGTGCTCAGCATTGTCTTCAAATAAGGAGTTTGCCCAAGCCGGTCCCTTCTTGGAATCCTTGTGAACCGTATATGGTGATGTAGCTGCAGGGCCGCCCCAGATGGAAGAACATCCTGTTGCGTTGGAAATATACATATGCTCGCCAAACAGCTGTGTGATCAGACGTGCATAAGATGTCTCTGCACAGCCTGCACAGGAGCCTGAGAACTCAAGCAGCGGCTGGTTGAACTGAGAACCTTTTACCGTATTGTCTGCCGGCACGCCAGGTTTCTTGCCTACATTTGCTACTAAATAATCGAATACCGGCTGCTCTGCTGCCTGAGATTCCTGCGGAACCATTTCGATTGCGCCGACCGGGCAGACTGTAATACATTCGCCGCATCCCATACAATCTAATGGAGATACGCTCATTGCAAACTTGTATTCGCCGGCTTTTGGCTTTGTATCTGCCAGCTTGATATTGGAAGGAGCAGCTTTTACTTCTTCGTCGTTTAACATAAACGGACGGATGGTAGCATGTGAACATACGAATGCACACTGGTTACACTGGATACATTTCTCAGCACTCCAGGTAGGTACTGTCACTGCTGTTCCACGTTTTTCATAAGCAGAAGCTCCATGCTCAAACTGTCCGTCTGCATTGTTTGCGAATGCGGATACAGGCAGGCTGTCGCCGTCCATTAATGAAATAGGCTCCATTAATTCTTTTACCATCTTCACAGTCTCTGGACGTCCCTGTAACTCAGCCGGAGCCGGATCTGCCTGCGGATTTGCCCAAGAAGCAGGTACTTCTACTTTATGTACTGCATCTACGCCGGCATCAATTGCCTTGTAGTTCATTTCTACGACTGCATCGCCCTTCTTGCCATAGGACTTCTTTGCAGCCTGTTTCATAAAGTCTACTGCATCATCAATCGGCATTACATTTGCCAGCTTAAAGAATGCGGACTGTAAAATCGTGTTGGTGCGCTTGCCCATACCGATTTCAATTGCTTTGTCAATTGCGTTGATTGTGTACAGCTGAATGTTGTTGTCTGCGATATATTTCTTCGCTTCAGCATTTAAGTGATGCTCTAATTCTTCATCAGACCACTGGCAGTTGATCATAAATACGCCGCCTGGTTTTACGTCCTGCACCATCTTGAAGCCTTTGTTTACATATGCAGGATTATGGCATGCTACAAAGTCTGCCTGATTGATGTAGTACGGGCTGCGGATCGGCTTGTCGCCAAAACGTAAATGGGAAATTGTAACACCGCCCGTTTTCTTAGAGTCATACTGGAAGTATGCCTGGATAAATTTGTCCGTATGGTCGCCGATAATCTTTGTAGAGTTCTTGTTTGCACCTACAGTACCGTCACCGCCGAGACCCCAGAACTTGCATTCTACAGTACCTTCTGCTGCTGTAATCGGAGCTGGTTTTACTTCCGGCAGGCTCAGGTTTGTAACATCGTCTACGATACCGATTGTAAAACGAGGCTTTGGAGCATCCTGCTCTAATTCCTTATATACTGCGAATAAGGATGATGGCGGTGTATCTTTTGATCCAAGGCCGTAGCGCCCGCCTGTCAGTACGATTGCATCAAGGCCTGCTTCACGCAGCGTAGCTGCTACGTCTAAGTATAACGGATCACCCAAAGAACCAGGCTCTTTTGTCCTGTCAAGGACAGCTACTTTCTTAACAGTCTTTGGAAGTGCCTTTATAAATGCTTCCGGTACCCATGGACGATACAGGCGTACTTTTACTAAGCCGACCTTCTCGCCTTTTGCTGTTAAGTAATCAATTACTTCTTCTGCTACGTCGTTTACGGAGCCCATTGCTACGATTACGCGCTCTGCGTCTTCTGCTCCATAGTAATTAAATAAGTCATAATTTGTGCCGAGCTTTTCATTTACCTTATCCATGTATTTGGATACAATTGCCGGAAGTGCATCATATGCCGTATTGCAGGCTTCACGATGCTGGAAGAACACATCTCCATTTTCATGAGAACCGCGCATAGCCGGATGCTCTGGATTCAGTGCATGATTACGGAATTCCTTAACAGCCTCCATATTGCACATTTCTTTTAAATCTTCATAGTCCCATGTCTCAATCTTTTGAATTTCATGGGATGTACGGAAACCATCAAAGAAGTTTAAGAATGGAACCCTGCCTTCGATACTTGCCAGGTGGGCAATCGGGCTTAAATCCATAACTTCCTGCGGATTTGTCTCACATAACATAGCAAAACCGGTCTGACGGCATGCGTATACGTCACTATGATCACCAAAGATATTTAACGACTGTGTGGAAACCGTACGTGCGGATACATCAAATACGCATGGGAGCAGTTCACCAGCAATTTTGTACATATTTGGAATCATCAGTAACAGACCCTGAGAAGCGGTAAAGGTCGTTGTCAGGGCACCTGCTGCAAGAGAGCCGTGCACAGCACCTGCTGCACCTGCTTCAGACTGCATTTCTACTACTTTAACCTGATTTCCAAAAATGTTATCCTGTCCTGCTGCAGACCACTGGTCAACAGTATCTGCCATTGGGCTGGATGGGGTAATTGGGTAAATAGCTGCAACTTCTGTATACGCATAAGCTACATGAGCTGCCGCTGTATTACCATCCATAGATTTTTTTGCTCTAGGCATTATAAATATCCTCCTTCTTTTTTGTCGTAATACGACTTTATGTATCAATTTTAGCATTTAATTTGTCGATTGTAAAGATTGTTAGTTGTACAAATCGGAATGCAATTTACAAAATTTTAGAAAGATAAATAGTCATTCTGCACAAAAAACAATTTTTAACTAACCAGACAACCCTGATAAGCTATCTTATGTGTAAGTTTGTCCGGTTATTCCTTATTTTTCTTGAAATTATACAAGATTTATGTATAATGATTTAGGAGCAGCCAGCAACACTAAAATAAGAAAATTTAGAAGATGAGGATTTAAATATGATTAGTGCAAACAATGTCACACTGCGGGTAGGCAAAAAAGCCTTATTTGAAGATGTGAACATCAAATTTACAGAAGGAAACTGCTACGGCTTAATCGGTGCAAACGGCGCAGGAAAATCTACCTTTTTAAAAATCCTGTCCGGCGAGCTGGAGCCGACAAACGGCGATGTAGCCATAACCAGCGGCCAGCGTCTTTCTTTTTTAAAGCAGGACCACTTCCAGTATGATGAATTCAGCGTTCTGGATACGGTTATTATGGGCAACCAGAGACTGTATGACATCATGAAGGAAAAAGACGCGATCTATGCAAAAGAAGACTTTACGGACGCAGACGGCATACGTGCCAGCGAGCTGGAGGCCGAGTTTGCAGAAATGGACGGATGGAACGCCGAGTCCGATGCAGCCTCGCTGCTGAACGGCCTGGGCATCAGCACAGACGAGCATATGTCTGCCATGAAAAGCCTGCCCGGCTCCCTCAAAGTTAAAATCCTGCTTGCGCAGGCATTATTCGGCAATCCCGACATACTGCTTTTAGACGAGCCGACCAACCACTTGGATCTGGATGCGATCGCATGGCTGGAGGAATTTTTGATTAATTTTGAAAATACGGTGATTGTCGTATCCCATGACCGGTATTTTCTAAACAAGGTCTGCACGCATACCGCAGATATTGATTACGGCAAAATACAGTTATATGCCGGCAACTATGATTTCTGGTATGAGTCCAGCCAGCTTTTGATCAAGCAGATGAAAGAAGCCAATAAAAAGAAAGAAGAAAAGATTAAGGAGCTGCAGGAATTTATCTCACGATTTTCTGCCAATGCCTCCAAATCCAAGCAGGCTACCTCCAGAAAGCGCGCACTGGAAAAAATCCAGTTAGAAGAAATCAAGCCGTCCAGCCGTAAGTACCCGTATATTGATTTCCGGCCGGAACGCGAGATCGGCAACGAAGTGCTGGCCGTTGACGGGATCAGCAAAACAGTAGACGGCGTAAAAGTATTAGACCACGTATCTTTTGTAATGGGCCACAACGACAAAATCGCGTTTGTCGGCAGCAATGAGCTGGCAAAGACGACACTGTTTCAAATACTTGCCGGTGAAATGGAGCCGGATGAGGGCACTTATAAATGGGGCGTGACAACGAGCCAGTCTTATTTTCCAAAAGACAATACGGAGATTTTCTCAAATGACCTGTCCATTACCGAATGGCTGACACAGTTTTCGGAAATCAAGGATGCTACTTATGTCAGGGGATTTTTGGGACGCATGCTCTTTGCCGGAGAAGACGGCGTGAAAAAGATGAAGGTATTATCCGGCGGTGAAAAAGTACGCGTACTCTTATCCCGGATGATGATCGAAGGATCAAACGTGCTGATCTTTGACGAGCCGACCGACCACTTAGATATGGAGGCCATCACTGCCTTAAACAACGGCATGATCAAATTTCCAGGCACAATACTGTTTTCCTGCCGTGACCATCAGGTAGTACAGACTACAGCCAACCGGATTATAGAGTTTATGCCGGATGGAACGATCGTAGATAAGGTGACAACTTACGATGAATATTTAGAGAGCGACGCAATGGCAAGAAAGCGCCAGGTATACTCGATGTCTGAAAGCGACGCTGCCGACAATTAGATCGAATATCTGATAGAGCAAAATTCTGATTAGAATTTCAGATAATAAAATCTGATTAGAATTTCAGATAAAAACTGATTAAAATTTCAGATAAAAATCTGGTTAGAATTTCAGATAATAAAATCTAATTAGAATTTCAGATAAAAACTGATTAGAATTTCAGATAAAAACTGATTAGAATTTCAGACAATAAAATCTGACTAGAATTTCAGATAAAAATCTGGTTAGAATTTCAGATAATAAAATCTGACTAGAATTTCAGACAATAAAATCTGACTAGAATTTCAGACAATAAAATCTAATTAAAATTTCAGACAAAAAAAATCTGATTAGAATTTCAGACAATAAAATCTGATTAGAATTTCAGATAAAAAATTTGATTTAATTTTATATAAATAAACAATTTATAAAAAGCGGGGCATATGATTATATCCGACCCGCTTTTTTTATTTCCCTTCCCATCAATTGAGCAGGCTCAGCAGCATTTCCTGCCGCTGATTGGCCTGTGCCATCATAGACACGCCCATCTGGAGCAGTATATTTTGTATACTGTCATTTACCACCGTCTGCGCCAGGTCACAGTCGCGTATCCTGCTTTCGGCAGCCTGCACATTTTCTGCGGTCTGCTGCACAATACTGTCTGCATGCTCCAGGCGGTTCTGCCATGCACCCAGATTTGACCTCTCCAGGCTTAGATAGCTCAGCGCGGCATCTGTCATTGCAATACCGTAATCCGCCTCCTGCCTTGAGCGTACGGACAGCCAGGAAATACCCAGAGTCCGGCAGCTGACCTTTGGCAGTGAAATGTATACGGCATCTCCCTGCTTCGGCCCCGTCTGTATATGCAGCCCGCCTGCCTGATTCAGCAGCTGCGCATCCGGCGGCAGCTTTCCATCTGCACTGTAATCATAGATTCCAAAACCATACAGGCCAAAGTTTGGATAAATCGGCCTGATCGCAGATCCGTTATCAAATTCGGTTGATATAACAAGAAGCCTGCCCGTACGATTTCCATTTGCATCTACCTCTGCGGCAAAATCTGCAAAATGTCCCTGCGGCTTGGCGGAATGGACATAATGTCCCTTATTCCCTACATCGTACTTATCGTGTGTCACTCCGCCCCACGCCGGATTACCCAATACACTGATGATCTTGTCAATCAAAGCATCACCGCTCGTTATGCCATTTACATCGATCGTATAAATATAATCGCCTCCGCTGCCTCCGCTGCCGCTCGGCTTGATCTCTGTGCAGCCGTCTCCTGCACCGCCTTTATCAACAAATTCGATACTGTAATGCTTATCACAGAGCGTACATGTGGAATAAAATCCCTGCCTGACCAGCTCTTGTATATTAGAGGCCGTCGCTTTGCTGAAATCCAGCGCTGCCGCCGCATATTGATCTGTACCATGCTGGTATTCTATTTCTGCCGTATACAGCTGTCCGTCCATGCCCGTGATCTGAACTGTTTTTACAGTTCCGTCCGGTATGTTTAATACATCCATATCCGTTATCAGATAGCCATTATTGACATTTTTGCCCTGCTGATATTTGTATGTCGTCGATTGGTCGGTGACAATATTTTGAACTGCATTGCCGTAAGCATCTGTCAGCGATCTGCAGTACAGCGTTGCCCGAGGTATTGTCACATTCATAGACAGCCTCCCCAATGGTGTCGTTCCTTTGCTGTCTGCTATCCAGCTCGGCAGTCCGCCGCGGAAATAATATCCCGGCCCGTTTAATCCTCCGCCTGCCAGCCCGCCGGCAGACATCGTGCCGCTGCCGTTTAGGACATAGATCCCATTAAACTGTGTCTTATTGTGTATATCATCAATTTCTTCTAATATACTGTCTACTTCCAGCTGGATATTTGCACGATCCTGTATTGTATTTGTATCATTTGCAGCCTGTATGCTCAATTCTTTCAGCCGGTGCAGCATATCGCTGATTTCATTCATAGCTGCATCCGCCACTTGAATCAGGGAAACACCTTCCTGGATATTTTTAGAGGCGCGTCTGAGCCCGCGGATCTGCCACCGCATATTTTCTGAAATCGTAAGCCCTGCCGCATCATCCGCTGACCGGTTGATCCGGTAGCCGCTTGACAGCCGCTCTGCCGCTTTCTTTTTTTCTTTTCCGACAGACTTAAATTGTCTTTGGGCATTCAATGCCATACGATTATTTTGAACAGAAAACATCTAAGAGACTCCTTTTAATCCCACCATCCAATTTCATCTGCTTTCAGTGATTTTCCCTGACATTCCAGACACTGAACCTGTTCCATATTTTCTGACAGCTCCTCGATTGTCTCGCCCAGCAGCTCTGCCTGCCCACCGCAGCCGGAGCATACGCCTGCGTAAACAGTGCTGTCATTCATAAATGTCAGTACCGGAACACTTTCTATGCAGCCGCAGCGTACACAGTATGACAGCTGATAGCCAAAATGAAATACCGGCACCTGCATCTGCCTGCCAAAGCTGCGGATCTGATCCGCGGTGTCCTCTTCAAACAGCCCGGCTGTCCGCTCTAAGTCCGCATGCAGAAGCCCGCACCCGACTCTAAAAGCAGACTGCTTCTGGCACACCGCACAGCTGATGCGCACTACTGCTCCCATCTGCCACACTCCTTTCAAATCAGCTCAAAAGCTCATAATCATTTACTGAAGAAGCGTCAGTATCTGATCCGGCTGATGATTTGCCTGCGTCATCATAGATATCCCGGCCTGCAGCAGTATCTGATGCGTGGAATGCTCCACGATCTCCTCTGCCATATCGGTATCACGTATGGCCGACTCAGCAGCAGTTGTATTTTCCGCTGTATTGTCAAGATTGGCGATCGTATGCTCCAGACGATTCTGCAGCGCGCCATACAGGCTTCGTACCTGGCTGACCCGGCCCAGCGCCTCCTGCACCGCGGTAATGGCATTGCCGCTTGACTCTTCGGTCAATACATTTGTTTCACGCAGTCCGAGCACCTTAGTATTCATCTGATACAGTCCGACATCAACGCCCTGTTTGCCGAGCGCTCCGACCTGCAGCTTGAGATCCTTGATCCACATATCTTCCATGCTCCACAGCGTCGATCCTCCGCCCATAACCATAGAAGCCTTGCCGCTTGACAGTCCGCCTATCACAGAACCTGCACCCACCGTTCCGTCTGCTTTTATAGAATTATATGCCAGCTTTCTGGAAAACTCTACTACGCCTGCATTGCCTGCACGAAACAGGCTGTTGATCTCGGAGCTGTTGTAGCCGGTCCGGTCTTTTAATGCCTGATCCAGCGATTTACCGCCTATAAGATCTGAAAAAATCAGATTCATGCCCGCAGCAATATTACCCGAAGTTACAGCACCGCCTCCACCTGCCAGATATCCGGCATATGCTGCTGCCAGATAACCGTGTCCATACGGCCTGCTGTTGATCGTATACTCTTTGATAAAATTGCGGATATTTCCATCCTGGCTGGCGTCATTTTCACTATTCAGCTGCTGTGCATACATCGCCAGCTGCGTATTCCATCCGGTAGAAAAACCGCCTCCGGTCAGCTGCGCAGTGCCTTCTACAAACCAAGTCGGATACTTTTCACCGAATCTGCCGCTCATGCCGTCTGTAAGCGTATACTGCATGACTGTATGCAGCATCTCATGGTTTATGGTTGACTTTAACAGCTCGTACCGCTCACTCTGCGGATTTGTAACATCTTCCAGCGTAAAATCCGCAGTATCCACCCGTATCCTAAGGGACGAGGGCGGGCCACCTGCATAGCTGAACGTAAATCCTGCATATGCCAGCGTATCATTTCTTCCATCAATCGAGCCTACTTCGACCCGGATATCCATCGAAGCAGCATTCACCTGGCCTGCAAAAGCAGGAAACGCACCTAAAATACCCGCAAGCGAAGATGATACCATCGTTGCGATTCCGTCTGCCATAGCACCGCCGGCCGATACCGGATTGAGTGCCCGGCTGATTCCTGGCTGTCCCGCCTTCTGCAGATTTACAGCAGGAACTCCATTCTGCACATCAATATTCAACTGATATTGATGCGTTGCGATTGTATTCGGCGACCCGGACAGGTATCCATCGTCAGGAAATACCGGCATGCCGTTATACAATGCTTTTCTGGATGTGTCATCAATTTCTTTTTTCAGCTGCTGCACTTCCTTATCGACCGCAGCCCGGTCTGCTTCTGTCAGCGTGCCGTTTGCTGCCTGTATGGCCAGTTCGTTCGCGCGGTGCAGCATAGAGTGGATCTCACCGAGCGCGCCTTCCGCTGTCTGAATAAGCGAAATGCCGTCCTGTGCATTATTCGATGCACGGTTCATGCCCCGGATCTGCCAGCGCATTTTCTCTGAAATCGAAAGACCGGCTGCATCATCTGCTGCGCGGTTAATCCGATATCCGCTCGACAATTTTTCCGAAGACTTCTCATTCTTTTTTCCACTGATTTTAAACATTCTTCCTGCATTCATTGCTGCAAGATTATTCTGGACAGAAAGCATCTGTTTTACCCCCCCCCCTAAAGATTTTTGTATATAGTCCGCTTTACATTTTTCCAGACTATATATCTATTATCGGATATTGGCCTGATAATGTTAGGCATACCGCAGAAATTCATCGAATATTTTTAAGTACAAATGTCTTTACGGCAGGCTGAATATCTTACCAAAACCAAACGTCATTACATAAATTAAATGCTGCTTAAATTCTTCTTAATAAAAATATTCTTAATTCATATTTTACTGAATTCATATTTTACTGAATTTGTGTTTGACTGAATTTATATTTTTGATTTTATGTTTTGCTTTTTCTGTTTCTTTATTTTCTTAATTTTTTCTCTATTTGAATTTTCTTAATTCTTTTTACTGAATTTGTGTTTGACTGGTTTTATGCTTTTCAATTTGAGCATCTCTCATTCGCGGTCCATTTCTTTTTTAATAGCGTCAATCAGCTGCGCATATTCATCCTCTGACAGATATACGCGGTCTGGATTCATTGCAAACACACCGCCCCATTCGTATTCATCCGCATATTTCGGCACCAGATGAAAATGCAGGTGATGTCCGGTATCCCCGTACGCGCCGTAGTTTACCTTATTCGGCTTAAATGCAGCCATAAGAGCCCTTGCGACCATCGCTACTTCTTCAAAATAAGCGCCTCTTTCCTCTGCCGTCAGCTCATTCATATCACCGACATGCTTTTTATGCGCTACAATTACACGCCCCTTATGGCTCTGCTCCTTAAATAAATATACCTTGCTGTTTTCAAGCTCACAGATTTTAATGCCAAATTTTGCCACCAGTTCGCCTTCCATACAGTATGCACAATTATTGTCCATTTCACATTCCTCCTTTTGTGTATTTCCACTAGTCTACCATATTCTATAGACTTTCGCAATATCATACTTCCTTTTATCCTATTTTCTTTTCTATAATGAAAAAAGACTTTTTATCCCTAATTAATAAAGATAAAAAGCCTGATCAAAGCCTTATGCAAAAACTGCCGACATACCTTTTAAAAACAGCTGTCCCGGACAGCCCCAGATTGATATGCGCTGCTGTATCTGCCGCCGCTGCGGATCATATTATAATCGGAAAGCGAAGAAGCCAATGCCGCGAATGGAGAAGACGAACAATTCTCCGCTAAACGGGGAGTGCAGATCGCGGGAATGATTTTTCAAACACGCTCTAGTTTGAACAGTAACGCGCCCGCTATCTATTCTCAATCTGCCAGTCGATCGGCTCTAAGCCGTGCTCCTGTAAAAATGCATTGGCCTGGCTGAAATGCCTGCAGCCAAAAAAGCCACGGTAAGCGGACAGCGGGCTTGGATGCGGCGCTTTTAATATAAGGTGCTTAGGATTTTTCAGCATCGGGATCTTGCTCTGTGCCGGCCTGCCCCAGAGCATATAGACAACCGGCCTGTCCTGCTCGTTGACGGCACTGATCACCGCATCGGTAAACTGCTCCCAGCCTCTGCCCTGATGCGAATTTGCCTGATGCGCACGTACTGTCAGAACCGTATTTAAAAGCAGCACGCCCTGCTTCGCCCATTTTTCCAAAAAACCATTGTCCGGTATGTAGCAGCCCAGATCCTGCGACAGCTCCTTATAAATATTCTGCAGCGACGGCGGTATGTCCTGGTCAGGCGGCACCGAAAAGCTCAGCCCGTGCGCCTGATGATCATTGTGGTATGGGTCCTGTCCGAGGATCAGCACTTTTACCTCGGATAATGGTGTCAAATGCAGTGCATTAAATATGTCATCCGACGGCGGATAAATGACATGTGTACTGTATTCTTCTTTGACAAAATTATACAATTCTTTATAATATGGCTTTTTAAACTCCGCCTGTACGGCAGGCTGCCAGTCATTTGCAATCATTCCCATTGTAGTCTTCCACCTGATTTCTTTCGTATTTGCTTCTATTTTACTGCTATCTGCGCACCGAAACACCCTTCCCTGCCAGATAATCCTTTACTTCCATGATCTCCAGCTCTTTATAATGAAACAGAGAGGCTGCAAGCGCCGCGTCAGCCTTTCCCTCTGTCAGTGCTTCATAAAAATGCTCTTTTGTGCCTGCACCGCCGGAAGCAATAACCGGAATAGAGACATGTTCTGCAATTGCCTTTGTCAGCGCAAGGTCATAGCCGGACTTTGTTCCGTCGCAGTCCATGCTCGTAAGCAGAATCTCTCCTGCTCCCAGCTGCTCTGCCCGGACTGCCCATTCCAAAGCGTCAATGCCCACATCTATTCGTCCGCCGTGCTTATAAATATTCCAGCCGCTGCCGTCGGCCCTGCGCTTGGCATCGATTGCCACGACAACACACTGGCTGCCAAACTTATCTGCTGCCTGCCCGATCAGCTGCGGATTATCGATTGCTGCCGAATTAATCGAGATCTTGTCCGCTCCTTCCCGAAGCAGTGCCTTAAAATCTTCGACCGTGCGAATACCCCCGCCGACTGTAAACGGAATAAATACCCGTTCTGCCACACGGCGTACCATATCCACGACCGTAGCGCGTGCATCTGATGAAGCTGTAATATCCAAAAACACGACTTCATCTGCCCCGGCAGCATCATATGCGGCTGCGACCTCTACCGGATCTCCGGCATCTTTCAAATCTACAAAATTTACTCCTTTTACGACACGGCCGTCTTTTACATCCAGACAGGGAATAATTCTCTTTGTAAACATCTTAGAAACACCTTTCATTCAAAGTCAGGCACCAGACGGACTGCCTGCTGCCTTTATAAAGTTTTCCAATATTTTAAGGCCGGCCGCGCTGCTTTTTTCCGGATGGAACTGACATGCAAATACATTGCCGCTTTCTACCGAAGCATGAATCCTGGCCCCATATTCTGTCACAGCCTTTACGATCTTCTCATCTTCTGCCTGCAGATAATACGAATGCACAAAATAAACATAAGGCTGTGCCTCAATTCCTGCAAACAGCCTCCCGTCATTTTGAAGCTCCAACGAATTCCAGCCGATATGCGGGATTTTAAGCCCCTCTGTATCAGGAATCTTTACAATCCTGCCCCGCAGAATGCCAAGTCCTTCTACGCCAGCAGACTCACTGCTGCCTTCAAACAAAAGCTGCTGCCCCAGGCAGATGCCCAGAAACGGCAGCCCTTTATCGACCGCTTCGTATATGACCTTGTCCAGCTCGTACTTTTTCAGCTGCTCCATTGCGGTGCCGAAAGACCCGACACCCGGCAGTATGACATGGCTGGCTTTGAGGATTTCCCCGGCCTGCCTTGTAATCACTGCCTGCGCGCCGAGCCTGCGGCATGCTTTTTCCACACTCTTTAGATTGCCTGCATCATAATCTATAATTGCAATCATATCACAATAATCCCAATCCTTCTAAAATCTCCTGCAGCGCCATAGTATATTCTGTACGCTTTTTAATTTTGTACAGCTTTCTTGCCCTATGGCTGGTTACATTAAACTGTTCTTTCAACAGCTTTCTAAGCGTTGCCTGCATCTTTGTCAGCTGTTCGGATACGCCCCACTCTTCTGCCTCTGCCGAATGCACCTCACATCTGCCGTATCCGCGCACTAATGCATCCAGCGCCAGTTCATACTGCTTGTGCTCCATCAGCGCATTGTATGCATCCAGCTCTGTCTGAATGCCTGCCAGCGCTGTTGCGGCATGAAACAGCTCCTGATCTGCTTTCTTTACCTTGATTCCTTTGAGCCTTTCATAAGCAGTAACATAATCACCCTGATCAAAAGCCTCCTTTGATTCTTTTACCGGTGAAAAATACCCGACCAGAGATGTTCCCAAGAAAATCAATACCATCAGAGATAACGCCAGCACCCACATCATGATCACAGGTACCTTTGGCAGCGGCGGCTCCTTCGGCACATCGCTTTTTTTCTTTGGTTTTTTCTCTTTTTTCGGCTTGCTCGCTTTTTTAGCCGCTTTTTCCGCCTTGGCAGCTTCTTTTTCTTTCTTCTTTTCTTCTGCTGCCTCTTTCTTCTGCTGCTTTTTCGCTTCTTTTTCCTGCTGTTTTCTTTCTTTTAGCTCCTGTGCATTCTTTTCCTGCTTTTTGTCGTATTCCGCTTTGGCTGTTTCATATTCTGCTGCAGCCTCCGGGTCCAGCTCCTGCGGCGTTCCAAACAAAGACCGGGATAATTTTGCAAAAAAGCTGTTTGGGTTTTTCTCTTTTTTCCGCTTTTTGCCGTCTTCACCCGGCAGGTTTACCGCTGACTCATCAAATGAAAAATCCGGCCCCATAGCAAGCGGATCTTCTTTTACAGGTGTTTCCACCGCCTGTGTGCTTTCTCCGTCATCAGACAGCAGCCTGTCGATTTCAGAGATCGCCTCATCATCCGACGCGTTCAAGATCTGCTCTAATCCGTCATCCAGCCTCTCTGTCTCTACCGCCGCAGTATCCTGCTGTGTTAAATTTTCGGATTCCTGTCTCTCCTGTTCGATGCTGGCACGTACCTCATCCAGCAGGCCGCCGTCTTCCTGATCAAAAAGATCTCCAAAAATATCCTCTAGGCCTTCCATGCCTTCCGGCGCTTCCATCGGCCCTTCCTGGTCATTTCCCATCTGTGAGAACCCATCCTCTCCCGTATCCTGTGCTGCCTCATCCAAAACTACTGTCTGAGAATCCTGTGACAAATCTTGTGTCAGGTCATCTGGCATGCCGTTATCATCACCTGTAATCTGGCTTGTAATCTCATCTGCTGCATTCACGCCGTCCGGATCTGAATTGAATAAATCACCAAAAGAATCATTTTCAAACAGATCGTCAAAATTCGCCTCATCCTGTGACAGCGTATTTACTTCCAGCGGCATGTCGCCTGCGCCTTTTCCATCCGGGCGGCCGATCAGATCTTCCATCTGGTCTACATACTGCCCTACCTGGGGCGACTGGTATGCATCGTCAGCCTCTCCGTTTAGTTCCTGCTCAAACTCCCGCAGAAAATTATCTTCTTCACTGCCGGCGCTCATATCGTCACCTCGCAGCTCCTGCTCGAATTCTTTGAGGAAATTATCCTCACGGATTTCATCAAGTGCACTCTGGGTCTTAGATGGAAGGTCATTCTGTGTCTGGTAAGATTCTTTGAGAGCCTCGCGGTTCTGCTCGAAATCATCATCAAACTCATTCAGCTTATCAGTAACCGAGGTCAGCAGATTGTCCAGATAGTCTTCACTCCTGCTCATGCAAACATCTCCTTTATTAAGCGAACGAAAAGTGAGAGTGCCGTCTCTACATGTTAAAACTACGGTCGCTCCCACTTAATCATTCATAATCATCCTGCGGAAAATATTTCCTGCACGCTTTAAGCGGTCCTGATATTTTTGTCGATCAGGCCGTCAATTGCTTCTACCAAAGAACCGATCTCCGGCTTCGTAAGCTGCGCATCCGCACCAAGCGCCTCCCCTTTTCTTCTCATTTCGTCATTTACAAGTGATGAGAAAATGATCAATGGAATCTGTTTTAATACATCATCTGTCTTTACCAGCTTTGTCAGACGATGACCGTCCATAATAGGCATCTCAATATCCGTAATAATGCAGTGTACTTTTTCAAATACATTGCCGCTGTTTTTATAGCCTACGAGCTTATCCCATGCCTCTTTACCGTTCATGCACATAATAATATTCGTATAGCCGGCCTTCTTTAAGCTGTCAGTAATTAATTTGCCCAATAACGGAGAATCCTCTGCTACTACAATCGGAGATTCATTACGCTTGCGTTCACCGAGTGCCTCAATATCTGAAACCTTCAGTCCTGTCTCCGGGCTGATGTCTGTAACTATTTTCTCGAAATCCAGGATTACGACCAGCTTATCCTCCAGCTTGATAATACCGGTAGATACTCCGCCGTTGGATTCTGCCCCGCGCTCTGTATTAATCGTCGAATCCGGCTTTATAATATCTGCCCAAGAAACCCTATGTATTCCGATTACCTGATCTACATGGAATGCGATATTTAATTTGTTAAAATTTGTAATGATAAACAGCCCTTCGTTTTCTGTTGACTGCAGCCCCAGGCATTTTTTCAGGCTGATAACCGTGATCATTGTATCACGCGGCATAAATATTCCTTCTACACTCGTATGTGCATTTGGAATTGGTGTAATTGGCTGATATGTGAGAATCTCACGGATTTTTGCAACATTGATACCATAATGATTTCCATTCAACGTAAATTCTAATACTTCTAACTCATTCGTTCCGTTCTCTAACAGAATGTTTGTATCCATACCTATTTCCTCCCGATGCCATTCAAATTATATTCAGTATATCACACTATCGGCTAAATTGACATGCATTTTTTTATTTTTTCTATTTTTATTTTCATATAATGATTCAGTGATCCACAGACAGGCACAGACAGCGGCCTGTATCTGCGCACCTGCATGCTCTGCATGTACTTATCTGCCTGCTATAAGCTGGACGATGGAGCTGCTGTCCTTTACGGACACTTCCAAATCCATACTCTTTATCTTTTTCACCGTTCCCTTTTTCACTTGAAAAATCAAAACTGTCTTTACAGTTTCTCCGGCTTTGATTTCTCCCTGATAAGTTCCCAGATCATTCAGCAGGATCGATGTATCTGCAGATACGCTTACATCGCCATTAACCGTCAGCCTAAATGACGGCATTTTGGAAAGGATATCACATTCTGCCGCTTTATTTCCGGTATTCTTTAGATTGACATGCAGGACTAAAAGCTCATTTCCTTCGTTAGCCCTGATCATAAAACTGGACGATTCTGCATAAATAGGAGATTTTTCATACTTCTTATATACTGCATTCATGTCCCCAAGCTGCAGCGCCTTGCTCAAAGATACATAATTGACCTGCGGCTTGTTACTTTCCTGCTCATCTGCAGCCGTCTGCTGCTTATTGCCGTTGTTTTTATTCTCTTCGTCCTTCTTCTCTTCTTCTTTCTCTTCCTCCTTTAACTGTTCCTCTTCTTTTTTACGTTCTTCCTCTTTTAATGCCATCTGAGCCTTCAGCACTGAAAGATCCTGTACGCCCTCAGACTGTTTTTTGTTGAACTTCGTAACAACATGTGCGGAATAATGCACAATTACCGCTTCTTCTTCATCTGTCAGTTCATAAACCTGATCCCCGCAGCCACAGGCCATGATCGAGACTGCAAGCGCAAAAGCACCTGCTGCTAACCTATTCTTCTTCATCTGCTTACTCCCATGTACAAAATATATGCATATCGCTGTCTTTTCCATCCCAAAAAGCCTGCCTTCCTTGCAGCCGCAGCAGCCGTTTTGGGATCGTTTTTTTTAATGTCAATTACCAAAGACATAATGCTTAATATTTATGTTATCATTTTTGAGTCGAATAGGCAATCCTTTCTTTACATTTAATCTTTTATTTTTATGAACATATATGCCAAATTTTTCTATTTTTCGTCAAAAGCGCTGATGCGTGGAATGCCGGCTGCCTCTTCACAGTGGGTATCCAGCTCGATCCAGAATTCTACGCCGCCGTCCCGGTTGCACACGCCGCACTGCCTGTTCATCGAATCCATAATCGCCTTTACAATCGAAAGGCCGATCCCGCTGCCCCCGTACTCTCTTGTCCTGGCCTTATCTACCTTATAAAATTTAATCCATACCTTGTCCAGATCTTCCTGCGGAATGGGATCTCCCGTATTGAACACGCTAAGGCGTACGCAGTCTGCTTTAAACGTATAAAAGATCTCAATCCGTTTTTCATATGCCGCATAATGGATCGCGTTGCTTAGAAAATTTGTAATAACCTCTTCTATCTTAAATTCATCTGCCCATACATAAACCGGCACTGTATGGTCATGCAAAACCGTAATGCCGCTCTGTCGGATCAGTATCGATGAAGCATTGACCACGCCTGCCACTAATTCGGCCAGGTTAAACCGCTCCATAGACACTGCCTCATCCCCAAACTCCAGATGATTGAGCGTAAGCAGCTTTTTGACCATCTGGTTCATTTTATCTGCTTCGTCCATAATGACATCGCAGTAAAACTCGCGGCTTTCCGCATCGTCGTTTATGCATTCCAGCAGTCCTTCTGCATATCCCTGGATCAGCGCCAGCGGCGTTTTCAGCTCATGGGAGACATTTGACAAAAACTCCTTGCGCATTTCATCGATCTGCGTCTTTTTTTCATTGTCAAGCATAAGCTCATTGTTGGCGCTTTTTAACTCTGAAATCGTATGCTCCAGCTTTGCCGACATCTCGTTCATATGCTCGCCCAGAAAGTCAATCTCATTCTGATAGCTTCTGGATACGGTGTATTTTGCATCAAAATCAAGCTCTGTCATGCGCTTTGACAATTCTGTCAGCTCAAGGATCGGATTTGTAATCCGGTATGTCACCATGCTGGCGACACCTGCCCCGATTATGACTGCAATCCCTCCGATCATAAACAGAAAACGGTTTGTCAGATTACTGCTTTCATGAATGCTTTCCAGCGCAGAACGCGCAATGACCATTTTTCCATCCGACAGCGTCCCCCACATAACAAGATAATCAGATTCCATACGCAGGTCTTTCTGTTTTTGGATGACAAAATCCTCACCAGAACGGATTAAAGACGCATCATCAATTTCATCGATATCGGTGATGCCGAGCAGAAGCTCCAAAAAATACTTGAGCATTGTCTGCGTATCACTCACTGAGGAACGCACAATCGTACGCCGGTCAGGATTGATGATCATAATCGTAAGATTGTTATTTACGCACATACGCTCAAATTCTATATCAAATTCATCGCTGAACAGGCTCTTCGCCTGTGCAGCTGCATCTATTTTTTCATAGCTGGCCGATAAGACATTTGCCTTATCCCATATATAAAAACGCCCGAGAAACAGCGTATTTAAAATCAGGCATAATAAAACTATCCCTGCCACGAGGGCAATCATTGCAAATGTGACCTGGCGTGTCAGGGAATGCCTCCCGTAAGGATGCTGCTTCGCAAAGCCTAAAAGCTTATCTTTGATTATTTCCTTCATACTGTCACGCCTTGCCTTCATCTACTTCAAATTTATATCCCATGCCCCAGATTGTGCGTATATAATCTCCCTTGCTGCCCATTTTGGAACGCAGCTTTTTTACATGCGTATCGATCGTACGCGCATCTCCAAAATAATCATAATTCCATACGTGGTTTAAAATCTTCTCACGCGACAGCGCAATGCCCTGATTTTCCACAAAATAAGACAGCAGCTCAAATTCCTTATAGCTGAGTTCTATGCGCTGCCCGTCCACGGTGACAAGGTGCGCAGACTTATCTATGACAATGCCGCCTGTCTCGACTGCCTGCCCCTCGGACAGCTTATTTGAACGCCTTAGAATCGCTTCTGCCCTTGCGACTAAGATCTTTGGGCTGAACGGCTTGGAGATATATTCATCAACCCCCAGCTCAAAGCCCATCAGCTCGTCGCTCTCGTCTCCCTTTGCTGTCAGCATAATAATCGGCACCTTGGAATTTTCCCGGACTTCCTTACACACTTCCCATCCGTTCATCTTAGGCATCATGACATCCAGTATAATAAGGGCGATGTTTTTCTCCTGATAAAATAAATCCAGCGCCGCTTCACCGTCTCCTGCCTCCAGCACTTCGAAGTCCTGCTTTACAAGAAAGTCCCTTACCAGCTTACGCATTCTGCTCTCATCGTCTACTACCAGAATTTTTAATTTTTCCACTATTCGGCACTCCTTTGCATCTTTTACGGCAATTCTACCACAGGATTATGAAAAAAATGTGTGCGGAGCATGATTTATCACAAAATTTATTACCTGACTGATGCTTCAATATTATTCTTCGTCGTCCACCGTATCAAAATCCAGCTCCAGCTCCTGCTCCTCTTCCCGGATCGCCTTTTCACGTGCTGTTAAATCCTGCTCCCATTTTGCATAACGGTTCTGGATCTTTTTTTCATAATTTAAGATTGTAGTCTGTCCGCTGGTAGCCGTAATGATAAACATAACAATAATAGAAACGACAAAGGCAAAATTGGCCACCAGTGAAATCTTCAGCTTATTCTGTTCACGCTCTAAGCGCCTGCTCCACCGGTCTGCCACCCCGCGCGTATCGCGCACAACCAGATTCGGAGCAACCGGAATCGGCCTGATATCTTCGCTGTGTATTCCGGGCATTGTCTTTAAATAATCCTGCAGTTCTTTTAGATACGCATATCCAACCGGCGTCTGAAACATCCTCTGCGCCAGCAGCCTGTGGTATACATTAAACACCTGGTCAGGCTTTGACATATCTGTTCTTGATTTTACATACTTCACGCCTTCTACTTCAATGCGTGCCTGATTTGCCATATCCTCATCCGTAAAGGAATACCCTCCTACTACAATTACGTTTCCCATACAAACTCCTTAAACCTTGCTACTGTTATCCTGCCAGACAGCAAACCATAAAATGCATGTTATTTATTGTTTCTTTTCTATAATGTAAAAATATGTGCCGTCCTTTTCCCTTATGCAGAACTCCTGTCTTAAATGCCATACCTCGTCAAGCAGCCTTAAATACTTTTTGACCAGCCCGTTTTCACTGCAGTACAAAAAGATCCTGCCTTTTATTTTTAACAGCTCCTGTGCTTTTTCAAAAAAAGCACGGTAAAACTCATCCTGCTCTTCCTTTGTCTTCCTGCCGCGCACCGGCATGTCTGCCCAGATCTCATGAAATTCGAAAGCATGCGTAAAGCTCATAAAGCTGCGCAGTATAAAATTGATCTGCATATGGGCGATTCCGGCATTTTCCCGTGCTCCCTGTATCGCGTCGCTGAAAATATCCGTAGCATATGCGTTGCGCACCGGCAGTGCATACATACGCTCCATAAGCAGTGTGCCCGTACCGCAGAATGCGTCGATGACCTGTGCATATTCCGTCAGCCAGTTAGAGGCCAGCTCTACAAGAAGCGCTGCCATGGACGGGTGCATAGAAGCAGAGGTCGTATATTTGCGGTAGGAAAAACGCTTCATCGGAATGGTAAACAGCTTTACGCATGGATAAAATCCGCCCGTACGGTTTTCCATAAGGCGTATCTCCACCTCATAGTGCTCTGTCGAATTTACCAAAAAACGGTTCGTGCGCTGCTCGATCTCAGCTGCCAGCTTTTTCGCAAATCCTGCTTTTTTATCAAGCGGCATGCTCCCCTTGATCTCCAGACGGAAATAAAACGGTGCCTCCCCCTCATGCATATCGCCCAGCATGCGCATCAGGTTCGACCTGGCCAGTTCGTTTGCGATTACAGACGGCCTGGGCGGCAGGTTTTTGTCACAGCGGATCGTAAAAAGCATCTCACGGAACGTGCGGATATTTAAAGCCTCGCGGATATCGCCCGCTGCCACCTGCACACCCATTGGAATAATCCTTGTAACGCCGTTTTCGATCTGTACGCTTGTCGTATCCTGATAGTTTTTGAGCGTAGTCAGTATAAAATCCTGCGGATGCTTATAGCCGGTAAACGGATGCCTGCTGATCCCGCCGTCAAACTGGATCACCATCCTTCTCAGCTCCATCAGCTCTTCCTGAATATGCTTTTTTTCTTCCTCCTGCGGCTCATAGGCGGACAGCTGCTTATAACGCCTTTTCAGCTGTGCCTCATAAGAGCGGCAGTCTAGCTTCTGCATGGCTGATAAATAAGCGCTCTTAACAAACAGCTGCTGCTCGGATTCATATGCCTCCCACAATTTATCGATACTTTCCTGACTCAGCACCAGTCCTAAGACAAGCGCCGCATTTTTGCGCGTCTTGGGATCTTCATCCTTTAAAAAGGCTGCAATCATCTCATCGTCTTCCGTCATCGACAGATAAGTGTCCAATGCCCCTTCCTCTTTCAGCATCTGCTTTAATGCAATCAGATTGTTTCGGATATCTTTGCCCTGCATCAAGGCCTCATATACTTTCTGCATATGTCTCTCCTAATATGTTATTTTTTCAAGATACACCATACGATTTTAGATATTTCTCCACATCAGCCAGAAACTGCTCCCATGCCGACGGGAAATCCACGAAATATTTCGGACATACCTTGCCTGTAATATCGTAGTGGCGGATCACATCCTTAACCTTCAGCTCAAAGTGCTCGACCAGCCACGCCGTCAGGTGGACCATAGACTGATAAGTAGCCTTGTTAAACCTGCCTGTATCATCCTCTATACAGCATTCTATCGAAATCGTATCCTTGTTGCGCTCATTCGAGGCATATGAAATCTCACTGCTGGGTATGCACTGTACGATTTCGCCTTCCAGCCCTATAATAAAATGGCTGCTCGCTTTTGTAATATGCGTATCCTTCAGCCCCTCAAAATAGTTCCGGTTCGCCGAGGCTCCGGTACCCGGATTTGCAGTATAATGAATGACGATTCCTTTTACTTTTTTTAATTCCGCAGCGGGCCTGGAATATTCATTGACCGTCAAAAGGTCTACGTCCAGCTCCGGCCTTGGAATGCGGCTTTCCTGCATATCCTCTGTCTGTATCCGGGCCTGCTGCCCGCCGCGGTACAGCCGCCTTACAATGGCTGCCGATAGGATCACGGCAGCAGCAATAAATAAAATCAGCAGCTTTTTGTAAATCTCCTGCTGTCTGGCCTGTTTTCTACGATCTGCTCTTTTTCGCGCTGTACTGTTTCTGCCGGCCCGATGCCCGGCTGCTTTGTGCCTGCTTATCGTATTTGATGTACTCAGAATGCTTTTTTGATCTGTATTTTTTCGATTCATGCTTTTCAATCTGCATCTGCCACGGAATCAAAATATTTTTCCGTCATTTCCAAAGTATAGTCCAAGTGTTCTTTTGTATGCGCCGCAGATAAAAATACTGCCTCAAATTGTGCTGGCGCCAGATAAATGCCGCTTTTTAACATCGCATTGGCATATGCTGCGTACGCATCCGTATCTGCCGTTTTTGCGCTTTCGTAATCCGTCACCCGGCAGCCTGTAAAAAACAGGCATCCTAAAGAACCGACATGATTGACCGTATAAGGCAGGCCCGCATTTTTTACGATCTGTGAAAGCTGCCCGAAAAAGTAATCGCCGTGGGCATTGATCCGGTCATAAATATCCGGGTTTTCCTTTAAAATACGAAGCTGTGAAAGCCCTGCCGCCATGGCAACCGGATTGCCGCTCAATGTCCCCGCCTGATAGACGCTGCCAAGCGGTGATACCTTTTCCATAATGCAGTGTTTTCCGCCGTATGCCCCGACCGGCATTCCTGCGCCGATAATCTTTCCAAATACCGTCAAGTCCGGTGTCACGCCGAAAGCTCCCTGCGCTCCGTCTATGCCCAGGCGGAAACCGGTAATGACCTCATCAAAAATAAGCACCGCGCCATACTGTGTGCACAGCTTTCTCAGGCCTTCCAAAAATCCCGGCTCCGGCGGCACGACGCCCATATTGGCTGCTGCCGGCTCTACAATGACTGCCGCAATCTGATCTCCTGCCTGCTTAAAATGCTCCCGCACGCTGTCAAGATTATTATAAGAAGCTGTCAGCGTATCCTGCGTGCATCCTGCGGGTACTCCCGCGCTGTCCGGCACACCGTGCGTCATGCCGCCCGAACCGGCCTTTACCAAAAGTCCGTCCGAATGCCCATGATAACATCCCATAAACTTAATGATCTTATCCCTGCCCGTATATCCTCTGGCTGCGCGTACCGCACTCATAACCGCCTCGGTACCGGAATTTACCATGCGGACCATCTCAACCGAAGGGACAAGCTCACATACCAGCTTTGCCATCTCCACTTCTGCCTTTGTCGCTGCGCCGAAGCTGAGTCCCCTGCCGCAGGCCTCGGTCACGCTCTGCCTTATTGCCGGATGGTTATGCCCGAGGATCATAGGCCCCCATGAACCGATATAATCAATATAGCGGCCTCCGTCCTCATCCCACAGGCAGTCTCCATCAGCCCGCTTTATAAACCGCGGCGTAGAACCGATGGAACGAAATGCGCGGACCGGCGAGTTCACTCCTCCCGGCATATATTTTACTGCTTCATCGAACAGCTCCTTGGAACGGTCTATATGCTCGCATGCATTCATCCCATTTTTCCCTCCTTCATATACAGTGCCAGCTCTTCTGCAAAATAGCTGATGTAAAGATCGGCTCCGGCGCGGTAAGCACATACAGCCGTCTCAATCACCGTCTTTTCCTCATCCATATATCCTGCTGCCGCTGCCGCCTTGATCATGGCATATTCACCGCTTACACTATAGGCTGCGACCGGAACGTCTGCCGCGTCTTTTACCTCGCGGATAATGTCACCATACGCCATTGCCGGCTTGACCATAACGATGTCCGCGCCCTCTTCTATATCCATCAGCGCTTCTTTGACTGCCTCCCTGCGGTTATGGACATCCATCTGGTAAGTCTTTCGGTCGCCAAACGCCGGTGCAGAATCTGCCGCATCACGAAACGGCCCGTAATACGAAGACGCATACTTTGCAGAATAAGCCATGATCGGTGCCTCCTGATAGCCGTGCTGATCCAGCGCACTGCGGATCGCAGCCACACGGTGGTCCATCATATCGGAAGGTGCCACCATATCGGCTCCTGCCTGTACCTGCGACACTGCGGTCTTTGCCAGATACGCCAGCGTCTTGTCATTGTCCACGCTCTCCCCGCATAAAATGCCGCAGTGTCCGTGCGACGTATATTCGCACATGCACAAGTCTGCGATCAGATACATCATTGGAAATTCCTTCTTTGCACGTTCTAATGCACGCTGCACAATCCCGTCCGCGGCATAGGCCCCGCTGCCTTTCTCATCCTTACACTGCGATATCCCAAAAAACATCACGCTGGACACCCCGGCCTCTGCTAATTCCGCCAGCTTTTCGCCCATACGGTCCAGGCTGTAACGGTACTGCCCCGGCATAGATGAAATCTCTTCTTTTATATTTTCGCCCTCTGCTATAAAAATCGGATAGATCAGTGACGATCTGTCCATACGTGTCTCTCGCACCATTTTACGAAGCACCTCATTCGAACGCAGGCGCCTCGGCCTTTTTATAATCTCCATCTTTTCAACCTCATATTTCGCTCCTGTTACGGCTGCTTTATGCCCTGACGCAGCCGCTCGCTGAACCCTGCCACCTTTTTATGGTCTCCGTCCGTGCTTGTCACCCCGATCACCAGCTGATCCTGTTCGATTAAAGCCGGAAAATAAAAATCACACTGCCCGCGGTCAGACGCATTGTTAACCGGAATCTCCTTGTGGCGGCATTCCCTGTAAATCGAGCTGTTGACTGCCGCATCATCCGTTGCGGCAAGCACATAATCTGTATTTTCGTCTCGTATCTCACCCATCCGGTAGCTGCGGTATTCTATGTAAAGCTGACCTGCATATGCGGACTGCATATTTTCTATCTCTTCTAAAACCCGCGGCGCAATGACTGTCACCACCGCCCCAAACCGAAGCAGCCCCTGTATGCGCCTTGCCGCGATATGTCCTGCGCCAAATACACAAAAGCTTTTATGCTCTATATTCACAAATAACGGAAAGTAAGCTGCCATAAGTCCTCCCTCGATCTTTTATCCTGCCGGCTGATCCTGCCACTGGCTGAGCATTTCTATCATTTTTTCATTCTCACTCCGGCTGCGTACCGCGATCCGGTAATATCCCTGTTCCAGACCCTCCAGACTGCTGCAGTCACGTATCATAATTCCACGCATAATGCTGAACGCATGCAGCCTTGGACGGCTTTTAAAAAAGATCATATTTGCTGCCCCGACAGCTTTAATACCGATTTCAGACAGCCTGCCCAGCAGCCATTCGCGCTCTTTTGCAGTCTCACATACGGTCTTCTGCACGAACTCACGCTCCTTTGTACACGCAATCCCGGCTCTTTGCGCAACAGCTGATACCTTATTTAAAGGCAGCAGGCCTTCCTCCATCCTTGCAGCCAACGCCCCGTCACCGCACAAGCCGTATCCCAGCCGGATGCCTGACATCGCAAACATTTTAGTAAATTCTTTTACAATAAACAAAAACCTGCTCATATGGCCTGACTTCATAGTCATCTGACCGGCAAGCTCCACAAAATCCAGCAGGCTCTCATCTACGACAAGCACTGCCCCCACTGCCTCACACTGTTTTAATACCGCTTCTATAAATGTCCGTTCGTATAAGACGGCAGCAGGATTGCTCGGATTGCAGAAAAAAACAAGGTCCGTATCCTGTGTGATCTGTCCCAGAAAGTCTTCCAGCGGAATCCGAAAGCCATCCGCTTCTTTTGTATAATAATATGTAACGCTGCACTCTGCCATAGTAAGCGGCCGGATGTATTCTTCAAAGCCCGGTGCCGGGAGCAGCGCTTTCTTCGGTTTTAATGCCTGTACCAGGCTTCGAACCACCTCAGATGCCCCGTTGCCGCAGAACACCTGCTCGGGCCTTACCCCTTCCTGCTCTGCCACATGCTCATTTAACGTGCCCTCAGGCCCGTCCGCCTCATGCACTGCTGCTACAAGGCCGCTTCTGGCTGCCTGCATAACAGATTCTGGAACCTCTAAAAAATTAATATTCGCAGAGAAATCAATACAGGTTTTTTGAAAAAAGAAATTTCCTCCAGTCTGCAACAACATCGCCTGCTCCTTTCCGCACAAATTTACATTTATGGCGTGATCTAACGCTCGACATTTAAACACAAACTATAACGACATATATTTAAATAATATACCATATTTCACATGTACTTGACAAGAATTCATGACCGATTTTGTCAAAATCCCGTAACAGTTTGGACAAACTGACCTGTTACATGCAAAAATCCATTAAAAATCCTGAATCACGTTCTTACGTTCACTGCAGCAGCGTGCAATGACCTGCCTGAACTGTTACCAAATCCCATCTGCTGTATATAAATTTCCTGAAACCGCGGATCATCCTCCAGCTGTATGCTGGTATTTTTGCTGCATATTTTTACCAGCCCGCCTGCGCAGGATGGGTCGGACAAAAATAAAACAGCTCCTTTTAAGCTGGTATTGCCGCACAATATAATTTTGTCCCTCCATTCCGGCGGAAATAAACCGATCGCCGTTGCTGTATCGGCAGATAAATAATAGCCGAAGCCCCCTGCCAGATATACGCGGCTGACAGCAGGCCCGGCATCCTGTCCCAGCATCTGCCCATACCGGAGCAGCAGTATCTCAATGCCTGCCCGGATTGCTGCTTTTGCCATCTGTATTTCACGTATGTCTGCCTGCGTCAGGCAGATCCTGCTGCCGTCTTCCCTGCATGCCAGCACCATGCCCTGCTCAAATAGCTGCGGTGCCAGCAGGCCGTCTTTATTCAAAAGCCCTTCGCCCAGCAGCGCTGCCACCGCCTCAAGCGCACCTGTGCCGCATATGCCGCACGGTTTTTTCTGCCCGATCGTCTGTATGCGCACTCTGTGGTACAGATAAGACACCTTTGAGACCGCACCAGGTATCCCGGGTATCCCGCAGCTTAGACGCCCGCCTTCAAAAGCCGGCCCTGCTGCCGCTGCCGACGTAACAAACCCTTTTCTGCTGCCGCAGGCAAGCTCCCCGTTTGTCCCCAGATCTACAAAAAAAGCCGTCTCATCTTCCGGCATCTGCCAAAAGCCGCTGCTGTATAATCCCGCCGTAATGTCCGCTCCTGCAAATGCCGACATCCCCGGCAGCAGATAGACGGCTGCCTGCACACATCCTGCGACATCTGAAAACAGCTCCCGGTAAGGCAGGCATTCCGTCTGAAGGTTTACCGGCTCAAACGGTGCCTGTCCGAGCCTTTCACAGGAATATCCGCGCAGCAGGTGCAGCATGGTAGTATTTCCAGCTATCGCAATACGGGAAATCTTTATCTGCATCTGTTTCTGCTTTTGCACCAGTGCACAAAACATCTGTTCCAGATCCCTGCATATGCAGCGGCGCAGCTCGTCTTTTCTGCCTTCATTCGAAGCCTGTATGCGTGAAATCACATCACCCCCGTAGGCACGCTGCGAATTGACTGCCGTTGCCTGCGATAAAATACTGCCGGACTGATCAATCAGCACTGCCGCAAGCGTCGTGCTGCCTAAATCAACTGCAATACAGTATTCTGTAAGCTGCCGCTCATGCGTCTTTAATCGTGCAGCAGGCTCTGTTTCTGCGGCAGGCCCCACATCTGACGCCCCGCCCTGCACCTTTGAAAAACTACTTCCGGCTGCAGGCTCCGGCATTTTTGAAATACTATTTCCGGCTGCAGGCTCCGGCATCTGGATTTCCATGGCATTCTGCTGCGAAAACAGGCGGACTGTCAGATCACTCATGACCCTGACCCGGCATGCCAGACGGTACCCGTCCGCGATCTCCTGCGCCGTAAAGACGCGGCGCTCTTCTTCTGCCGCAGGGACGTTTCCCTGTATGACCTGCACCCTGCATTTTCCGCAGATCCCCCTGCCGTTACAGGCCGCCTCGACCGGGATCTGCTGCTGCCTGCATATGTCTAATAGATTTGCGCCCGCTTCTGCTGTGAAGGTCTGGGTTTGTCTGTGTGCGGCTGTAATGCGCACCTGGTACCGGGTTTTGTTCTGATTGCCCTTAAAGGTTTTGCACATATTTTTCAAACTCCTGTTCCGTATAAGTATGTACTTTCCGAAAACAATAGTTTTCAAAAATATTTATCCCAAAGCAGACATACTCATCCTTCGCATACCTGCCGATTTCTTTTGCAATATAGTCAAATGACACGGAAGGCTGTACATGCCTTTTCTGCTCTCGAATTACGTCAGGATTGCCTGCATTAACTTTTTCATTGTATACAAGAATATACTCAGCATACAGCCTCATCTCTTGAATACCCGCTGACACAATATCTGTAAAAATCAATAGACTATCATAAATTTTTTTCCGAACTGCAAACTGTTTTGCCTTATCCATATATCCGTTTTTAAATTCAATAAATATAATGCCTCCCTTCCCATCTTCGATAATGGCATCATTTGACTTTGGCACCTCATTAATCTTTAAATCCTTGATATATTCATCCTTTACGTCATCAAAATTTACAGCCTGCCTTGTCGATTCGACCATATATATCTTTGTACCGTCATCTTTTGTATCCAGAGAGGTCTCTTTCAGCGTGCACATATGACTGTGAAAGATCTGGTATTTTGATAAATCAATCATCCTGCCACCTCTCATTTTCCAGCTGCTGCAGCGGCTGCGACAGTTTATGGTATATTCGGTCTATTTCATCTGTAGTATCCATAACACGGGCCTTATCACCGACAGATTGAGCCAGATAATACCTGCATTGATCTGCTGCCCCATATTTTGCGGAATACACTTGAATAGCCCGCAGAAAATAAGGACTGTGCGTATTCAGTAAAACCTGTACATCGAATTCTTTATAAATCAATACAATCAGCTCTGCAAACAGCAGCTGCCATTCCGGGTGCAGATGAACCTCAGGTTCATCCAATACAAGTATTCCGCCAGACTGAATGATATCATTTTTTAAAAAATATTTTAATAATGCAAATGTCTTTAGTCCCGCAGATAGATTTGCGAAATCTAAAATTTCATCACTATTGCTCCGCTTGTATCCAAACTGCAGTCTCTGGTTGCTCACAAGATCTCCGCTGCACACAGATAATATTTTACTGTAAATTTTATCCAGCTTTTTATTAATTACAATTTCTTCTATTACATTGGGGCTGTCTGCATGTATGTCGGTATATAAATAATATGATCCGTTTTCCCCTGCTGATTTTAAATTCAAATTAAACAAACTGTTCATAGAATCATTTACAGCAAACATTCCATCTAAATAAACTGCCTGATTTTGAAGGTTTAATCCGTTTGTTATATCAGTAATTATATTATCACTAACAACAATCTCTATCCTTTTTTCTTTTATCTGCATTTGAATTTTCCCATCTTCTCCGGTATATATATTGCTGACCTGATGACTGAATACCGCATCCAATGTTCTTCCCAAAATCGACTTAACAATATCATGATCTGATATATTTAAATATTGTTTGATTTTCAAAAAGTAATGCTCTGCTTCTTTTGAATCCAGCTCACATGAAATCTCTTTATCCTGTAAAAACAGCAGTTGATAAAACACATCTTTGATCAGATTCACATCATCTTTAAGAGAATCTGCTTTACCCAAAATGCTGCGTACAAGATCTTTTTTATGAAAAGACAAGGTAAATGACATTTTTCTTAGAAATTGTTTTCCCATGGCAGTAATAACTGATTCTATTCCCTGTGCACGTTCCTCTTGAATTTTCTCATCTATATGGTAAAAGCTTTTTACTACTGCAAAAAGTGCACGCCCGACTGTACTTTTTCCGGTATCATTTTCACCAGCAATCACTGTTATGCCATCTATGTCAACTTCAGCATTATCTATCTTCCCGATATTTTTCAAAAAAATCCTCATACACCCTCCATGCCTACATCCTGCCATATTCATCTTTTTCCAGCTTGTCAAACTTATCATATTTCTTATTACTATGCCATGACAGAATGCGCCACATGCCTGGTGCAAACAGCGTCAGCACCGGAAAGATCTCCAGACGGCCGATCAGCATGTCGCCCATCAGCACGATTTTGGATAATACGCTGTATCCGCCAAAATTGCCCGTCGGGCCTACCTCATTCAGTCCCGGCCCGATATTATTTAATGTAGCTAAAACAGCGGTCAGGTTCGTCGTCATATCAAAATTGTCTATGCTGATCAAAAGAACCGACCCTATTATTACAAATACATATACAGTCATATAGCACAGGGCCGTCTTTACAATATTGTCCGGCACCCGCCTTCCATTCATATGCACCTTCTGCACACTCCTGGGATGCGTCATGGATAAAAGCTCATTTTTAGCCGCACCAACCACAATCATAAGGCGCGACACTTTAAACCCGCCCCCTGTGCTCCCTGCGCAGGCTCCTACAAACATCAAAATAACCAGAATTGTCCTTGACAGCTCCGGCCATAAATTAAAGTCTGCTGTTGCAAATCCAGTACTGCTGATTAACGTCGCTACTTGAAACAGTGCCGTATGAAATGCTTCTAATATGCTCTGGAATCCGTCCCGTATATTCAGCGTAATGACCGCAGCCGCAGAAAACACAATCATCAAGAACCACTTTACTTCCGAATTGTGCAAAATCGCCTCCTTGGGCTTGCGGATCAGCAGTAAATAGTAAGTATTAAAATTCAGCGCGCACAGCAGCATAAATACAATAATAATGATCTGAACCAGATGACTGTATCCCGCAATGCTGGAGTCTACCAGTGCAAATCCCCCGGTTCCTACCGTAGAAAACGAAAGTGCCAGTGCTTCATATAAAGACAGTCCCGCAAGCATCAAAAGCACGACCTGCAGCAGCGTTATAAACAGATAGATCTTATATAAAATCAATGCTGTCTGGCGCACTCTCGGCACCAGCTTGCCTACCGAAGGCCCAGGGCTTTCAGCACGCATCAGGTGCATATTCGAACTGCCTGACAAGGGCAGTACAGCCATCAAAAAAACAAGCACGCCCATACCGCCGCTCCAATGCGTAAAGCACCGCCAGAATGCGGTTGCACGGGATAGTTCTTCTACCGTGGACAGCACACTCGCTCCGGTTGTCGTAAATCCTGATATCGTATCAAACATAGCATCGATATAGGTCTTATACTCGCCGGTCATATACATCGGCAGCGCACCGGTCATGCCTAAAATCACCCAGCTGGAGGTAACTGTTAAAAATGCCTCTCTGGAGTAAAACACTTTTGTCTTTGTCCTGCATACACGCAGCAGCAGCCCTATGACAAAGCAGGCAGCTGCCGCTGCCAGATACCAAAATCCTTCCTGTTCCTTATAAACAGCCGCAACCAATGCAGGTGCAAGCAGAAATACGCTCTGACAGCAGAGCACAGTTCCCAGAATATACCTTATCACCGCATAATTCATTGCCCGTCCTCCTACTCCAGCGCATCCCGCAGGTCGTGCAGGCCTTTTTGCGTAGTAATCAGAATGACAGTATCTCCGGCTTTAATGACAGACTGTCCTTTTGCGATCGCCGTCTGTCCTTTGTGGGTGATACAGCCTATAATCATGTTTTTCTTCAGCTGAAGATCAGCCAGGGGTATGCCGACTACAGGCGAATTTTTGCGGATCTGAAACTCCAGAGCCTCCACCCGGTTATCGTTCAGCCTGTATAACGTTTCGATATTGCTGCCTTCCGAATTTTTCATGGCACGGACATATTTAATAATATTTACCGCCGTAATATATTTTGGATAAATAATACTGCCGAGATCCAGCTTCTCAATGATATTGTCATAAGCGATCCTGTGCACCCGCGTAATCAGCTTTGCCTTTGACAGACTCTTGGCAAACAGCGCCAGCATAATATTTTCCTCATCAAAGTTTGTATTTGCCACAAATGCCTCAGTCTCTACCAATCCTTCTTCCAGCAGCACGTCTTTATCTGTCGCATCTGCACAGATAATCATTGCTTTCGGCAGCATATCCGAAAGCACTTCGCAGCGCTTGCTGTCATGCTCTATGATCTTTACTTTAAGCCCCATCTGGATCAGCTGCTTTGCAAGATAAATCGTAGTCCTGCCGCCGCCGATAATAATCACATCCCGGGCTGCCGCCGTCGGCTTGCCAAGCCTTTTGAAAAACTCGATTGTCTTTAACTGGCTCCCGACAATGGTAATATCATCCTTTTCCTTCAGCTCAAAATTGCCGTCAGGTATAATGACCTGCTCTCCCCTCTCTACGACAGGAATCAGTACGTCACTGCGGAGTTTTCCCGGCATATCCCTGAGCTTCATATTGTTAAGCGGGCTGCCTTCCTCTATACGGTATACAACGAGCTCCACACGGCTTTTTGCAAATGTATCCACTTTTGTAGCAAATGGAAATTTCAGCATACGCGCCATTTCCCTTGCTGCCGCCAGCTGTGGATTGATAATCATGGACAACCCCAGCTCTTCTTTAATAAATGCAATTTCCTGACTGTAGACCGGATTGCTGACCCGTGCAATGGTATGGCATCCGCCTGATTTCCGCGCAATCAGGCAGCACAGCAGGTTTAACTCGTCCGAACCTGTTACTGCCACAATCAAATCCGCCTCTTCCACGCCTGCTTCTGACTGCACGTTAAAGCTGGCTCCATTTCCTACTATGCCCAGCGCATCGCAGGATACCGAAACACTTTCTACCAGCTGCTCCCTCGTATCTATAACCGTAATGTCATGTCCTTCTGAACTCAGCTGCTCTGCAAGCGCAGCGCCTACATTGCCACAGCCCACAATAATGATCTTCATATCTGCTCCTATCTGCAAAGCTATGCCCATACGGCATTGTTTTTAGACGCTAAAAAAGCCCAAAATGCTCTAATGCATGATAAATCCCGTCATCATGCAGTGCATCCGTCACATAAGCTGCCTTTTGCTTTACTTTATCATTTGCATTTCCCATCGCAATACTGTATCCTGCGACTTCAAACATCGGCAGGTCATTTACGCTGTCTCCAAACGCATACGTATCCTCTGCCCGAATGCCAAGCTGGTCACACACCTTTAAAATACCGGTGCCTTTCGAACAGCCCTTTGGCACTACTTCCATAACCGGAATATCATGCACCAGAAGCGAGTATTCGTCTTCAAGTCCCGCCCTTAATCGATTGAGATCTGCACGCTCGATCGCACAGGAAAATTTACTGACCTCCCAGTCCGCCTCACTGCCTGTAATCGGCATCATTCCGCTGCCGACTTCCTCCCTGAGCTTTGCAATATACAGGTCACTGCCAAAATCTTCTGGATCAAGATACAGCTTATGCCGTCCCTCCATAATCACAGCTGCCTTTTGATCCTTTAAAAAGGCCAGTGTCTTTTTGATCTGCTCTTGTTCGATTTTTTTATAATACAACACCTGTTCCTGAAACTCAATCATCGTCCCGCAGCCGCTGATAATACCGTCAAACCCTATATCCAGCAGCTCTTTATTTTTTACAAACGCCCTGCTCCTTCCGGTACATAAAAATGCATAGCAACCATTTGCCTGGATCTTATGAATGCCATCTACAGTGCTTTTCGGAATATAATTGTGGTGGTCTAATATGGTGCCGTCTACATCAAAAAAAGCTGCTTTTTTCATACAATCCTTTCTGTTAAAATATGCAGATTTTAACATGTTGTGATTTCCATAATATGACAAGCATTTCTGCATTATTATTTATTTATCTGGTTTTGATCCGCATATTTTCTTTTTCAGCAGTTTATAACTTTTCAAGTTCTGCAGCATATATCATTCTGCATGCCCAAATCAGATACAATATAATGTTTACCATATGATGTATATTTTAAAAAGCTGTAAACTGCTGTTTCTTTTTTATTGAGTTTATTATTGTATTATTATTAAATTGTTATTATATTTTCATTATATCTGCTGATTTCTTACTGTTATTCTGATTGATGTTCTGTTCTCATCTCTGCTCTGCCTCGTCATTGATCTTACTGGTATCCTTATCATTGCATTGCCTGATCCTTATCATTGCATTGCCTGATCCTTATCATTGCATTGCCTGATCCTTATCATTGCATTGCCTGATCCTTATCGACAGCCTGTTCTCTTCCTGATAATTACATGCAGGATATCATTTGAACTTTTATGCCCGCGAAAGCTCCAACATCTTATTTTTCAGCTGCATTTCCATATCGGATAATTCAGCTTCTGCTGCCCGGCGTTTTTCCCGGCCCTCAATCTGTATTTTCATCACTTCATCCAGTGTCGTAATCAGCGTTTCATTTGTATGCTTGAGCGTTTCCAGATCTACAATGCCGCGCTCAGACTCTTTGGCACTTTCAATTGTTGCCAGTTTCAGGGCATCTGCATTCTTTTTCAGCAGCTCATTTGTCATATCTGTCACTTCACGCTGCGCCCTTGCTGCCTGTGCAGAATGTTCCACGCCGATCGCTATGACCATCTGGCTCTTCCACAGCGGAATCGTATTTACTATCGTAGACTGGATTTTTTCTGCCATCAATGTATCCGAGTTCTGCACCATACGTATCTGCGGCGCTGTCTGTATGGATACTGTCCGCGTAAGCTCCAGATCATACAGTTTCTTTTCAAAACGCTCACATAAATCCGCTAAATCCCTCGCTGCCTGCGCATCCTGCGGCAGGCTGCTGCGCGCTGCCTTCTGCTGGAGCTCTACGAGCTCTGTCTGGCGTACCTGCTGCAGCTTCTTCTTTCCGGCCAGTATATACATCGAAAGCTCTTTAAAATAATTCAGATTTATTTCATACATGCGATCTAATACGTCAATGTCTTTCATCAGCTGGATCTGGTGGTTTTCCAGTACTTTTACAATCTCATTTACATTTGTTTCCACCCTGTTATACTTTGCCTTCATCGCCATCATTTTATTCTCGCTTTTCTTAAAAAAGCCCCGTAATCCCTTGGCTTCTTCGCCCGCATCAAAGCTCTTCAGCTCTGTGACAAGCCCTGCGATCATATCTCCGACCTCGCCAAGATCCTTGGTCCGGACATTATTCAATGCTCTCTCAGAAAAATCAGCCATTTTCTTCTGCGTACCTACGCCGTAATGCAGGACTGCACCGGAATTACGCAGGTCAATCTGCTCTACAAATGCGTCTACCTGACGCTTTTCTTCCTCCGAAAGCATTGCATCATTGAGCACTTCCTGTTTCGGCTGCTGTGGTGTCTTTACCGGCTCTTCCTCCTTGGGTGCGGGGTCAAATACGAGCGTCGGCGCTTTTGCTGTAAATTCTTCAAAATTATCTGACAATTGCTTATCCTCCTGTATCATCTGCTGCAATTTACCTGTTGTTTTCTTCTATATTACAATCTGTTACAATTTGCCTGTTGTTTTCTTCTATTTACAATCTGTTACAATTTGCCTGTTGTTTTCTTCTATTTACAATCTGTTATAATTTGCCTGTTGTTCTCTTCTATTATAATCTGCTGCACTCTGCCTCTTGTATTCTTCAACTACTGTTTCCTACGATCTCTTATTTTAAGTACCGCTGTTCTGGCAGACAATACCACTTATTTATAACTGCTGTCCTTACAGATAGTACTATCTATTTAGATTCTGCTGCCTTTGCTGGCAGTGCTGCCTATTTCGCCATCACAGTCTTTGCAGGCAATACCCCCTATTTATCAAGTTTAAAATCTCTCTGCTCAGTCAGCCCTTCCTGAGCCATCATTGTCTTCATCACAGAAATATCCGAAGATATATCCCATGCTGTATCTTCAAAGAGCCCGTCCAGAAGCTTTTCAAACGCAGTATTGATTGTATCAAGCGTATCTTCGATCTCTTTTTTGGTTGCAGAAATATTTTCTCCGGCAATCTCCTGCCTGTCCAGATCAATGTAGGCATTTAACAGCTTTGTCGTAGTAGGCAGATAATAATCCATAAATTTATGCAGGTCATATGCACTTTCCGGCTTTTTTTCCACATGCTCAAAAATCCGGCGCATAATGATTTCTAGTCTGGAGAGCTTGCCGCTCATCACTTCGTTTCGAATCTTTTCATTACACTCATGCACCATGCGGATATAAGCATTGCCATCCTTTAAGATTTTCTGCGTCTGCCTGTCATATGCCTGATGCCGCTCGGCCTCCTGCTGCTGCATGCGTGATTGTTCCTGCCCCTTTTTCTCCAGAGCCTCCCTGTTCCTGCGGTTCTGCTCTGCCTCTAAATACTGCTGATATGACTCTTGCGTCAGCATAAAGGTAGACTGCGCATGATCCAGCCGTCCCTGCAGAAACATGTGCTTTTTCATCATCTTCATCAGGTCACGCACTACATCCTCATGCTGTCTGCCTGTCTGAAGGGCCAGCTCATCAACAGCAATATACCCCCGGTCGCCAATCAGCCTCGTATACCAGTAAAACCGGTTGACCAATGCGATCTTGCGGCTTCCCCGCACGATGTCTGTAATACTAAATACTGTCAAAAGGCCGAAGACCGCCGCAAGCACGATAAACACCGTCCCGCCTTCTGTCAGCATTAAAATAAACATAACCAAAGCAGTAATGCTGAATCCGCACGTCGCCAGAATCCCCCAGCCCATCTGCAGCGGCCCGGAAATCCTGCCTGCCGGATACTTCGTCACTGCCGCGGGCATACGCTGGCTATGTACCATACGGCTTACCTGCCTGCCAGAGCCGGCACGGTTTCCAATGTTTTTATAGATCGAAGAATACCTGCCCTCATCCTTATCATGTATGCTTCTATAGTTTGCCTGTCCTTTTCGAGTATATGTCGTCTTGCCATACTGATGCGTCGGATCTCCGTAGGTGCCCTTTCCTACTTCTTCTTTTACCTGGCTGACGACACGGTTTACCGTATTGCTCACATTTTCGCTCAGGCCGCTGTAATCATTTCGGTTAACGGCATCTGCAACGGCATCTAAAATGTCGCCGCCGGCATTGCATATGTCTTTTATATCCATGCTGCTACCTGTACTTTCCTTAATATATTATTTTTATATTCTTTCCTCATTATAAAATGATCCTATAAAAATACCTTTTGATGAATTTTGTCACTATTCCCTGCCATTGATTATAAAAGACACTGCAGGATTCTGCAATAGTTTCAGCGTATTTTTTGAATCTAATCAAAAGTCAGTGGAAGAAATCACAAAACAACCAAACTATACAATAGTACAGAGTCCTGACGGGGCTGAAAAGCCTGCCCTGTCAGGACTCTGGAATGTTATAAATATTATTCATTTCAGACGCAATACTTAGATTTCCCTGCCGTTAACAATAATATTTAATCTCGCCGAATTGCTCACACCATTGATCAATGATCAAATCACTATTCGCTTCAATATGGCGCATAATATTTTTCAGCATCTTAGCTGGAATTTTTGAATTATTATTACAGAGCAGGGTTTTGCCTGCATTTGTTATCCATATTTTGGTTGAATTAGCAGCTGCCTTTCCCTCCGAAACATGAACATGGATAGGTTCTGTAGGATTATTTTCATCTGACCAAAAATATATCACAAATGAACCAACTTTAAAAATTTGAGGCATTTGTTATGCCCCCTTCCTGCGAAAATTCAATGATCAAATGCGCATTATTACGGACAATCTTTTTGAAATAATTCATTTCAGCATCTGTATATTTATAAATTTCTTCCCATTTATATTCTGGAAGCCAGCATGTAGCATGACGAAAACAGACTTTTTCATCCGGCGTTTCAATATATACTTTCACTCTGCCATCCGGTTTCATTTCTGAATGGGTGATCTCCGTATCATCATTCAGAGTCATATAAGGGTACATCATAATAGTAATCCTCTTCTTTCCATTAATTTATTGATTACAATTTCAAATCTGCCAAATATGTTCTTTTAAAGTACAATACCACATTTTCACCCATTTGTACACAATCACAAAAGGAACTTGATTTTTCATTCCATATCATCCACAGCCATTCCATGCTCGTAAACAGAATACACCATTGGCCATATCTTCTGTATCCTCACAGCCTTTGTCAGCCTCTGCCTCTGCGATTTTTCCGGTTCAGCTTTCTTCGCTTCCCCCCATTAGTTTCTGACAGCCGAACTTATTTCATCCATAATATTCAGACAAACCCCAATGCCAATATTTTTTTTATCCTCTCCACATTTTCCAGAAAGAATGGCTCAGTAAAATTTAAATCATTTGGCACACAATAAAGCAACATGCACGTAAAAATTGTGATCAACGCCCAGTTTGTCATAACAAAACTGAATTTCCGCTTTGACGTTTCCGGCTTTTGTATATAGCATATGCCGATGAAAATAAAAGATGTCACACCCATGATCCAATATATGTCCATCCGATACCTTTCACCTATAAACGGGCTCCAGAGCACATCCGTCATCGTAATCACAAACGGCAGCATAAAAAACACTATAGTCAGATTTCGTATATTTAGTTTCTTTAACTGCTCCCTGACGCCCTCCTGTGCCATGCTGACAGCTGCAGAACATAAAATCGGAAAATTTACCAATGCTCCATTTAACGAAATATATGGAAATTTTTTTTTCACAGGACTAAAAGAAATAAGATTAGACACCACCCCGTTCAGCACATTTACCAAATCAAACTGATCAAAAAAATTCCCATAGCTGCTTTGATCTGCCAGTGTCAGCTGATACGTCTGCCCAAATTCAAACGGGCTGTCAAACCGAACATAATTATAAGCCATCAGCAGGATTCCGATTACTACGTATGGCAAAGCTGCAGCTGTCAGCTGTCCAAACAGACGAAAATCCATTTTCTTATTTTTCAAATATTCTGCCAGCATAGGTATCACAGCTATATTTGCCAGAGCGACCGGCGGTCTGCACCCAAAAGCCAGTGCTCCGAATAAACTGCCTAAAAATGCATAAAATATACTTTTCCTGCTTACCTGCCCTGCCTCTCCCCAGACAGATTTCGCAAAAAAATAAAGGCTCCATACCTCCATACATAAGCCGGACGTAATAGCCGTGCAGTACAAAGAAGGTGCAGCTATACTATACCAGATACTCATAACCGCAAATGCAGAGGATAAAGCCAGATACATGCCAAAGGTCAGCCTGCGGAAAAACTTTTTTATCAAAAAATGAAACAGGACAAATATACCTACAATAAACATCCCTACAAAAATCTGTGTCGCATGGTACGTCATCAGGCTCATGCCTGTCACTATCCGATAAGGCAGAAAAAGCAGAAAAACTGGCACAATGCCAAAATACATATAATAATGTCCGTCATAAAAAGCATGATCCCAGTGAAAATTAACCCCCAGCCTGGTTCTTTCTTCCGGGTCATATGGATTATCCATTTCCAGCAGTCTTGGGTCTACGTCATCATAATCCATATAAAAATGTCCGTTCAGTACAGCTTCTGCCATTACCTCATATTGATTTCTATGATCCGGCAGTTCTCCATTCCAGGATGGAGACACGCCCATCGGCAGGATACATGCCAAGACCACAAATCCTGCAGCTGATAATAATAAAATTTTCTGGCGGCATCCCATATTTTCTATCGTCTCACTATGAAGCCAGGATTTATATCGAAACAAAAACAGCACAAAAATAATACTGCCCCAAAATAAACATCCTGCTATGAAATATATAAAATTCATCCATTCTCCCTCTCACATCTTTCTTATCAAATTTCCTTTTTCCAGACATTCCCTTATTGACTTTCTTTCATTTCTCCTTCTAAATTCTCTCTTTAAGAATTCTCTCTTGATCGCTCTTTCATATTTTCTTTTTCCCGGCTTTCTTTTTCCAGTCCTTTCTTATTATCATAAGCCCGCTTAAATCCAGCTTCAAAATCGCGCCTGTCTTCCTGCACAATATTAGACAATATCATTCCAGAAAAAAGTGACTGGATCGCTGCAATTACAGCAAAACCGCATACAATAAGCGTAGGAAATTTGGCCACTTGGCCCGTCACAATAAATTCAATAAATACAGGTATAAAAAAGGCAGCTGCAAGCATTAAAAGTACTGCTGACAAAATCCCATAGAAAGCCATCGGCTTATAGCTGCGGAACAGCCTGACAATTGTTCTGATTACTTTTATGCCGTCCGTATATGTATTTAATTTTGACTCACTGCCTATCGGCCTGTCCCTATATTCAATGACTACATGCTCGATCTGCATTCTCTTATCCACAGCATGTATGCTCATTTCTGTCTCTATTTCAAACCCGCCTGACAAAACCGGAAAAGTTTTCACAAATTCGTAGCTGAAAGCCCTGTATCCTGTCATAATGTCTTTGATGTCGCATTTAAACAGCCAATTAATGCTTTTACGGACAAGCTCATTGCCTATATTATGAAACGGCCTTTTATTTTCAGTAAAATATGTAGATGACAACCGGTCCCCGACAACCATATCTGCATTATGCCTTAAAACCAGATCTGCCATCCTGCCTGCATATTCCGCCGGATAGGTGTCATCCCCATCGACCATGATATAGCATCTGGCGTTAATTTCACGAAACATTCTCCTGATTACATTGCCCTTTCCCTGACAATACTCGTGACGTACCGTCACTCCTCCAAAAGAAGCTGCGATTTCTGCCGTCTGGTCTGTTGAATTATTATCATATACATATATTCTGGCTTCTGGCAGTTCTTTCCTATAATCTTGGATTACTTTTTTGATAGTCTGGCTTTCATTGAAGCATGGGATCAGTATAGCTATATCGTCCAACATTGTTCATCTCCTGTTCATTTATTAAAAAACCTGCCAATACAACGTAAAAATCAGCCTTTCCCCATCAGCTTTGCCCGGTCTTTTCCTACGCTGCCTTTTTCTTTCCACATCATCCACAGCCATTCCATGCTCATAAACGGCATACACCATATCCCTCTAAACAATATATATATCAAAAACCGTGGTATTTTTTTCTTTGTATAAAAATGAAGAAGGCCGAGATTATAATAATTCAAATGGTACTTTCGTGCCAGATATTTTAATGTCAGCTCACTGTAAAACATAATATGCTGTCCATTCTTCTGTCCATAATACCACCATTCCTCATTTTGATAAGACCTTCCCTTATCATAGCAGACTGTTGAAAACAAAATATTATCTGCACATCTGAGCATCTTTTCCAGCTCGCTGCACGGATGTTCTACATGCTCCATGACCTCAAAGGCTGTTACCAGCCTTACCTTTTGTCTTGTAAATTCAAAGCCCCGGGCAAGCAGATTTTCTGCATATTTATCATACCAGTAAAAGTCATATCCGATATCCCTCATCAGTCTGGCAAAGATGCCGTACCCCCCCCCATAATCCAAATACGTTCCCGGCCCTATAAACCGCCTGATCAGCCTGTTTGTGATTACGCCGTTTACGATACCGCGCTGCATAACCCCTGTATCTTCCGGTACAATCGCATTTTCATATGCTTCATCCATCCAGTATGGCTTTTCTGTGTACACAGCGGCACACTCTGGACATTGAAAATAATCTACACAATACTTATCTAACACAATGCTTGAAAAAATCTTTTTCCCCTTCCTCATACAGATCGGGCATCTCATAACACCATCTCCTCCCTGCCATATAATATTCCCTGCAGAATACTTTCTGCAAAATGTACCCATAAATCAGAAAATACAGATCACGGGCATAATTTCTCAGATACCCCCCCCCCTTAAAATTTTCGTTGTCGAATATCCATCTACAAATGGAAGAATAACCACTTCATCCACTAAGTTTCTCCCAACTATATTCTCCAACTCGTAATCGCCTCCCTTTACCAGCAGATCCGGTTTTAGGCATTCGATTAAACGGTATGGCGTATCCTCATCAAATAATACAACACCGTCCACACATTCCAGTGCAGACAAAAGATATGCCCTGTCAGCCTGATTATTTACCGGACGGCATGCTCCCTTCAATCTTTTTACAGAATCATCCGTATTCAATCCTACAATCAGCCTCTCTCCCAGATCACGGGCTTTATTTAAATATTCTATATGCCCTCTATGCAGGATGTCAAAACACCCATTTGTAAAAACGACTTTTTCCCCGTATTCATTACACTGCCGGCAGAATGCAGCGGCTTCTTCCCAGCTCCATATAAGAGTCCTATCCCTATTTTCCTTTTTCTTTAATTCTGTAAACAGTTCCTGCTTTAATACATTATAAGTCCCAAATCTTCCTACAGCGATTCCCGCTGCGGTATTTGAGGCATAGACAGCCTCATCTATAGGACTATGGACAGACAAAAACGCTGCCAGCACAGCCATGACCGTATCCCCCGCACCGGAAACATCAAATACTTCCCTTGCCTGGGACTGATATGTATAAAAGCTGCCGTCTCTCCCAACATACGTCATTCCCAGCTGCGACCGCGTAATAAGCAGGCCCTTTAAAGAATATTTATGGCATAGTTCTAATCCATATTTAACAATATCCTCTTCTGTATTACTGCACGCACTGCCGACAGCCTCTTTAAACTCCTTAAAATTAGGTGTGATCAAATCAGCACCTTCATACTTTGTCCAGTCCTTTGCTTTTGCATCTACTAAAACTATTTTCTTCTGCCTGCGTGCCTGTTCAATAATTTTTCTGCAGATTTCATCCGTACATATACCTTTATTATAATCTGATATAATCACTACATCAGACCTGCTGATACAGTATTCCAGACTCTCACATACTCTTTTTGTCCCTTCCCCATCCAGTTTGGCTGCCTCTTCTTTGTCGACTCTTAGAATCTGCTGATTCATTCCTATAACACGGGTTTTTGTTGTTGTCTGCACTTGATCACTTTTTATTCCTTGAAACTGTATTCCTTTAGTTTCCAATTTTTCATTCAGCATAAAGCCTTCTGCATCGTTTCCAATCCTTCCAATAATGCTTACTTGAATGCCCATTGCCCGGATATTTCCTGCGACATTCGCAGCTCCGCCCAGTGCTGCCTCTTCCCGGTCTGTCAGAACAACCGGAACAGGTGCTTCTGGTGATATTCTTCCAATGCTGCCATATATATACTTGTCCAGCATTAAGTCCCCATAAACCAGACATTTTACATTTTTCGACCGTCTTTCATATTCCTGATACGTGATCATATTTTTCCTTCCATAAATTAATACTGTGCTTAGAGCGTGTTTAAAAAATGCTTTCGTATTTCATATAATGTTCATGCTTCGCACTGATCAAAAAGCAGTTTTTCTATGTATTCACACATTAAATGCACCGTAAATGTATGTATTTCCTGTATTCTAGGCGTTATGGATGAAGGAACAATAAGCGGCCGGTCACACAGATCTTTCATTATGCCTCCATCATTTCCCAATAGTCCTATTGTCAGAACACCTTTTTCTTGTGCGTTTTTTACTGCCCGAATCAAATTTTCTGATTTTCCACTTGTGGATATTGCAATAAACACATCTCCACGGTCAGCCAGTCCTTCCAGCTGCCTCGAAAATACACAGTCAAAGCCATAGTCATTTCCGATACAAGATATGACCGACGGATCTACACATAGTGAAACAGCCGGCAGGCTTTTGCGGTCCATCATAAACCTGCCGACAATTTCTGCTGCAAAGTGCTGTGCATCTGCTGCACTGCCTCCATTTCCTGCTAACAGAATCTTTCCGCCTGACATTAAACAATCTGCCAAGTCATGTACTGCTTCTTCCAGCTGATTCATATAATTAGAAATCCGCAGCACTTCTAACAATTCTATTTTTTGATCAATGATTTCTTTTAAGTATTTCTGCATTTTTCCTCCATTTTATAACATGCCAGGTCAATACTATTCGATATTCCGTACTGAACGCATTTCGCCCAGACAAATATCAAACGAAACGGAATCCAGTAACCTGCCGGTTTCCCTGCTATAGACAATCATATTAATGCCCTTCTGGTTTTTGGAATACTCCCTTCCATCTAAAATAATAGAACAATCCATTCCATGATCATTCCTTATACTAGTCATATGATAAACAGGCCCGCTATCCAGTCTGCCTGATAATTCCAGTAAATTATCATCCTTTTTCTCAGTCACCCTGCCGCAGTCAGATACTGCAATATAACCTTTCTGTGGATTGTGCACCGCTGCTCCAAATCCTAAATCTTTCAGCATCCGTTTATCCGTGTCATCCATACTGCCTGATACGGTTTCCTTCATAGACAAAAACACACAATACCTATCCCCCGCCTTTTTCAATGCGCTCAGATATTTATGAAAATCTGTAATATGTGAAAGCATAGCGTCTGATAATATATCCTCATAAATATCCCGGCTCATATCGGCATCCTTATAACGATCTGGTGCCTCCCGCCATCTTTCCAGATCCTTTATAAGCTGTTCTGTCCTCAGTCTGGCTCCTGTGGAATCCAGGTGAAAAAGCGGCTCATAAAAATAACTATAATCTATCATATAATCCACATAATTTGATATCACGGCACAATCCAGACGTCTGGCCAGCTCTTTTTGAAAACTAATAAATTCTTCCGCATCCGCCGTCATTTCTCCGTTTGCGATAGGATACGCAGCTACAAGCATCACTGCTCCCCTCTTTTGCAGATAAGCATTCAGTTCATTCAGCCTATTTACTGTAATCTCATCAATTTCTGGAACCCGGACATCGTTCTGCTGCACATTAATATTTCCTTCCCTATAAACCTCTATATCTCCATACTCATTAAATGCTTTTCTTGAATAAACTCCGCCCACATCTGCATTACCAGTATTTAATGCATACAAATTCAAACATTTCTTCAGATATACAGGAAACCCCTCTGCCATCCTGCGCATATCCTTCCATCTCAATAAATTCCATAAACTATAATTATTTTCTAATGCTGTCCATACGACCATAGCATCTTCCATCGTGTCATAATCTGCAAAATCCGTATGGCAGACAATATAAATATCATCCTTTTCTACCTTAATCTTTGCCATTTCCTCATGAAATGCATTGCCGGCGCCGCCGTGCAGTCCCATATTTATTACCGGCATGCCAAATCTGGTTTGCAAAAGAGATGATTCCAAACCAAAAGACAGATTGGAATTGCCAAGCAGAACCATTTTAGGACTGCTGACAGATTTAAGCCTCTCTGCCTTATCAATCAGCGAAGCATTGTATCCTTGTCCATACTGCGGCAGCACGTGATGTATATATCCAAGCAGTATCGATGCTGCCAGAATCAGTCTGACAGCGATTATCTTAAAACTGAAAATAAATAAACTGCGTCTGCACATATCCTGTTCCATAAATCCCCCAATAAAGGATCACCATCAGAATGATCCAGTAAAATATCCATCGAAAAACCGCCTGCTGCCTAAACACCATCTTACTGATATCTTTTCCGGCATACTTCGCCATATCCGCCACTCCAAGGACTATCAGCGATAAAAATATAACCGCAAACCTGCCTATGGAATCAAACATGCCTGCATATCCTCCAGCAAGAAACCATTCCAGCCTAAAATCCAATGCAACTGAGTGGAGAATATCGGCTCCTGCACGTAATGACCCCGCACGAAAAAAAATCCAAGTCACATCAATTGCTATAAACGTCGCTAACCTGCAGCAGATCCTGTATGCGATCCTGTCCTCTTTGATTTTCAGACGGCCTTTCAGCCTGTTCCATGCAGGGCGGCTCAAATCCTCAATTATACTCATAGCTCCATTCAAAGCTCCCCACACAACATAATGCCAAGCCGCCCCATGCCACAGTCCCGAACATATAAATACAATCATTGTATTTAATTGTTTTCTGACCGTTCCAGTTTTACCCCCCCCCAACGGTTTATAGATGTAATCTCTCAACCAGGATGTCAGCGATATATGCCATCTCCTCCAAAAATCTTTGACAGATACCGCCAAGTATGGCATGTTAAAATTTTCATTCAAACGATATCCTAATACTGCAGCACTGCCGATTGCCAATTTTGTATACCCTTCAAAATCAGCATAGATTTGAAACGCAAACAGAATGGATGCGGTCAGCAGTTCCATGCCGGCATACCCTGCCGGTTCTGCGAATACAGGATCTATCACCGCTGCAATATTATCTGCCACTACCATTTTAAGAAACAGGCCATATGCCATTGCTAGAAGTCCATATGCAGCTTTTTGCAGGTCAAATAACGCGGGCTTTTCCAACTGGAGCAGCAGATTTCCAGATCTCTCGATCGGCCCTGCCACTAGCTGTGGAAAAAAGGATACAAACAGCGCATAGCGGAAGAAATTTTTTTCTGTCCGGCTCTCTCCCCTATAAACGTCTGCTACATATCCAACTGCCTGAAATGTAAAAAACGATATTCCAACCGGCAGCATAACGTCAAACACAGGAACTTTTAGTTCTATACGCACAATATTCAGCATCTGCTGCAGACTCTTCATCGCAAAATTCGAATATTTAAAGTAAAATAAAATCCCCATATTTAACAGAATGCAGCTTACTAATATCGCTTTTTTTACCGATATCTTTCCTGCTTTTTCCAGCAGCAGTCCACACACATAAGTTATAAATGTTGAAAAAAGCATCAAAACAGCGTGCTGTACATTCCAGCACATATAAAAATAATAACTGGCAAAAAGCAGCCACAGCTGTCTGGCTCTGTATGGAAGTACAAAATATAGGAAAACCACTGCAGGAAAAAAAATCAAATACTGTAATGAGTTAAATAACATAACTGCTTCTCCCCGATTAATTTGATTCAGCAAAACATATTTTTCTGCAGTCTCTGTACAGGATTTTCAACCAGCCTCTCTGTAAGAAATCCTGCCGCCACAGACAACAGTACCGATAAAACCATCAAAGCAAAAACATGCAGTGCTATACCATGATATAGGAACACCTGCACCAGTATCTGCTGAATCGGAAAACTAAAAAGATAGATCCCATAAGATAGATCCCGGTTATTTACTGCTGAAAAATACGGCCTGTCAGCCAGTGCAAATGCCAGCACTGCATATGGCAGAAAACAATACGCAGCAAGACAGGATACAAATGCCGGAACTGGTCCTAAAACCGCCAGAACCGCCAGCAGCAGTACAGACACCTGCAGATTTAAATACTTCTCCAGCCCGCACACAGCAATCAGGCTGCCTGCCATCTCATATGGCACAACCCGGACCACCGGGGACAAAACCTGCCCCAGTTCCCTGCCTGCAATAACAAGATGCGTTTCTCCAATACCCCCCCCCGCTCCAAAAATGCATGCTGCCAGTACAGCTGCCGCCGTACATGCAGCCCAAAAAACCCCTGAACGGGCTGTCATTTTTCTTCCGGTATTGATCCATAAAGGAAGAAACAGATACATCATAAATTCCACAGGCAGACTCCAAAGCGAACCATTTACCGCTGCCGGGTATGGATTGTCCAAAAATACTCCCGGCAGAGAATGATTTATGTATAAAAGGCTGTTCATCAAATATTTCCATGTCAGTCTGTCTGAAAAATACTCCTTCCATGACAGGCTCGTTACAGCAGGGCCTGCCAAAAACACTATCGTGCATACACAAAAAATCAGAGCAGGAAAAATCCGAAAACATCTCCTGCATATATATCCGGCAAAATCCCGGCTCTTTATCCAGCTCTTTGATATTAAATAGCCTCCGATCACAAAAAATATGCTTACTCCTATTTCTTGAACCGGCATCCCATAAAACACAGGTACAGTTTTTCCTGCCAGAATATGCATATGTCCCGCCATGACAAATAAAGCTGCGATCAGCCTGACTGCGCCAAAATTATTATTTTTTATTTTTCTATCACGCTCTTTACGGCTTTCCATACATCCTCCAGCCCAATCCGGCTGATACAGGGATATATATCATATCCCTTATACCTGCATCGGTTCCCACAGTCAAAGCATTCCATCTTCCTGCTGACCAGTACCGGATCTTTATATCCGCAGGCAGAATACTGGTAATGTGCATAACGCTCATAAGTATACCCGCCGCATACAATGACAGTATCCACCTGCTTTGCCACGCCAATATGATACACACTCGTATCGTTCGTCAGAATCATCTTCGCATGCCCTATCACTTCTATAAATTCCATAATGCTGGTTTTTCCAATCAGGCTGCACACCGATACATCTGGTATAAGAGCCAGAAACTGATCTGTAACGGCTTTATCCAGATCCGTACCACAGACCAATAAGCACCACCCTGTCTTTTGATATATTCTGCGGGCAATTTGTGCAAACTTTTCTACCGGCCACCTTTTTACGCTCATGCTCGCTGATGGATATACAATAAAATACTGATCTGGCAGCTCCACATGCCATAGTTCTACCGGCGAAAACACTGCCGGATGCGGCTTGAACTCTGCGGCCCCAAGCTTCATCAGGCAGAGACTGTAAAACTGGATTAAATGCATCTGCCTGCTAATTGTAATCACTCTTGAATAAACGTTCCTGCGCAGCCACTGCGGACACTGACAGCCCAATGTCTTATCCAGCACACCGATCTTTTCCAATGCACAGACAGCCCTGCTTGCAAACAAATTCATCGTACAATCTCCGCTGCCGACAGGATCAAATAAAATATCATAGCATTCCTGCCTGAGTATTCGAAACATCTGTCTTCTCAACCGCAGATTTACCGCTGCACCTATAAAATCAATCGGAATCACCTTGTCAAAAATGCCTGTGCTTAGATACAGTTCTTCGAGTCCTGCCTGGCATGCAATATTCAGTTTACAATGGCTGACAGGATAAATATCTCTCAAACGTCCTGCTGCTCCTAGAAACATTACCGCATCGCCCAAAGCCAGATTATACATAACCAGTACTTTTTTCCTCTCACCAGTCTTCTTCCTGCCTGCTTTCAGTCCAAACAGCAGTACGCTGTCCAGAACATAAAATAGTATGCGCATTTTCTGCAGAAATGGTTTTTTCCATAACGCTTGATTTAATTTCAAAAATACTCCTTTTACAAATCCATGCATATGACCAGATCCCACAGCTATGTTTCCCTCCTCCAGTACCTCACAATAATAACTGCCATAAACAGCAGCTCACATGACATCAGTACTACATACAAAGCAGCCGCTCCACGAAGCCCGCCTTTTTCTACCATATACTTCGAAATCCCAAACGCTGCGGCTGCTGTTACAGAAAACACACCTGCCATTAGGAAATGTTTTCTAATAACTGTAAGACACGCAGCAAAAAAATTAACAAGCGCTGCAATCCCGCCTCCGGCCAATAATACAGCAAAATCTACAGCATACTGCTGAAGCGGCAGTCCATACAGCATACCTAAAATTCTGATTCCAATGCCTGCTCCAAGCAGACATGCCGCTGTGGTTATAAAAAAGATGTATTCTACCTGTTTTTTTACAAAATCATAAAATTCACTGCTCCTTCCATCCTTCCATATCTGCGCAGCCTCCACTAATTTTGGCCGGTAAATCGCCTCACTAAGAAGTCCGATACAAAACACAGGCATAAAAAGTATGCTGAAATATGCCTGCACTTCTTCTGTCAGGCATGCATCTATGGCATATTTAGGAACGTTACAGATAAATATGTTTAAGAAATTCATAAAAAATATGGGAAAACACTCTTTTATTATTTTCCTGCACCTGCAGAGATCTATTTCCTCTTCCTGCTGAGTCCTTTTAAGCAGAATATACTCAATACATACAAATATAATCGATTGAACGGCCAACGTTACAAATAATTCAAATACTCCACTGCCTGCTGACAGCAGGACTAAAATAATGCCATACCCGGCAAGCATTCGAAATGTACCAAATCGGCACGCAGCATCAAGCCTGCCCAACCGCTGCAATTCTCCATGAAGCAGGTCTTCATAAACCTCTGACAGCTTTAAAATACAAATGCATGCTACAAACAGCATCTTCTGTCTGTCATAACCAATACATAGACAATATCCCACAGCAGATATAAATGCCAGAGCACATGTAACATTCCGAACAGCCTTATATTCCCAGAACGAATACATCCCTGTCACATCACTTGCATGAAAATTTCTCACCCCGTATGCAGCAGCTGTCTGCATCAAATAGGCCGCTGCATATGCTAAAGATATAATGCCCGCCTTCTCGAGATCCTCTTCTACCCTTGTTACCGCCATCACCATAACAGCAGACTGCAGCGCCGACAGAATGCCATATACCAAATTCCATAGATAGCTCCGCTTAATAATACTTCACGCTCCTGCCATAAAAATGCATGATAATCCCAGCAATAGGCTTTGGCCAGAACCGGCACAAAATCTCATACTCTTCACGGGCTCTTGTATTCGTAGTTCTTATCAAATTCACAGTCTGATTATCCTCATTCATTCTGTGGTACAAAAGAACATCCTGTACATATACAAAAGATCCTTCCTGCTTTGACAGCCGTTCCCATAAATCCCAGTCCATAGAAGCCTTGTATTTTTCCCGGAAAACCTTCTTGGGAAGTTCTTTTTTCACACATACAACAGTAGGATGCGTAATCGGATCACCCAGACACTGCACCAGTCTTTTGCCAAAAACCGTTTTTCCAAGCAGCCTGAATTTGAGCGGCAGCAGAAGCAGCCTTTTAATCCTGACCAATACAGATGGGACTTTATCAGGAATATCATTATGCATTTCCATGTAATTCGTAAACGCTATAATCGGCCGTTTAGAAATATTTAGATTGTCCAGCACCTTTTTTGTATACTCAGGCAGAAAGATCTCGTCCTGATGTGCCAGCATAACCAACGGCGTCTCTGCCTGCGCAAGCGCAAAATTATAATCCCGTACCTGCCCGCCGCATGCATTTACCCTGATTTCAAGCCCATAACGCTCTGCAATCTGCTGAATGTGGCTGTTTGGTGTAGAAGTAGCTATCATCACCTTTGCCCGGACTCTCTGATGCAGCAAAGAACGTATACACTCCTCAAGATATGCACATTCCTTATAAGCACATACCACAAAAGTAAGATCGTCTCCTGTATAATTATTTTTCCTTCCCATCTGCAGCACTCCTCATAATCCGGCTGATTTTTTCTGTGTCTCCCCATATGGCCGGCGAATCATAGGGTCTGTCAGGAAATGCTCCATATTTCAGCCTGATGTCCATATGATTTTCCCGAATATAAGACTCAACCTTTTCCGCCAAAGATACCGCCGTCCCCGTACACACATTGATAATGCCGTTTACCTCCGCCTGCATGCTGGCCGATGCAATCTGATTTGCAAGCTCTCTGATATGTATAAAGTCATATCGGTTATTTCCTGCTGTAAACGGGAATTCTTCCCTTCCATCTTCTACCGCCTGCCAGAGCTTGGAAAACACAGAACTTCCTCTCACATCATCCCCATAGATATAATATGCCCTGAGCCAGTGCAGGCTCACATTTTTGTTGCGGCAATATAACATCATGGCCTCCCGCAGTGCATTTTTAGCTACTCCATACATCGATAACGGCCGGCAGGGCGTATGCTCGTCTACTGCCCCTTCCCAATACCCCACCTCATGCATGCTGCCCATAACTGTCAAATAAGGCAGTCCGCCATCTACCATATTTTCTAAAAATGTTACATGTGATGACAGCTCCCTCATATGCACATCTGAATCATGGACAAAGCCATCCCTCCACGCAAGATGCACCAAAACATCCGGCTCACACAATTCTTTGAAGATATGCCTGTCCCCGCAAAATATTGGAGTATCTATAATTTTTGCGCGCTCGTCCATTCCCTTACGCGAAAAATCAGACACATATACCTCACATCCCCTGTTTAAAAACTCTTTGACAACATGCCTGCCCATATAACCGTTCGCGCCTGTAATTAATACTTTCATATTCCGCTATTACCGCCTTTCCAACAGCACGCCGAATCATTTCCCCATGCCCGTTTCATGTTCTTATTTGATATTTACGCATTCGTCCCACTAAATACCTCACGCCAGCTTGTATGATGGCAGGTAAAATGCCATAAATCCTGATAGGTAAAAGAAATATTATGTAATCTTTGAAACAGCATAACCCTTCCCACACTTTTTCTCTCTTAGAAAACTTTCTAGATTTTTTCTTCCGTAATATAATGTCAAACTGTGCACATACCTTTTTTTCATAATCTGCTGTCTGGTCTATGTTCCTGTCACATGTAAAATCATAGTTCTTGAGATTTTCACGGATATCTATAACTTCTACATAGTTTCGAAACTGATCTAAAAAATCTTTTATAACTACATTTTTTGGAAGTCCGCTGCCTTCGTTCAGCGTAAATGAATGCTTGTGATCCAGATTATTTACTGAAGGCCAAACTCCCTTTTCATAATAAGTCTCATGCGGCACGCATATGTACAATACCCCCCCCCGCTTACAAACGCGTATCCAGTTTTTTAAAGCGACATTGATATTTCTCATATGCTCCAGACAATGCGAAGAATATACAAAATCAAATGCCTCATCCCTGATTTTCCAAAGATACTGTGCATCCCCATCTTTTAAATCCCACAGCCTGACCTTTCCCTTTATTCCCGGTGGAAGGATCAGGCAGTCATCGCCTCCTCCGATATCTATTCCATACCCATGCAGATACCTGCTAAAATCACCATTTTTCACCCTGTCTTCATAGTTTTTTGCTGTTTCTCTCAACTTGATCTCCTTTTGCGTCTAACTTTTTTCTTCCTTATCGTTCAACTGTTTTTCCAGATCACGAATCCGCTTTTCCATCATTGCAGCTTCTTGAATCAACGAGCGCAGCTTAGCTGCATGCCTTGATACAATAGATGTCAGAGACATAAGCAGGATAATCAAAAATCCAATGCATATCGTATACAGACCATTCATATAACTTTGAATTCCTAAAAATTCAGTCAATGCTGCCAGTATCTGAGGATAAAAAATGCAGACAGCCATAACACTCCCGGCAAAAATCCACAACAGCGTATATTTCATTTCCAGCGCTTTTTTCTTCAGAAAATAAATAAGCAGTACAAAATAAACGAGAACAGCTGCCGAAAGCATAATCCGCAAATCCCAAGATAGCATTTTTTATCTCCTTATCTTCAAACTCAGCCTGCATACAATAATTGCCAACGAAACCTTAATCATATAATATATGGATCTCCATGAATAAATGGAGCTCGTCCCTCCTCCTCTCTCCCGCATCATAACCGGATATTCCAGAATCTTTGCATGGCTTTCAAGCGCCATGACAATTGCCTCCGGCTCTGGATAATCTCCCGGATAATCCTGTGCATAATATTCAATAAACCTCCGGTTCACAATGCGGAATCCACTTGTGACATCGTATATTCTCTTTCCCGTGCAGATCTTTATCAGGGTACTGAGAAAATAAATGCCTGTCCTTCTTGCCTTTGACGACTGAAATCCCCTCTTTTCTATAAAACGTGAACCGATTGCAATATCTGCATTCTCTTCCTGCATCTTAGCGATCATCTGAGAAATATACCCGACATCGTGCTGCCCGTCTCCGTCAATCTGCACCGCCAGATCATAACCGTTCCGCTGTGCATACTTATATCCTGTCTGAACAGCACCTGCGATTCCTACATTCACAGGCAGAGTCAGATAAAAAAATCCCTGCTCTTTGCAGATCTGTTCTGTACGGTCTAAAGAACCGTCATTGATAATGATATAATGGTACTGCGGACATCTGTTTCTGATATTTTCAACCACTTTTCTTATAGCCGCCTCTTCATTGTAAGCCGGAATGATAATAAGCGTTTTCATATATGCCTGACTCCTTATTAATGAACATCATTTTATTTTCAATGCCCTGCCCAAACTCGTAATATTTCTGACTACGTGTTCGATATTTCCCGCTTCGTTATATGCGGGAATAATCAGCAGTATCCTTTGCATTATGAATCCTCCGCTTAATCTGATCCCCAAATCCCTATAAATGCATATTCATCTTCGTACACCCGCTCTAATTCATCGTATAACTGCGCATTTGACAAATATTCTTCACTTTCTTTTGCAACCACCATGTATTTTCCATACTGCCCCTGTTTATACTTTTCCATCACTTCCTCCGGCAGCTTCCAGAGAATATAGCTGCTGATTCTTTGATCTGTCAAAGCTTCAAACCAGAACATATTTTCAAAATGTCCGATAAATAATACTTCTCCTGCATCCGAGTAGTCTTCTTTCACCTTCTCACATATTTTCACCAGCCTGACATCTCTGCCAGATGCCCGTTCATGTAACATCTGATTCATTGAGTAGATATGGAAGAACGCTCCCGTATCTGCAAACGGCAGGTTATTGATATTGATCTCCCTCCATTTTCCCTCTGCTCCAGTAACCATAATTACAGCAAGCATTGCGATTCCAGCCAGATAGCTAATTCCAAAAAACCGCTCTTTCTTTAAAAACTCCAGAACTCCGATCACAAAACAGCTTAAAACAAGCATCCACAGCATATAATTCAGCTTGTAATAATAATAAGTTGATACTTCTGCTTGTAACATTTTTATAAAAAAGAACACAGCATATCCAGTACCTATTACAAGCAGTATGACAGGAAGATTTATTTTTTTCTTTTTCAAATACACATACACTGCGTATACCGCAAAAATAATATACAGCCAGAAATCGGAATATAAATTCCGGTATATGTAACCTTCTATAGTCAATGCGTTCCCATAATCCGCGGGATTGCGCGCAAGGAGCGGAGCGATAACCAAAAACCACAGTGTCATAACGGTCGGCACCAGAAAAACCCTGAGTCCTTCTTTGATAAATGCCGTGCTGAAAAATCTTTTCTGCGTTCTGAGCAGCCACCCTTCCTTATATGCCTTATACACAATACAGGCCAGCAGGGCTGCATAGACAGCTGGTGCAAACAGCGTGTACCCGATTCCTGTTCCCAGACAGCCCAGTGCCAGCAGCACGCCGTATATATTTTTATTTTCTCCCTCACTGTCTATATACCAGCCGGACACAACGCATAAAAAGGCGATAACTGTAACTGTCAGCTGCAGATAGACAAAACCAAAAACCATATCGTTGTACGGATAGCCGAATACATAGAAAAATACTGCCACATACACAATCATCTTCATCCAGATCCTGTGCGCATATCCGATCAATCCCGAAGCGAAAACCAGTCCAGAAAAATAAAAGTTAATTCCGTATTTGATTAAAAAGAACTTATATGGCTGCACTCCTTCCCAGATCTTTGTCATGCTCTGTATAAACAGCCCGTTCGTTGCTGCCCCCAGATACATGCCCTTTACCCGCTGTCCATTTACAAAATCCATTGCTGATTTTAGATGTACTCCCGGATCACTTGTCTCAAAACGAATCAGCAGCTCCGGCGTAAAACGCTCCCTTACTGCCCAAAATATGACCACTGTATAGACCAAAAGAAAAACAGTGTCCGAAACCGCCAGATTATATTTTTGTACTTTCTGTTTTTTCCAGATCAGCCATACCAGATAAGCACACAGTGCCAGATTACAGACTGCAGCCGAATTAATATTGGTATTTATATATAAAATAGTCAGAAGACCTGTCCAAAAGCAGGCCAGACATTCATATGCTACGACTGCAATCGGAAAACATATAACTATATTTTGTTTTTCATCGTGTCTGGGCAGCATTAAAAATGCTAGAATTAAGACTATTTCCGTTAATATATAAAACATACCCTCTCCCCAGTTTCCAGCCATTACAGTCTCTTCTGTATCAAAGCCACAAGCTTTTTATTTCTTTTACAAAACGGCATGTATACCAGATGATACGATACTCCGGCCAGCACATAAGCAATGGCAGCACTGATAGCAGCCATAACCACAGCATCCTCAGCACGTACAGCTGCATGCTCGACATAACATTTCTGAACCAGACATTGCTGTACGACAAATCCCCAAAGATATAATCCATATGCATACTCTCCCTTTAAAAACCGCAGCTTCAGTCTTTGTTCATCCGCCAGTCCCAGAGAAAAAACAATATAGGGAAACAGTGCCAGACATACAGCTTCTCTAACAAAATCCGTTCGAAACATAAGCCCACCTGCTGCCAGTAAAAGAAACATTGCCCGTTGGACGTTCAGATACTTTTGGATTGGATACAGATAACAGGCACCCCCGATAAACATATAAGGCATTACGTTCAAGGCAGACATCCAGTCTGTCCCATAGAACACGATCCTTGCATTTGGACATAAGATAAATTTCGCCAAAAAAGCAGCTGATACCAGGCAGGTAAATATTCCATACACATGCTTACTAATCCGAAATTTATACATTCCTATAAAGAACACCAGAAGAACTACATATACAAACACTTCTACCGGCATAGTCCATAGTGAACCATTGACAGCTCCAGGATATGGATTGCTTTCGAACATCCCCGGCAGATCATATGTACAAAACAGGAACAGATTCTTTATCACATAGCCTCCTACGGCTGCTCTGCCCTGCACAAAATAATCAATAATGCCTAGGCTCGTAAATAACGGCCCGATTACCAACGCTGTTACCACTAGACACACTGCCAGCTCTGGATACAGCCTCCCGATTCGTTTAACAGCATATTCTAAGCATATTTTCTTTACACTTCCCTCCTGCGCAGACAAACTCTTCATAATCAGATAGCCGCTGATCAAAAAAATGATCTTAACACCAAGCGCATGAATCGAACTTCCAAAAAACATAGGCACACCCGCTCCCAAGAACACACATTGATGCCCATATATCACAAAAAATGCAGCCAGTAAATGCAGTGTCCCCAAATTATTGTTCCTATTATTTTCTTTCATCTCATCAAGCACCTCTCTCTGCAGCAGTCTTTATGTATTTTTCTAATCATATTTTTTCATGATCTTTGTAATAAGCGAATTGTCGCCATAGATCAGCTTTGAATCATATGGCCTTTCTTGAAATGCACCATACTCAAGCGTAATATTCAGATTATGATCTTTAATAAACTGCTCCGCCTTTTCCTTTAACGGCATCGGTTTTCCAGAACAGACATTAATAATTCCGTTAAACTCTTCCTGCAGGCTGACGCAGGCAATCTGCTTTGCCAGATCCTTGATATCTATAAAATCATACTGGTTCTCACCCGATGTAAAAGGAAACTTATCTTTTCCGTCTTCCCCTGCCTGCAGCAGTTTTGTAAAAACAGAACAGTTTTTTATATCATCTCCGACAATATAATAAGCCCTCAGCCAATGCAGATTAATATGTTCCGATTCTGCCTGCAGCAGCATTGCCTGCCTTAATGCATTTTTTGCCACGCCATACTGTGAAAGCGGATGACAGGGTGTATTCTCATCTACCTTTCCTTCATAAAAACCTACCTCATGCATCGTTCCCATGACTGAAATGTTTTTACATCCACCCTTAATCATATCGTTTAAAAATATAAAGTGCCCTGACACATTTTCCATATGCCTTGGTGAATTGTGCAGAAAGCCGTCCTGCCATGCCAGATGTATACACACATCAGGGCACTCCAGCTGCTCATAAATATCTGCATTTCCAGAAAAAATCTCTGCATCTGATAATTTTGCCCTGGAATCTACGTCTTTGTTATTAAAATCGACAGCGATTACCTCATGCCCTTTTGCCAGAACTTCTTTTACAACATGCCGTCCCATATATCCGTTCGCCCCTGTTACAACTACTTTCATATTTCCTCTTTTCTGCATATGCCGCCCCGGATCTTATCCAGATATATTTTTCTTTATCTTTTTTATAATGTCTTCTGCCTTGACAGTTCTCTTTTTTTTCAAAAGTATCTCGCACAATTCCAACGGTATATCTACCCTGAGTTTTCCTTGTATTGTAATCTTTCGGATGTCCTTCCCTTCTCGGCAGTTCCACTCAACCTGTGGGTCATCCTGCATAAATAAGATATACTCTGCCAGGTCTATCCCATTATGTTTTACATCTGCCTGCTCAAGAACCAGTGCCGACTCATCATAATAATTGATCTTGACCTGCAGGGCCGTCAAAAGCAGAATGCCCTTCTCAACAGGGTCCCATCTCATCTTCGTTACCCTGCAGTACTGCCTGCCCGGCATATAAACAATTTCAAACTCCCCTGACTGGCTGATCGATCTGGCACCATGCAGTGTATCCTCTTCTGAATAAAACTTCCCCGATTTAAAATAGATCCTCTCAGCTTCTAATACAGACTCTATATGTGTCTGCCTTAAAAACCATTTTCCGTCCCTCAGCAGATTATATATGTTTTTTGCGTCGCCAACAGGCAGGCACAGCATTTTACTTGTAATCCGCCTTACAATGGTATCATAATTTTTCTTCCATTCTTCTTTCTTATGTATTGTGAAGGAAGTATCCGCATTCATCCATTTCCTGTATATGCATGCAGGCATCGGAATACTGTAAACGCCGCATACATAAGCTGCCCGCATTAAATAATCCCAGTCTTCTGTAGTAGTAAGGCTTTCATCAAAGATAATGCCCATTTTCTGGAACACTGACGCCGGATACGCTAAGCCCACAGGCGGACAACGATTCAGCTCAACCTGTGTCACTGTGTTATAATCTTTTGCAAACTCAGTATCAAAGCCCGACTCCGCCCTCAGGCCGCCGGAATACTCTCCCTCTTCAATCACAGACCATTCCTGAGCAAACGTATAATTATACAAGACCTTCCCATAATGCTTCTGCGCTGCGTGATAAAAATTTGAAACCCAGTGATCTAAAACTATATCATCATCATCCAATGTAATAATGTACTCACCCCATGCCTGTGCAAATCCAATATTTAATGGTGTCGTCCTATTTCCATGATCTACTGCGAAGTAACGTATTTTTTTTCTTAAAGATTCCCCCTGCTGTTCCACAATCCTATGGACCAGCTCTTGTTCTTCCTCATTTAATTTATGGCCGCATAAAAGCACTTCAAAATCTTGGTTTTCCTGACCTTCCAGGCAGAGGAATACTTCTCTGAGTGATTCCTCACGCCTCCCCTGCGTTCTGATTACAATTGACAAAAATGGTGAATTTATTTTTTTCTTCTGGCTTTCTGCTGTAATTTTCTCATAGCCGCTTTCTACAAAGGCCTCATAGGAGGCATTCAAAAATTCATTTATATTTTCCCGAAGCTCATTCAATACAACGACCGAATCCAGAATAGTTTCCATATTCCGCATTATGTACTTTCCTTTCTATACCAGATAAAATCTATGCTCTGTAAAATAATCCCCGCTAAATTTTGCAATTTTATGATCCTGGTCTATCTGCTGTGGAAGCCTTCCCTCTGCTCTGCGCTTTTCAAATTCAGCAGCTGCTTTCCGCTGCGTTTCACTGCCTTTTGAAAACATGTCAAGAAGGTAAGCAGTTCTCTCATTATTCGACCATTTATACGCTATAAAAATAGCCGATTCTGTCGAATAATATTTTTCCGCCTCTGTCGGCTCCCACTTTCCCTGTTTAGAAAGTCTTTTCGCATGAAAACAGACAGCTTTGGGCTGATAGATCAGCTTATATCCTTCTAAACGTATGCGCCATGAAAAATCTAAATCGTCGCAGTACAAAAAGAAAGTCTCATGATCAAAACCTCCAAGCTGTTCAAACAGTTTTCGCGGAAATACCGCACAGGCTGTAGCTGCCCAGTCTGTCTCGCCTGTTGTTATATCATACTCTTTTGAATGCTCAATCGGTGTCTGCCTGGCCTCAACCATTCCTGCCTGTTCATCAAGGTCAAACGGCCTAAACAGATGTTCAAATACATCCGGGGCTAAAATCACATCCGGATTCATAATCAGCATATATTCGCACCCGCAGTCTGCCCCCATTGTATTGTGTCCTTTGGCAGATCCTGTATTTTCGTTAAAAAAACAGTATCTAAATTCAAACTCTTTCTTGAACATTTCCTTTAACCCGCTGATTTCCTGATCTGTAAATACCGGTTCGGGCGATGCATCCCCATAATAAACAACAGCACTTTCTAACGACTTTCCATACTGCCTGTCTACACGTATGGCATTCTGAATCGAGTGCATTGCTTTCATTAGGGATTCTTTTTTGTTGTTATAAATAACTGATTGTATCTGTAATGTTTTTCCTGCCATTTCTCTCCTGCTTTTATAATCCATATTTCTTTTACGCTTCGACAATCCAGTGATGCTCCATTTTTACTATGCCGATATCTTTTCTCTTTCCAAAAATTTCAATTGTCTTTGCCGACTGCCAATAATCTATAAATTCATTAAAATTCCTGCCAATGCAGACATCTATATAATATCCGCCCGGCATAAGCTGCACCTGATCAAACGCCATGCAGACAGCACCAGCTTCTGAAATGCAAAATTGCGCAAGATCGTCTGCAATAGTATTTGTCCCATAACATACAGCGCCGTCATTACGTATAATTGTTAATCCAAACCAGACTCTGCCTGCTGGTTTTCTCTTTTCTACATCAAACTGTATAGAAAATTTCTCACCAAAGTCTAATGTATTTACCGGCTCACCTTTGGAATTTAGGCACCTGACATTTTTTATGCTCAGTTCTCTGCTGCCAAATCTCACATTCCCATCTCCAGACCATTCCTTAGTATTTTCATCTAAATTCTGCTCTATCTGCTGGCTTTTTTCCATTTCACTGATCTGTTCTTCAACAGATTCCCGACGCACCTGATTCATATAAGAAAGATACTGGTCATCCACTGTTTTTGATAAACCATCCGCTGCAATCCTGCCATTCTGCAGCCAGATACTGCGGTCGCATATACTTTCAATCTGCTCCATGGAATGAGACACTATTATGATCGTTGTCCCCATTCCTTTGATCTCTTTCATTTTATTTAGGCATTTTGCCTGGAAATTCACATCCCCTACTGCCAATATCTCGTCAACCAGTAATATATCTGCGTCCACATTTATCGCTATAGAAAATGCAAGCTTCATATACATCCCCGATGAATATGTGCGAACGGGATTATCGATAAAATCACTTAATTCGGAAAAGCGGATGATGTCTCCCGCTCTTTGGTCAATTTCCTTCCGGCTGAGCCCAAAAATAGAAGCATTAATATAAATATTCTCCCTGCCGCTTAAATCTGGATGAAACCCTGCCCCAAGCTCCAATAAGCTGGAAACTCTCCCGTTTAATCTTATAGAGCCGCTGTCTGGATACATGATTCCTGTCAGCAGCTTCAGTGTCGTGCTTTTTCCACATCCGTTTTTCCCGATCAGTCCTACTGCTTCACCTTTTTGTATACAGAACGAAATATTTTCTAAGACTACTTTCTTTTCATATTTATTCCTTTTCCAATGAATCACTCTCTCTTTCAGCATATGTCCTTTATCGTGATAAACTTTAAACGTTTTATTGACATCTTTTACCTCAACTGCAAAACTACCAGACATAACCTGCCTCTCCTGATACAAATAATTATGTAAGTCCTTTATAATTCCTCAATAAAATGACGCTGCATACAGCGGAATACCAGACACCCCAGTACAAGAACGATCCCTCCTGCCGCAGAGGAAAGAATCAGGTTTCTCATACGCGGAACCTGTCCATAATACAAAATATCCCGATAAGCAATAATAACCGGAGCCATTGGATTGAGATAAAACAGACGCACAAAGCGTTCCGGCACCATTTCCACCGGATACATTACCGGCGTCAGATACATCCAGGCCATTGCAAGAATCGATATGATATGCTCTAAATCCCTAAAATAAACGGTCAATGCCGAAACCATCAATGTCAGCCCTAAAGCAAGAATATACTCAATCATTATGACCAACGGCAGAAACAGCAGTGCAGCCACGCTGACTTTTGTTCCGCTGATCAGTATGACAGCAAATACAACAACAAAGCTCAACAGCATATTAACCAGCTGGGCCGTTACAAATGAAACCGGAAGAACCTCCCTTGGGAAATATATTTTTTTGACCATATCCTGCTGCATTACTACGACATTCGCTCCGGCAGACAGGCATACGCTGAAAAATGTCCATGGAATCAATGCTACAAATAAAAACAGATAATATTTTTCTATATTCATCCTCATGATTACAGAAAATACGACCGTATACACGAAAAGCTGCAGCAGCGGATTTAAAAACATCCACAAAAATCCCAGAACAGAGCCTTTATACCGGCTCTTTAAATCTCTCTTTACCAGACTTCTGACCATTTCCCGATACTGCCACATTTCTTTTAGTATTTTCATCTTAGTTCCTCTTTTTCAATACTCTGTATAACTGCTTCAACAGCGATTTAGCCTGTCTTTTAAAAGGAATATTCATTTTGGCAAGTTTCCAGATCAACCGGTAAACTGCAGATCTTTTTATCATTTCAAACTGCGCCTCCAGCTCTTCCAGCCGTGCCTGCATTCCGCCCGCTTTTTCCCCCGCAGCGGATATTCTCTTATGCACTGCTGCACCTTCAATCAGCCATATAGGATCATATACCGCCTCTGTAATGATCCGGTTCTCCAAAGCCCCATCATACTGTTTTTGATAAGCTGCACACATGTCCTCCCGTGTCCTGACCCCTGCCTTATGCATCTTGCAGATCATTTCCCGATATTCTGCCTTATGGTCTCTTATTTCATATACTTTTTTCAAAATGTCTGCACTGGCTGCATCAGCCGGAACAGTCCATCCACATTTTAATGACTTTACCCTATCGCCAAGTGCTCCTATATCTGTCACCAGCACAGGAATTCCACATAAAACAGCCTCCGATAAAGTGTAGCAGAATGTCTCCGGCCAGAGAGAAAGTATGCACACTAAATCAATAGAATGCTTTTCTAATAATTCTGGCAGATCTTCTCTCCTGTACGGTCCCGCGTTCACAAAATTTTTCCGGTTTTCTATAAAAACACTTTCTTCTTCAAACACCCCAAACAAATGCCACTTAATTCTTTTATCACTCTTTTTGATCAGCTCTGCTGCATGCAGATATCCCTTTGCTGCATTAATGCCGCCAAGAAATGCCACATGGAAACAGTTCGTATTTTTGTGTTTCGTGCTGCATTTTTCTGCGGACAGCTCCAGCCCGTGTTCAATCACTTTTAATTTATTTCTAATTTCTGGAATGTACTCTGCGATTATTTTTTCTGCACTTTGAGACGGCACAAATACCGCTTCTGCTAGTTTCAGAGCAGCAATATTTTCTTTTCTCCAGATCGATATATATGGCACCGTATCTGCAATCCCAATCTGCTTCAAACAGCCGCCGCACTTTTGGGCATGATCTATTCCCACACAGGATCGAAGAGACGTATCCAGCATTTTAACTTTTGGACACAGATAATAGTAATCATGGATCGAAACAAAAACCGGCAGACCTTTCTTAACGGCTTCGTAATACAATTCCAATGTCAATCCTGCCGTATGATGTATATGCACACAGTCCACTCCAAAATTGTCCAATATGCGTCCATATAATCCTGCCATGGCTTTTGAGCGAAACTGTTCATACCGGCTCTTGTTTCCAATATAGTATTGAAGCGAAAGCTCCCCGCTTTTTGTATATACTGTCACATTTAAGTAAAACCTGTCCCGCGCAGCAACCACAATGTCAAAACAGCTCCTTAACCCCAATGTGAGGTCTTTTACATGCAGCTGTGTACCGCCGGTATTATCATCAGACTCCTGGCGGAAATCAGACTGCACTAGATACAGTATTGTTTTTCTCTTCTCCCGGCTGTTCAGCCAGAGCCACATTCGTATGTTTTCCGATATCACTGCATTTGGATTATCCCGGCAGTAAATTCTGACATCATTCATCAATACCGGATATTTAGCATCCAGTACTTTCTCATGCTCTTTTATATTTTTTCTTTTTTCACTGCTGTCAAATGAACTTGTCCCTGTATGAAGTATAAAAGTGTCGTCGCACATTACATGGTAATAGCCTGCCTGTATTGCACGATAACAAAAATCATTTTCCTCCCCATATCCCTTTCCAAATGCCTCGGCATCAAAGTTCCCGATCTGCTCTATAACTTCCCTCTTTATATACATGCAGAATCCATGGGCAACCGGAATTTTCGGATATTTTTTTAAGCTGACCTTTTCGATAAGCTGCGCATATGCATCCAGCCCATACCCATCTGGTATATGATTTTCCTCACAGAAATCCGGCACAGAACACAGTGTTGCATTATTGGACAATGGTGTTGCTGTCGCAATTGCCGTATCTGTATATGCACATGCCGCTAATTTTTTCAGCCAGTCTTTTGTTACAACTGTATCGGAATTCAGCAGAACAATGTCCGCGTCTGACTGTTCCATTCCTATATTTACATTTGCAGGAAATCCTTTATTTTCCCGATTATGTATTACGACAACATGTTCACGCCTTATTTCATTTAGATACTTATATATTCTTGGATCAGAACTGTTGTCATTGATCAGAATCAACCGGGTATTTTTAAACTCCGTCCATTTCCAGATGCTGTCCAGACACTTTAACAGTTCATCAAATGCATTATAAACAGGTATTATGATATCAACATTTTTGAAAAACTCATATTCCACCTTCTGCTCCATTACCCACATCCTGATTTTGAATAAGCGGTTTATAAATACCAATCATTTTTCTTACATGCGTTTTGTATGAAAAATCATAATCCATATCTGCTATATATTTATTTACCTCTGCTAGCATTTCCCTGTTCTCATAAACCTCTCTCAGTATTCTTTTCAAGTCCTGCTGTGTACCGTCATATACGAATCCGCATCCAGGATAGTCCTTGCACTGCAGTATATCGTTTACGCCTACATGCTTTGATACAATTACCGGCACTCCGTAGCTGACGGCTTCTAATGCAGTCAATCCAAATGTTTCCGGCCATAAGCTTGGCACTGCCACCAAATCGATCCCTTGTAATACATATTCCAGCTGATCTGCCCGAAAGCCCGGATGACTTTTCACAAACCGTTCCTTTCTGGTATTTGTGCTGGAATAAATATGCAGCTCCAGCTGCGTGCACCCTTCCTCATACAGACTGCCGCATGCATCCAGCAATGCGAAAAAACCTTTGTGAACTGCCCAGCTGCCAAAATAACCAATACGAAGCGTTTCCCCATAATGATACCTTCTGCGGTGATCAGAAATGCCCGCATGGCTGATATTGACAACTCTACCTTTACACTCTCCGATTCTTTCCTCGTAAATCTTTTTTGCAGTCAGGCTGTTGAAATGAAAAAACGAAACCATGTCGAACATCGACTTGTAATAATTTCTAAGTGCCAAATAATCAATCTTCATTTTTATCTTTTTATTTTCCTGCACTTGTGTACGTACTGACAAAATCCCGCTCAGCTGTGCTGCTTTTTTGACAGCTGCGGTCAGACGATCGTGTTTGCGCAGCATACGGTAGCAGCCGGACTGCTCTATATAAAGCCGTTTTTTTGAAAACGCACTGCTGCTGCATTCCCCGCAGTTTTTCCATGTGCAGTCCCTGCAGACGGTGCCGCGGTAGAGCATGACTGCTGTAGGGCATATTCCAAAATAATCATGCGTTGTAAATACAACTGGAATGCCCATTCTGCGCGACTGTACTAGAAATTCCCGGTGTAACCCCATAAATGTATGGATATGGATAAGGTCTGGCTGAAGCTCTTTTAAAAATTTCTGAAAAGCTGCACTGCCGCATTTTTCTGTGTATGCTTTTATATCCAGTATTCCATTGCACATAGGAACAGGCAGCGGATGATAGATTTCATAAGCAGGTATCTGCAGATAATCTTTCCGCCTTTTGATCACCCTTGTCCTTTTTCTTTTGCTGATCGACATTGTGCCAGGAATGAGCAGATGCACATCTATACCTATATTCATTTCCTGCTTCATTAAATCTGCCGCATATCTGACCAGACCGCCAGTACGTACAGGAGGTATTCCAAACATATAATGCAGTACCCTCATATCCTCTTCCTCCCAGAGTTTTCTGCCTGTATTCTTTTCATTTATAAAAAACCCGCTAAAAAAAGCAGCCTGCATATCACATCATCTAAATAAGTCTGCCTGCATATAGTTCTATTACAGAATATCCTGCACCTGTTTTTAAAGCTGTCTTTGTAACTGCACAATAAAAGCAGGCAGTCCAGATTCTTATGAAAGCTGCGTCTGTCTTCTGCGCTCCAGCGTGCATAACCAGACACCGGCAGTGATCCAGCAGCATGCCGCAGGTATGCACCGTAAAACTGCCCTGCCTGTCTGGACAGCTTATGCTTCATCTGCCGAGTATGTATCAGCCTGTTCATCCATCTTCTGCCCCATCGGTTCTGCATCCCGATCTGATTCTCTCCATGCTGGCGATACAGCATATAAGCCTGCTGATCATAGACTACTTTTCCAAAAAATGCCGCTGTCAGGTACATCCACCAGTCATGCATGATATTTTCCTTTGGAAGATGGTTTCTGGCTAATTCCAAAAGCCTGCGGTTAAACACTTCCGTACATCCCATACAGATATTTTCCACCAGCGCATTTCCAAATGACGGCCCACGCCTTATTTTATATGCAAACTCCTGCCGCCTGCCCAGATTCTGTGAAGCGTATATTACTTTGCCAGCATATAAAAGCGGCTGTCCGGCTGAATGGCGCTCCATCAGGGAGACTGCGCGAAACAGCTTGTCTTTCCTCCAGACATCATCCTGATCTGCAAATGCATAGTAGCTGTTCGATAGATCCGCGTGCAGCAGAAGATCAAAAAAACTTGCAGCTGCTCCCTTTCTTTTTCCAGTATACACAGACATATTTCTGTATCTTTTTTCATATGACCTCAGTATTTCCAGCGTCTCATCTACAGAACCGTCATCCCTGACCAGCAGAGCCACCTCCACGCCTGTCTGCAGCAGGATGCTGTCAAGCTGGCCAGGCAGATATCTGGCCCCATTATAAGCAGACATCAGTACTTGAACTTTTTTCATCCTTTCACCCTGCCTCTGCCATTTCCTGCCATAAAATGCATTAATTCATATACCTATAAATCTTTTCCATCCTGCTGCTTACGCTGTTCAGATTATAACCCTGTACCTTTTTCCTGTTCCAAAGCCCATATTCCTGTCTCAGCTGTGGATCTGCAAGCAGCTTTTCCAGCGCCTCCCGCAGCCTCTCCTGCTGTCCGCACGCAAACCGGATTCCCCCGCAGCCTTCTTTGCTTCCTGCAATCAGTTCCCGATTTCCTCGAATATCCGATACCACACAGGGCAGGCTGCTGGCCATTGCCTCCATCAGAGCTACCGGCAGTCCTTCCTGCCTTGAAGGAAACACAAACACATCTGCATTTTGGTAAAACACTGTTACATCTTCTTGAAAGCCCAAAATATGCACCTGATCCGAAACACCAGATTTTTCAGCTTTTCGAAGGAGAGATTTTTCCATTTTACCCTGCCCGCAGATAAGATAATGTACCTTCTTCCCTGTAAGCTCTGGCAGCACAGATATCACTGCCTGATGATTTTTGCGCCTGCTCAGTTCACCAACCGATAACAAGACAGCTGCGTCTTCTGGTATCTGATATCTATTTCTAAATTGACTGTTTCCTCCATCCGGCATTCTTTGAAACCGGTCAGTATCAATTCCAACACCCGGAAGACAAACTGTCCTGCCCGCATTCATCCTTCGTTTTGCCAGGCAGAAGTCTTCATGATTGACAGTAAGAAGTATATCTGTCCAGCGAGACAGCAATTTCTCCACCGGGTAATACAACAGCCAGTTTTTCAAAGGTGCTCCACGATAAAAATGAAAACCATGCGCCGTATATATGATCCTTATACCCCGCTTATGTGCCGCTATCCTCGCAAGTGCTCCGCCAATCGGCGAATGACAATGTATCCATGCAAAACTCTGTCTGTCCACAAATTTCAGCAGCTGCTTATATGCCCTGGCACATTTTTTTATAGGCCAGATGCTTCTGGGACAGTCCCACTGATGCCATATGGCATGCAGATCGCACAGCTGCTGCTGCAGCTTTTTGATCCGGCCTAAGGTGCAGGTGCTTCCTTCCTTAAAATTGCAGAATATATGTACCTCATAGCCCATTTTTAAAAGCAGACGGATATTAGGCATATTAAACTGATCGATCATGGACGCCACGGACGCCAACATCAGCACTTTTCTGCTGTCTGATACACGTACCTCACGCTTCATTCATAATCTCCGCCACGGACTTCATGATCCGCACATACATAGAATAACCGTCAGCACCTTCCGTCTCAGATTCTTTCCCTGCTCCCTTTTTTTCAGACAAGCTCCACATATCCAAAACTGCATCCGAAGACTGCACTCCACCCCAAAGAAGCTCATCTGCACCTGCATTTAGGGCACAGCATATGCTGACAAATGTTTCAAGGCTCATGATCCTCGTTCCTCGCTCAATATGCCCCATAAATGACATGCTGATCCCGCATCTTTTTGCAAGCTGATCCTGTGACCAGCCTTTTGCTTTACGGACCTGGCGTATGCGCATTCCCATCCTGCCATAATCTATTTCTTTCATAAACATCCTCCATCCTGCATGAATCATCCAAAATATGTTCCAGAATGCCGGCTGCAGCCATATTTTGCTACACATATTACAACAATGTGTTATGTAAAATTTAGATTATATATTTTTACTTTTAGCTGCCAATTAAAAGTATTATAATTAATCTTACTTTTTCGCAATAATATAGACAGTGAATTTTATTTACACTGTCTGATTTATCATTTATTTGGAATTTACTTTAATAAGCCGAAAAATATGTAAAATTTACACAGTTTTTAACTGTTTGAGAGCGAAAAAACAAAGCATATGCACCAATTTTATCATAAGAGTTGCAAAATTTATCGAAATGGTATAGAATACTCTCAGATAACATTTTGTTGTATTTTGTTATGTATAAGAAGTTTTATCTATTTTCCTAATAAAAAGAAGGGACTGTCATTTCCAGTCCCTTTCTGTTTCTATGTCAGCCAGCCAAAACGGCTCCAGCCTATTTCTTTCTGACGAAATCATTGCCTTACTGCCACCTGATCTTTCAACTAAATCGGCGTATACCCCATCAAGCTTAAATCCACCTCCGCAGCCGCTTCCCGCCCTTCGCGGATTGCCCATACGACCAGCGACTGCCCTCTGCGCATATCCCCGCAGACAAATACGTTCTGTGCACCTGTCTGATACCCGCCTTCTTTTGTCTGCACATTTGTGCGCTGGTCTAAGGAAACGCCAAAAGCTTCTGCCACATAGTTCTCAGTGCCTAAAAAGCCTGCGGCAATCAGCGCAAGGTCTGCCGGAATCTTTTTCTCACTGCCGGATACTTCCGCCATAATCATACGCCCGGTCTTTTCGTCCTTTCTGCTTTCCAGCTGGACGGTGACAATACTGCTCAGGTTTCCGTTTTTATCTTTTAAAAACTCCTTTACCGTCGTCTGGTATACACGGGGGTCATGGCCGAATACGGCAGCCGCTTCTTCCTGTCCGTAATCTGTTTTAAAGACCTTCGGCCATTCCGGCCATGGATTGTCCGCGGCGCGTGTATCCGGTGCTTTCGGCATCATCTCAAGCTGCGTGACGCTGGCTGCTCCCAGACGCAGGCACGTGCCGACGCAGTCGTTGCCGGTATCTCCGCCGCCGATGACTACGACATGCTTTCCTTTTGTCGGAATATATTTTTTGTCAGCCAGTTTAGAATCCAGCAGGCTTTTTGTGACGCCGCTTAAATAGTCTACTGCAAAGTAAATCCCCTTTGCATCCCGTCCCGGCGCACCGATGTCTCTTGGATTTTTTGCGCCGCATGCAAGGATGATACGGTCGTATTCTTTTAACAGTTTTGCAGCCTTCACATCCCTGCCGACGTTTACCCCGGTGATAAATTCCACGCCTTCCTCTTTCATAATGCCGGTCTTGCGGTCTATGACGGATTTTTCCAGCTTCATATTTGGGATTCCGTACATCAAAAGCCCGCCGATACGGTCATCGCGCTCGTATACGGTGACAAGATGCCCCCGCTTGTTCAGCTGGTCTGCTGCTGCAAGTCCTGCCGGGCCGGAACCGATGACGGCAATCCGTTTTCCGGTGCGCACTTTCGGCGGATCTGCTAAGGCCAGCCCTGCCTCATATGCATACTCGATAATGCCGTGCTCGTTTTCCTTTGCCGTTACCGCATCGCCGTAATGACCGCATGTGCACGCTGCTTCACAAAGTGCCGGACATACGCGCGAGGTAAATTCCGGGAAGTTATTGGTCTTGATCAGGCGTCTGTATGCCTGTTCCCAGTTGCCGGTATATACCAGGTCATTCCACTCTGGAATCAGGTTGCGCAGCGGACATCCGCTTACCATTCCTTCGATCATAATGCCTGCCTGACAGAACGGAACGCCGCATTCCATACATCTGGCCCCCTGCTCCTGCTGCTCTTTTCTTGAAAGCGGGATATGAAACTCGTGGAAATCCTTAATACGTTCCTTTGGGCTGACCGCCGTACTTGTCTTTCTGTCATATTCCATAAATCCAGTTGGTTTTCCCATTTCGTCTCCCCCTATCTTCCTGCGTTTGCATAAAATGCTTCGATCTGTGCCTGCTCGGTGTTCAGCCCTTTTTCTTCCATCTGGACTATCGCAAACATCATACGTTTGTAGTCATGCGGTACGATCTTTTTGAATTTCGGCAGGTATTCGCTGAACTGGTCTAATACCCTTTTGCCCTTTTCAGAATTGGTCAGCTTTACATGCTCTTCGATCATTTGCTTTAGTTCCAGTACATCGTATTTTGAAGTAATTTCCTCAGAGGACACCATCCCTTTATTCAGCCTTGTATATAGGTCATTGTCTTCGTCAAGCACATATGCAATGCCGCCGCTCATGCCTGCAGCGAAGTTTTTTCCGGTACCTCCCAGAATCACGACACGCCCGCCTGTCATATACTCGCATCCATGGTCGCCTACACCTTCTACGACTGCATGTGCGCCGGAATTGCGCACACAGAACCGCTCGCCTGCGACGCCGCTTATAAATGCTTTGCCGCTCGTAGCACCATACAGTGCCACGTTTCCGATTATGATATTTTCCTCCTTTTTGTACCGTACGCCTGCCGGAGCATAGACGATCAGCTTGCCGCCGGAAAGCCCTTTGCCGAAATAATCGTTGGAATCTCCCACCAGCTCCAGCGTCAGCCCTTTTGGAATAAATGCGCCAAAGCTCTGCCCGCCTGCTCCTGTACATTTTACAATAAAACTGTCTTCCTCTAATCCTTCTGGATAGTGCCTTGTGATCTCGGAGCCAAAAATCGTGCCGAGTGCACGGTCTGTATTTGTCACTTCTATATTAATGCTGCGTTTTGTGCCGCCTGCCAGCGCCCCCTGCAGCTGTTTGAGCAGCACGCGCTCATCCTTGGTCTTTTCCAGTTGAAAATCATAGGCTTTTGCCGGATCAAAGATGACCTTTTCCCTGCCGCCTGCAAATGGGTTATTCAGTATTTTTGATAAGTCGATCTCTTTTTGGCGGGCGGTCAGATCTTCCCTGACACGCAGCAGGTCGCTGCGCCCGACAAGCTCATCTACTGTACGCATCCCCAGCCTAGCCATAATTTCACGCAGCTCCTGCGCAATAAACCTCATAAAATTTACCACATATTCCGGCTTTCCGTCAAAGCGCCTGCGCAGGGACGGATTCTGCGTTGCAATGCCTGCCGGGCATGTATCCAAATTGCATACACGCATCATTACGCAGCCCATTGTCACCAGAGGAGCCGTCGCAAAGCCAAATTCTTCTGCTCCAAGCAGCGCCGCCACTGCGACATCCCGTCCGGTCATCAGCTTGCCGTCTGTCTCAATGCGCACTTTACTGCGCAGCCCGTTTTTAATAAGCGTCTGGTGCGTTTCGGATAATCCAAGCTCCCACGGCAGCCCTGCATTGTGGATCGAGCTGCGCGGCGCTGCCCCGGTTCCTCCGTCATAGCCTGAAATCAGGATCAGCTGTGCGCCTGCCTTTGCCACACCCGCTGCAACCGTGCCGACACCTGCCTCTGACACCAGCTTTACAGATATGCCCGCCGCGCGGTTTGCATTTTTCAAATCGTAAATCAGCTGCTCCAGATCCTCGATCGAATAAATATCATGGTGCGGAGGCGGTGAAATCAGGGAAACACCCGGCGTAGACAGCCTTGTTTTTGCTATCCAGGGATAAACTTTTTTGCCCGGCAGATGCCCTCCCTCACCCGGCTTTGCACCCTGCGCCATTTTAATCTGGATCTCTTTTGCACTGACAAGGTAACGGCTCGTCACGCCGAATCTGCCCGACGCTACCTGTTTGATCGCAGAGCATTTGTTAAGTCCGTCTTTTCCAACCGTAAGACGCTCAATGCTCTCGCCTCCCTCTCCGGTATTGGACTTTCCGTGCAGCATGTTCATAGCTGCCGCAAGCGTCTCATGTGCTTCCTGCGAAATCGATCCATAAGACATCGCCCCTGTCTTAAACCTTGTTACGATCGAGTCCACGCTTTCGACCTCTTCAATCGGTATTCCTTTTTCCGGGTACTTAATCGCAAGCATGCCCCGGATATAGGCATCCTTTTCCTCGGCATTGACCATATCCGTATACTTTTTAAACAGCTCATAATCGCCCATGCGCGTAGACTTCTGCAGCATATGGATTGTCGCAGGATTGTACAGGTGCTGTCCGGCTCCGCTGCGCATTTTGTGGCGTCCTCTGGAATCCAGCGATTCATTGACCTCAAGCCCCAGCGGATCATACGCCAGCGAATGCAGGTGATCCACATCGTTTTCAATATCCTTTAACGTGATGCCGCCGATTCTGCTGACCGTATTGGTAAAATATTTGTCTATGACAGACTTATCAATGCCGACTGCCTCAAAGATTTTGGCACCCTGATAGGACTGTATCGTAGAAATGCCCATTTTTGAAGCAATTTTTACAATGCCGGATATTACAGCCAGATTATAATCATCCACTGCAGCATATGGATCTTTGTCCAGCATGTTCAGTTCAACCAGTTCCCTGACTGTCTCATGCGCCAGATACGGATTGACCGCACTCGCTCCGTAGCCAAGCAGCGTCGCAAAATGATGCACTTCACGCGGTTCTCCCGACTCTAAAATAAGCGAAAGCGACGTACGCTTTTTCGTAATGACCAGATGCTCATGCAGTGCCGCAACCGCCAGCAGGGAAGGTATCGCCACATGGTTTTCATCCACGCCCCGGTCTGATAAAATCAAAATATTTGCCCCATTGCGGTATGCACGGTCTGCCTCTAAAAACAGACGGTCTACAGCCTTTTCAAGGCTGGTGTTTTTATAATAAATAATCGGAATTTCTGCCGTACAAAAACCTTCTACTTTCATCGCACGGATTTTCATCAGGTCTGTATCTGTCAGTATTGGATTGTTTACTTTTAATACCTGACAGTTTTCCGGCTGCTCTTCGAGCAGGTTGCCATCGTTCCCGATATAAATGCAGGTCGATGTGACGATTTTTTCACGGATCGAATCAATCGGCGGATTCGTCACCTGTGCAAACAGCTGCTTAAAATAGTTAAACAGCGGCTGATGATCGTCAGCCAGCACGGCAAGCGGAATATCAATGCCCATCGCGCTCGTAGATTCTCCGCCGCCCAGCGCCATCGGCAGGATGACTTCTTTCATGGATTCATACGTATAGCCGAAGGCACGCTGCATTTTCTGCCGTTCTTTTCCAGACAGCCTTGGCACGCGCTCGTTTGGTATTTTTAATTCACTGAGTTTAACCAGACTGCGGTCAAGCCACTCCCCATACGGACGCCTTTGTGCATAGTATTCTTTGATCTCATCGTCTCCGATCATACGCCCTGCCACAGTATCCACTAACAGCATTCTGCCCGGACGCAGGCGGTCTTTTTTCACAATCTTCGTCGGCTCGATGTCCAGCACGCCGACTTCTGACGACAGGATGAGCTGGTCATCATCTGTAATATAATATCTGGACGGACGCAGGCCGTTGCGGTCAAGCACCGCACCCATCATGTCCCCGTCTGAAAATAATATAGACGCAGGCCCGTCCCACGGCTCCATCATCGTCGCATAATACTGATAAAAATCCTTTTTCTTCTGTGTCATTGTCTCATTGTGCGACCACGGCTCTGGAATCATAATCATGACTGCTAATGGCAGAGGCATGCCGCTCATCATAAAAAACTCCAGCGTATTGTCCAGCTGCGCGGAATCTGATCCTTCTGCGCTGACTACCGGCAGCACCTTGGACAGATGCTGGTCTAATGCACCGCATGTCATATTTTCCTCACGCCCATACATCTTATCCACATTGCCCCGGATCGTATTAATCTCGCCGTTATGTACGATCAGGCGGTTTGGGTGCGCACGCTCCCAGCTCGGATTTGTATTTGTAGAAAATCTGGAATGCACGGTAGCGATCGCACTCTCGTAATTTACATCCTGCAGGTCTGTAAAAAACAGCCGCAGCTGGTCTACCAAAAACATGCCCTTGTATACAATCGTCCGGCTCGACAGCGAGCAGACATACGTAAAATCATTCGACTGCTCAAATACACGCCGCACAATGTACAATCTGCGGTCAAAGTCCAGCCCCTTTTCCACATCTGCCGGACGCTTTACAAAACCCTGCATAATATACGGCATACAGTCCGCCGCCTTTTTTCCAAGCTTTCCGGGATCAGTCGGCACGTTCCTCCAGCCCAGGAATTCCATGCCCTCCTTCTCCACAATTACCTCAAACATCTTCATCGCACGGCGGCGCTTAAACTCTTCCTGCGGAAAGAAAAACATTCCCACGCCGAATTCTCTCTCCCCGCCCAGCTCAATGCCAAGCGGCTTACATGCCCGCGCAAAAAATTTATAAGATACCTGCAGCAGAATGCCCACACCGTCCCCGGTCTTTCCTTCGGCATCTTTACCTGCCCTGTGCTGTAAGTTTTCTACGATTTTCAATGCATTTACTACCGTCGCATGGCTTTTGACGCCCTTTACATTTACAACCGCACCAATCCCGCAGCTGTCATGCTCAAACCGAGGATCGTACATGCCCATCGGCTTTGTATTGCTTTCATTGTAGATGATTTTTGTCATAGTCATCCTTCTTTCTATGTTTATTGTATTGATTTCGCCCTGCATTTATTGCACTGCTTTCACTGCATTGCTTATGGTAATTATTTTAAATATTTTTGCTGATATGACTATACAACTTTTGTGCGGAAGTGTAAATATGGGTAATTTTGGTTGTTTTCTGATTATTTGAATTTTTTGATTTTATATGTATTTTTTCTGATTATTTTTATTATTATTTGAAATTTTGTTGTTTATGTAAACTTTTTGTGTGTATGCTGCATGAAATTTCCTAATATTATTAAGTGGTGGAAATATGCGATTTTTAGAATTGTGTCTGAATTGTTTCAATTAAAATATATTTCATGAAAAATAGTACAAAAATCAGGCACGGAAAATCCGCACCTGATCCACTGTCATTTTAACAGCTCATATCCGTGTTATGCGTATGACTCTGATTAAAATTTTCTCTTTAAACTATGTTATTTAACAAATCAATGATAAATACTACGCCCATAACTACGCAGTCGTTATATTATATTTAAATCTTAATTTTTCGGACAATACTGTATCTGTATATGGCACCCTGCCGTCATTCAACAGACGACCAAGTACAATTCCGGGATCTCGCTGTATGTGATATGCAAATTCCCGAATATTATGCTCATGAAATGTCTGATTCTGCATTAAAAATTTCTCATATGATCTCTGTGGAATCAGTTTGTTCTGTGCATATAAATCTGCTTCGTCTTCGGAACCGCCCTTGTGGTCTTTAAATGTGATACCATAATCTCCATTTATGACATGACCGATTTCATGGAATAAGGTAAACCAGAATGTATCAGCATAATGTCTCCTATCATTTACCATTAATAAAATTCTTCCGTTCACTTTCTTCGTCGCACCATTTATTCCAGAATTTTTCAAATTAGGCAGTGCAACCAGAATAACCCCGGCTTCATAAAAAGCCTTTTTTACAGTTGGAAAAAAGCTGCTGTGGTTGCATGTCTGCGTCAAGGCAAAATCAACAGCCTCTTTAAATTTTTTTCTATCAAATTTAGGAGCATCTGATTTTAATGCTATATTAATGGCAATCTGTACCATTGCATTTGCATTCACGATATTGGAAGTGCTCAGGCTGTCAGTATAGCTTCGAAAACTTATAGCCAAATCTTCCTCTTTTAGCACTGTCAATGACGAAACAGACAAAAATTCCCTTACCTGCTTAATTTGTTCATCTATTTTCCGCGGGAGATCTGGAAGCCCAAAATAAGTTTTAAAATACTTGTAATCTAAAAACTGATATATTTCACGTTCTTTTATAAGCTCTTTTTCTGAAAGAAATTCGGCCTGCAGTTCATCGTAGAGCTGCTGCAGATTCAGCCAATACGCAATCGTAGTTCCGAGCATTCTCGAAAGTTTTGCTGCAATATCAATAGATAAATTCTGATTTCCTTTTACCAATATGCTCAAATTTTTGGGAGTTGTCCCAAGCCTCTTTGCAAATTCGTCCTGAGTCAGTCCACTTTCGTCAACCAATTCTTTTAAATAATATCCCGGATGAAACGCGATTTTATCCTTATATTCGATATAGTTACTCATAATGCGCACTCACCTCCTCGATCTCAACTATTTTTACAATAGCGCAGATTTTATCAATATGGCATGGATTAAATTTTTCTTCATTTTCATCAAGCGGATAAAGAATTATCCGCCATTGATCTCGTTTCGTCTTGACATCAACGGCAAATAACCCTTCTCTATTTCCATGCAGATTGTGAAAACGAAACTGCGGCTGAACAATAATGTCCTTAATGACATCCGCTGCTTTCATCGCATTGATTCTAGAAAGCAGACTAACTGCAAGTGCTTTATTGCCGCCAAATAATTTTGCGGCTGCTTTCATATTTGTACACTGCTGAGCTACTTTCTCATTCGCATATTTAATTTTCATATTTTTGTCCCAAATTTTATTACCTGTCAGGTAATTTTATTATATGCCTAAGAAAGATACTTGTCAATCATAAGAACGGCATTCTGCACTAAAATAATAAAATCCCGCTCCTAACCATCATTCTCCATCCTCTTCTGCTCCATCAAAACCAGCACCAAAGACAGCACCGTTGCCAACGCGTCACTAATCGGCTGCGCTGCAAAAATCCCATTCATTTCAAAAAAAATCGGCAGTATATAAATAAACGGCACCAAAAATACAACCTGACGCAGAACTGTAATAATAATCGAAGGCGTCGGCCGGTTAATTGATTGAAAAAAAGTCGTTGCCAGCATGACAAATCCCAGCACCGGCGTAATACAGAAATTCACCCTGAGCCCGGTAATGCCGATGCTGAACATTTCTTCTGTTCCTCCGAAGGCTGCCAGAATCTGTCTTGGGAAAAATAGAACCAAAATCCAGATCACGCTCGTAATGGCAAGCGAAAAAAGCGTCGCCTGAAACAGCGTCTGCATAACCCTTTTATAATTGCGTGACCCATAATTATTCCCAAGGATCGGCTGGATTCCCTGGCTGATCCCGCTTGCCGGCATGATTACAAATGTCATAATGCTGGACACAACCGCATAAACACTGATCGCAATATCCCCGCCGTATTTTCCAAGCTGGCTGTTATACACCAGGCTGATAAAGCCCATTGCCATCTGCGAGACCCAGAACGCAAATCCGCAGGAAATAATCTGAAGGCAGAGTTCTTTTTCTAAATGAAAGATCTTTCTAGATATGCGTACCAGCGTTTTATTGCCAAATACAAGAAATCCTCCAAACAACGCCGCAAAGATCTGCCCTGTCACAGTGGCCAGAGCCGCACCGGCTACGCCCCAGTCCAAAACCACAATAAAAACCGCATCCAGCACTATATTAGTCACTGCCCCGATCCCTGTGACACACATCCCCAGCATTGGTTTTCCCGACACGCGCACAAAATCGCAGAACAGCTGCGATAATCCTTGAAACAGACAGCCAAGCGCAACAATGCGGTAATACACATCCGCATATGGATAAGCCGTCTGTGTAACTCCAAATATTTTCAAAAAGAAATCCGAAAACAGTAAAAGCACCACGCTCAGCAAAATTTCAAATATACAGACCAGAACCATCGCATTGCCAAAGGCCTTGTTCATTTTATCCGATTCCTTTTGACCGGAAAACAGGCTGAACAGCGTCGATCCGCCTGCACTGCATGTCAATGCAAAAGCCATCATCATAAATGAAAGCGGGAAACAGACCGACAGCCCCGCTAATGCAGAGGTCCCGCTGAAATTGCCGATGAACATCCGGTCTACGATATTATAAACGGCCGTGATCAGCAGCGAAACCGCTGCCGGAATAGAAAATTTTAAAATCATTGGGAATAAGTCTCCCTTTAAGTAATCCACTTCTCCTGCTTTTTTCATACTATTACATCCTTTCCTAATATTAGTTTCCTAAGTATTTATTTAAAAAATTTATGTGTATGCTTTCCATACGATATAAACAGGAAATGATATGCTTTACATTTGGTATTCATAGGGCATGATATGGAGAATTTATCCCAAATTTAGGTAACATACTCGCAGAGAATGTTACAGCGGCCTATGTCACCTAAATTTGAAATGAATTCTCCACCTCTTGGACATTAGCGGTCTAAGCAGCTTGACATCTTGGACATATTTTGGCTTATGAGATGTTTGCCAACATTTTTTCTATAACCCTAAAAAAGACATCCAGATCTTCTTCCGCAATACCCGCCGTCAATTCCTCTTCCAGATTCGTAATATCTGCCAGCACCACATCCTTGTACTGCAGCGCCTTTTCATCTAAAATAATCCGTTTCAGCCTTGCATCATCCGCCATGGCTTCACGATGAATCAGCCCGTTTTTCTCCATTTTTTTCAGCAGCTCGGTAGCTGTCGGAGGCCGTATGCTGTATTCTTCTTCAATATCTTTTTGAAAAATATCACCCTGCTGTGCTAAAAGAAAATGTAGTACGCGTCCCTGTGAACCGCTGAAGTTCTTCCTGCTGGAAAAAGCATCGATCTTTCTGCGCAGCTTGTTTGAGAGCTTGCTGACCTCACGGGCTGCATGTTTAACTGTCGTTTCAAATCCCCCTCTCTAATTCCTTAGTAACCTAAGTATATCGCGGCAGTGTTAAATTGTCAAGCATATTTTAAAACAGTCATGCCCGCTCATTCACACCCATAAAACCTGCCTGCATACCCGACATCCAGATTAATTCGGCTGTCTGGAATCCGCCTGCCCCTAAGCAGTTCCATATGCTCTTCTATTGTAATTGGAAAATACTCTGACCCATATCTATTTATATGGCTTTCTGTTCGTAAAATTCATCATAATATGGCAGTGTCTGCCTTATTATGGCGTCATATTCTTCTGCGCGAAAAGCCGGATGCTTCATTTTATGCCTCCTTTTATGAAAAATCTATACGTGTAATTTCCGTTTTGATGTCACTCAGCTATGTATTCACAGCCATTGCGATCTATAGCGTTCTGCCTAAAAGAGACTGGATACAGCTGCTTAGATCAGCCTGCCGGCTGCTGTCAGAAATGCCTTCACATCATCTTCTTTCGTTCCCCATGCAGTTACCAGCCGGATCGGGATCATGCCATCTTTTTCGGGTGCCCATTTATAGAAAAAGATTTCCCTGGCTAACTGCTCTGCCACGCCGGCCGGGAAAATCGGGAATACCTGATTGGTCTGTGAATTACTGTAAAATTTAATTCCCATATTCGATAAGGACTCTCTTAACATGTCAGCCATTTTATTGGCATGGGCAGCCATTTCAAAATATATGCTTTCACTCCCGCCATCCAGCAGCGCCTCAAACTGGACACCGATCAGCCTTCCTTTTGCCAGAAGCCCGCACTGGCGTTTTATCATCCATCGAAAATGGTCATTGAGCGCACTTCCTTTAATAACCATAGCCTCCCCAAAAAGAGCACCGTTTTTCGTTCCGCCGATATAAAACGCATCGCAGAGTCCTGCTAATTCTTTTATAGAAAGATCATTCCATCTGCTGGTCAGCGCACAGCCGAGCCTTGCGCCGTCTGCATAAAGCAGCATATCCTTCTCCCTGCATTTTTCGGATAAAGCAGTCATTTCTGCTTTACTATAAATAGTTCCGATTTCTGTAGGCTGAGAAATATATGCCAGCCGCGGCAGCGGTGTATGCTCGTCTTCATATTCCTCCCATGCACGGTCAATCATCTCCGGAGTCAGCTTTCCATCTGCTCCTTCCATCGTAATAATACGGTGTCCCGTCGCCTCTACTGCGCCTGTTTCGTGAAAATAAGCGTGTCCGCTTCGGACACTGACTACAGACTCATACGGTTTTAGACTTGCAGCAATAAAAGTAACATTGCACGGTGTACCGCCGACCATCATATGCACATGGCAGTCATCATCGCCGATTAAAGTCTGGATCATTTTTTCCGCATTCCTGCAGTGATCATCCATTCCATAGCCGTCTGTATGCTCCAGATTCGTTTTCATTAGAGCCTCCATTACCTTTGGATGCGCTCCCTGACTATAATCTGATCGAAAATAAATCATTTATTGTCCCCCTCTATGCATTTCGTTCCGCCTTCAGCTAGTTTATTTCTTCCAGAGAAAGCCCTGATATACTGGCGATCTCATCTATGGCATATTTTCCTGACGCGAGCATCCGGTCCGCTGTCCCTTTCATGCCCTCTTTTATTCCTGCTTTTATTCCCTCTTTTATTCCTTCCTGCAAAGATTCATTCCTCATATCTTCCATGATTCTGCACATTTCGCTCACTCCCTTCGGATCTTCTTTCAGATACCTCGTCCGTTCCGCCATCAGCTCAAAATTCATATCTTCTGCTTTCGTACCGTTAAAATCATGCATAAGCTTTCCTATATCAGAATCTCCCTGATACTCGCCATTTACATAAAGAATATGCTCTCCATCACCAAAGGCACTGCCTGTTACAAGATTCATCCGCTCAATCGGATACACCGGCTCCCCTCTGTCGTAAAAATCTTTTTCTGTAATAAAAATCGTATAGGTTTCTGGCAGCTGCTTATTTCCTCTTGAAATGACAATCATTTTACAATAGTATAACAGTACTGCGTACTGACCTCCATCTCATCTTCTGCAATCCCCCAGTCATCAGGAACCACCGCATTTCCTAAAATCGACTCTGACTGCCAGACATCTGTTCTTTCTAATTCAAGTATCTTTTCAGCTGTCAGGCTGCCCGATTTGATCTTCGTCCTTTTGATTCTAGGAGGCGGATAGGCCGCACCCATCCATATATGCCAGATTTCGATTTCTTTTTGATCCTGCATCTGTTCTTTTATATAGCTCACAACCGTTCGTGCCCGTTCTTCTTCCTCGTAGTCACATTCGAAGTGTATACAATACTGTTTTTCGGTCAATATATCCTCTGTTTTCTCTTCCATCATAAAAATGCGAAAGCTTTCATCTTTCTTATGAGGATGTGTAAACGGCCTATCCGCTGCCATGTATATAAAAGAACTCATATGCATCCCTCCTGCAAAACCAATTGCTTATCAATACCAATTAATACCAAATTTCATGCCCGAAGCGTGATTTAAAAATATATTCTATTTTTAATAAGCCTGCGCAACCCCTGCGCAGGCTATATAAATGACCTGATATGCCGTAATCTCTGGCGTGTGTTTAAAAAATCATTCCTGTACACAAAATCGTACGATCTACGGCTGGTTCACCACGCCAACAAACAGCGGCATGCCATCCGTACCCGTGACGGCAAATAAGAACGGGCGGTCTAATACAAAATCAACCTCCTCATCCGATAACGGCGCTCCGGCTGCATCCACGCCGATTACTGTAAACGCAGCTGCGGTAACGCCTTTTTCATCGATCGCCACTCTCGCAGCATGATCTGCCCTTGTAACAGAAAGCCCATCCAGATCTGACGTCATCGGAGAAAAATCAGATGTCTGTGCATGAAATACATCCGTAACACCGAGTGCCTGCAGGCCGTCTTTCAGCCCAAACATGGAAGATACATCAAATTTTGGCACAGACAGATTCACCCATGCATTTTTGCGGTCTTTCCACTCATTTCTATCCTGGGATAACAAAAAGTCCATAGCCTGTGCATCGCTTAACAGCTCATCTACTGACACGCCTTCTTCCGGCAGCAGGAACCACATCGAACCAGTACCTTCCAGACTCTGGGAAACTGCCGAGAAGCTGTCTCCCCAGTAATATACACCATAGGATTTTTCCTTGTTCATAAATTCGCAGTTCACATCTCCTGCCGGCGTATGGAATGTATTCTCTTTTGTATTTGCTTCATAAAATTCATCATGCCATTTTGCCCTAAAATAAATCGTTGTAGCCAGTGCAAGTACCGTTTCTGGATTCAGCTCTATCTCGGAGGCCTGCTGTTCAAGCAGGCCGCCTGTCTGTTCATTCAGCCATTCCTGCAGCTGGTGATTCAGCTCGTCTGAACCCATCTCGCCCTGATAAGCAGACGCATAATATGTCTGCGCCAGAGTCTCCAATGCAGATGAATGATAGTCAATATCCTTATCCAGCCATACAGAACCTGCCAGAATACTGGTTGTTAAACCGTCATTTATATAATTGGCATTCCATAAAGCCGAAGCCTGCCTGCGCAGAGACTGAATGTCACTGCTGCCTAAAAGGTCTAAGATCTGCTGCCTGCTGCTGCCGTCTGTCAGCTCAGCAAGCATTCCAAGCGCCATATAAACATTCAGCGGAGAGTAAATCCTGTTTTCCGATTTGGCCTCTGACAAAAACTGCTTTGTGCTGTCGGTTAAAAAACGATCCAGCCCGTCCGCGTAGCCAGTCAGCTCCCTCCTGCTTTTGGCATCTTTCCACCACAGGTCATGCGCTTTGGAATAAGCGTCATAATCAATTTCTCCGTTTGCATTTGTATAATCTGCCTCGTTCGGATACTGCGCCACCTTAGGATATTTTGCCTTAACAACCGCGCCGGAGGAGCGTGTTTCAAAAATCTCCCGGATCTCGCCGGCCGGATTATTTTTTTTAATCGTATATGTTTTTTTCCCTGTACGCATAAGATCTCCTGTAAAAGTATATGTTTTTTTACTACCGTCCTTTTTATAGAGAACTACTGCGACAGCAGCCGCTTTCTTTTCATTTTCCGTATTCTTTTTTGTATTATTTTTCGCCTTCAGCCGCATCCCTGCCAGCAGTCCGTACACCTTTCTTATCGTCTGCCGGTCATCCACGATCATGCTGCCGTCTGATCCGAATCCGATCTTTGCTACAGTTTTATAAAGCCTCTTTGTAAAGACATCATTCTGATACAAAACCGTGCTCTCTTCTGCCCAGGCCGTACTGCCCACAGAAGCTGCCGACAGCATAGGAATAAGCATTGCAGCAATTAATAATACACACACAGCCGCGCTGATGACTCTCCTGTTTTTTTTCATAATGGTTCTCCTTCCAATTTTTCATTTTTATCTTATTACTATTTCTTTTTATTTCTGAATTTAAAATCCCATAGTTTCTATAAATCCTGTTACTGCTATTCTACAGCTTACAGATACTGCTATTTTAAAACATATAAAAACAAAAATCCTCCAAGTTCTTTAATTACTGATACTGTTATTTTAAAGCATGTGGAAATAAAATACAACCCGTTTTCTGCCTAAATTGCTCAGCCTTTGTCACTAACCGGATCATTTACTACCCCTGTAAATAAAGGCAGTCCGTCATTTCCGGTAATGACAAATAAAAACGGGCGGTCTAAAATAAAATCCACTTCCTTTTCCGGCGGCATAGCTCCTCCTGCATCTGCCATCATAACCGTATAAGCTGCTGCTGACACACCTTCCTCATCCACAGTGACCCGCACTGCATGCTCCGCCGTGCTGATATATATGCCGTCAAGCTTCTTTGTCATAGGCGAAAAATCTGATCTGTCTGCATCAAATACATCTGTCACCCCTAGTGCTTTCAGCCCATCCTCCAGCTGGATCTGGGATGTTATGTCAAAAACCGGAACCGACAGATTGACCATCAGATATTTTTTGTCTTCCCATTCTGCTCGTTTTTCCTCTGACATCAGAAATTCCACTGCCTGCTCATCACTCAGCAGCTCATCGATACTGACTCCTTCATCCGGGAGAATAAACCACATAGAACCGGACTCATCCAGATTCTGAGCTACTGCAGAGAATTTTTCTCCCCAGTAATAGTGCTCATCGCTTTTTTCTTTGTGCATAAAATCACAGTCCACATCTTTTGAGGCCGTATGGAATACACCTGCTTTTGTTTTTTCTTTCGAAAATTCATTGTACCATTTGGCCTGATAATGTACCGTTGTCGCCAGTGCAAGCACTGTCTGCGGATTTAATCCTATTGATGATACCTGCTCTTTTAAAAGGCCGCCCGTCTGTTCATTCAGCCAGTTTTGAAACATCTGATTCAGCTCTTTGGAACCCATCTTTCCCTGATAAGCGGAGGCATAATAGATCTCTGCCAGAGTATCCATCGTCTTTTGTACAAAGTCCACATCCTCGTTCAGCCATATAGAGCTTGCCAGAACACTGTATACCGCGCCGTCGCTGCGGTAATTTGCATTCCATAGATCTGATGCCTGTCTGCGCAGCTGCTCCATGTCCCCGCTGCCCAGAAGATCTAAGACCTGCTGCCTGCTGTCTCCATCTGTCAGCTCTGCCAGCATTCCAAGTGCCATATAGACATTCAGCGGAGAATAAGCAATGTTTTTTTCACCGGCACCAGACAAAAACTGCTTTGTGCTCCTCTGCAGAAATCCATCCAGCCCTTTCTCATAGCCCGTAAGTTCGCCTCTCTGCCTGATATCAGCCCACCATACGTCATAATCCTCCATATAAGCGTCAAAATCAAGTTCCCCATTGCGCATATATTTTGTTTCATCTGGAAATGGTGCCATTTCGGGATAATCTGCTTCTGCCAGTGCATGTGCAGTAACCGTGTCCGCAGCTCCACGCGGCCACAGCATAATACAGACTGCCGCGGCTGCTGCTAAGGCCACTGCTGCCGCAGCATATACCCGTTTTTTCCAATGACTGCCGGCAGTTTTATTCTCATCTGCCTGCGCTGATTTCACTAGATTTTCATTTATGTCAGTAATTCCATCATAGAGCTTTTCACTTTTCCGTATCTGTTTCATAAGCACACTCCTTCTAGCTCCAGAAAAGCTTTTAATTTTTTACGAAGCCGCATCATACGCTGTGCCATCCTGCCCGGTGTAACACCAGATTCTTCTGCCAGAACGTTTACGGCATATCCATACCAGTACCGGCGGATGAACAGCGTGCGGTCTTCCTGCGGGAGTGCCTCCAGCCAGCCATCAAGCAGCTGCGCCAGTTCATTCCGGCTGACGGCCTTTTCCACATCATCTTGATCCGGTATGCACTCATCCAGTTCTGACAGCATGATTTCCATGCCATTGTACCGTTTCTTTGCATGGTACGCCCGCCAGCGGCTGATCGACAGGTTGCGCGTAATACGGCCGAAAAATGCTCCCAGAATCTGCGGCTTGTCAGGCGGCATTCTCTTCCACGCTGCATACCAGGTGTCATTGACACACTCTTCTGCATCCTCCTTAATGCTTAAAATATTCTGCGCTATGCAGCGGCAGATTCTGCCATACTTGCGTTCGCTTTCCGCTATAGCCTGCTCATCCCGCCTGTGATACAGTTCGATGATCTGACCGTCATCCATATCTTATTTTCCTCCCGTAAAATCTTACACCTTTCCCGCGTGTCTTATCATTCATTCCCGCAGACTGCCCGCCCCGCTTTGTGGTATATTTGTCCCCTATTCGGGATAAATCTCCCGCAGACTGTGCGCTGTGCCTCACACTTAGTACCTATAGTGCATGATATGGAGAATTATCCCAAGTTTATAAAGCATATATACAGATCATGATCCAGCGGGCTATGCCTCCTAAATTTGGGATAAATATTCTGCATCCTTTTGGGCAAATGGCCTGTCTCCCATACTTTACAGATGGCAGTTTTGCACTGCACACTGCCTGACTTTTCATGCCCTATATAAATATAGACGCAATCTAAATGGAAATATCTGCACTAAATGCAAAATTTTTTATATTTTTCTTCTCAAAGACGATTTTTGACATACATCTGTCTGCTCACACAGCGGCCGCGCTTAATCAGTGTCTCCATAATTATGTATCCCCTCTTGTTCTGTGCCGGCGTTATGTGTGTTTTCTTGTAATTACATACATTAGATTGCAGAGAAGACATTTTTTTGCACAAAAAACAAAAGAAAGCACGCTGCGCGAACTTTCTTTTGTTATAAATAAAACATAAACGATAGAAAGCACGCTGCGCGAACTTTCTTATGTCATGAATAAAAAAAGACTGCCAGGACAGCCTTTTTTCATATTTATATATTTTCTATATCGCCAAATCAATTTCACATTAAGCAGAACAAGAAATTACTGTTCTTCTGCCTGCATTTCCCATTTTTCCCTGATTTCGGTAATTTTGGCATACAGCAGACGCTGATGGTTTTCCGGCAGATCATGATCCCGCCCACTCGCTATATTTGTTATTTTGATCATATTGTCAATCATTCTGTAAAACTCTTTTACACTGTGCTTCAATTCCCATGCACTGAAACGGCACATCTCCATTTTTGATTCACCATTTACTAAATATAATGTATGGTAATCGCCCATGGATTCATCTACACATTCTATATTTTCCTGATTCTCTGCATTAAATGCCTCGTTCCATTCCTTTAATACATGTTCACGTTCCTGTAACAGCTCTGTGATCTTTGCATCTATCTGAGTTAATTCAGTTTCTGCTTCTTGTAGTGTCATTATGCTTGGTCCTTTCTTTTATTTTTATGGTAGATTTGATTCTAGGTTTTTTGTCTGCTAAGACATAGTTTCTTTAACCCCCTCCTCAGCAGCCTGTTTCTTTTCGTACTCCTTAATCAGTTCCGTAATTTTCTCCATATCTTCGCCTGTTTTCTCCGCAATCAGCTTTTCAGACAAACCGAAATCATACAGTTTCAGCAATATTTGATCAATCTCTTCTTGCTTACATCCAACAAATATATTTGCCTGCTGATCATCTTCCTGCCCTGGCGGAAGAGTTTCTCCATCAGCATCATTATTCAAACTATATTCATAATCTTTTCTCCACTTTTTCTGAATCTCTTTATCCTGAATCCATTCTACGGCCGCAAGAAGCTCCTCCTGCTCTGAACGGTTATGATCATCGATCTGCAGTATAGATACAACCTCTCTTTTTGTCATTTTAAGATCATACAATAAAACGCGAATCAGCCGTTCCTTCCACTCTTCCGTTCCCTGCTCGGCCTCATGCTTCTTCTTAGCCAGTGCATATTGTTTAATTCCCTGATATGCCAGAACAACATGATACTCCGGCATCTGCGTTTTATCCCGTAGAAAGGCTATCCAGTCTGACACATCGATCGGCCAGCGGGTGCTGTCATTTTCATATTCTTCTTTCAGCTGACTAAAGCATTGATACGGCAGCAGCAGTCCATAGGCAAACAAATCCATCAATAGTTCATCCGTCTTGCACAGCGGATACATGCCAAGACATGCCTCTTCCAGAAAGTTCAAGCCGATCGGGCTGTGTTCCCGTAAAATATAATGCCCTAATTCATGTGCAATAGAAAAATTAACGGATTTATCTCCGAGATAGTCTGCAATCCGTATAGTTCCTGCGATCTGCCCCTGATACTGTCCTCCTGTCCTTCTTCTCATCTGAAGCTGTGCAACCGGAGAGTACGTACGGTCAGCATTTTTTTTCATTGCGGAAAAATCTTCTATTGTCACCGAAAAGCCACAGGCCTCCGCAAGCTTTCTTGCATCAATCGGCAAAACAATATCCTCCGGCTTTTCAAAAGTTTTGCACAAAAAATTGTAAGCAAGGTCATAAACCTCCTTGACAATTTCTAAATGATCACGGTAACGTGAAGACAATTCGCGATTATTCTCTACCCATGTATCTGCCTCTGCTCCATCGGAAGATTTTACCGCGCCGCTGTCATATTCACGATTTTCATCAGCCTTCCGCTTAATTTTATATTCAAACATAATTTTCACCTTATGAATTCTTTCCTCAATTTATATTTTATTCAGAACTCAGTAAACTTTTCCTTCGTATCATTGAAAACTATCTATCCATACCTGATTCTGCATCCGCTTGATATCTTCTTTATACGGTCCGTATTCAAAAAAAAGTGGTGTGATATTAATCATTGACGCACAAAATATACGCCGGATCTGCGCCATATACAAAGATTCCAGCTCCTGCGGAGTACTCATTTCACAAACCTGCTGGCTATACTTTAAAAAAGTATCCGTACCGGAATCTTTTTTCCATATCTCATCATGATACCATTTACATGCATACGCCAGAAACGTATTGCGGTAATCAAGCAGCGAAGCTTTGTAATAGTAATCAAATGCCAGGTATACCTTCCGCAAGATCTCATCTATGTGATCAGAATTCCTGTAATGCGGCAGGCCAGCCAATTCCTCCGGCAAATCATCTAAGTCAAACCCATATGTTTCAATCAAAAATGAATTGATGTAACGCTGTCTTTCTACTTGAATATCTACCTGATTGTACTGTGTCCAGCCAATTCGTTTTGGAATCATTGTCCGATCATCATAATATGACCAATATGCAGACAAGATCATATCATGTAAAGCTCCTTGATTGCGCACCATCAAACCTCTGTCAATCTCGTACTCTGGATGATTGTGGCAATATTTACGCAATTTATGAACAACCTCCCAGTCAGCATCCTCGTATTTACTTGAAAAAGGTATTATTTCCAAAATACGCTTGCACTCTTTTATAATTTTTTTTGCCGGATAAAAAGCAAATAAAGGATATTCCTCCGGATTATAATAGCTCTGTTTAAGTTCATCCAACAGCTCATAAAATGTATGTATTTCGAGTCTCTCTGATTCTGTTTCCAGTTCGTCCTTCCGTGGCAGCATGCTTTCTAAAGGCAGCTCACTATTCACTGCTAACAGCATTCTGCTTTTTCTGTTAGCCTCTGGCATAATGCCACGATCGACACTGATAATGTCTGACGAAATATCCCTGCATCTAAGAGCATCCAATCCATCCCATACTGTCGTAGAAAAACGCAGTATACGATAACGGTCATAATACTCCTGCATTCTTTGCAGCAGCAGGGAAATCATCTGAAAATCAAAAAATACGTGCGGCTGTGCTCTACAGGTAAGCACATTCAAACGGCTGTTTCCACTTTCATCCGAACCTAAGCAGATCACAGGCAGCTTATGAACCATCCAGCGTGTCATTCCGTTCCCCCAGATCGATTCATCCACACTACGATTATAGCTGCGCTGCTCTCCACTTGGATTTGTTAAATTTCGATCCGTCCTCCATTGCAGCATCATATCTTTGATAATTTGATCATTCCATCTATCTAAATGAGCCCACCTCTGTCTACATGTTTTTTCGTCTGCCGGCTCTGTCTTTAATATATTAAGTATATTCATCTGTTCTGCATCTCTTATAAACGGCTCATGTTCCATCACCAGCCCCTGATCATTCAGCCAAAGGACTTTATCAGGTATTTTTACATCACTCAGCCGTATAAGCAGATGTTTCCATGGATCATATTCAGAAAATCGATTCGAAAAAACTGCAAACCGGTATTCATTGCACATAATATCTGCAAAGCTATAACCGATTTCAGAAAGCTGTCCGCAGTTATTTTCTTCACATGCCGGAATAAACAGTATGGAAGAATAAATTTCCATCGGTTCTTTTAGGGAAGATTTGTATGTATCCTTATATGCCTTATATGCCGCCCTTAACGCTTTTGCAATTCTCGTATTGACATACTCCCAGCCACACGGACTGCCTGCGGCAGCACAGCCTGAATTCTGCTTCATCCCTTCCTGATTCATATAGAAAAAGAACATGGCATATAAGACCACATATTCCTGCATCTTATTTATACATTTTTCCAACTCCGGTATTGTTTGTTTTTCCTGCTCATTACAAATCAGGCTATCAATATAAGCCATCTGCGCAGCAAAACTATTTAATAGATAACTAAATAAATCAATGCCCTTTTTTATCTTATCTTTCCGTTCTTTTATTTTGGTCTGTAAGCTTACCCGCATACGCTCAATACAGCTGTTTTTTATCTTCTCGTCATTATCTGTATTTTTCTGTTCTACTAACGCGGAAAAGTCTATTTGTTCCACACATTCCAGTAATTTGTGACAGCCATGATTTTCAACTGTGGATAAAATACGGCTATTTTTAACTGTTTTAACGGCACTGTCTATATCACCCTCTACCAATGTATAATCAAATAAGTCCAAGCTGTTCAGCTTTTTTAGCAGATGATCGATCTGCATACAATCAGTTTTTCCGAACTCATGAAAGATTGACTTGTACTGTGTGCAGATTTCCTTCTTTAACCATTCACGATTTTCCTCTATCCTCAAAACAGCTTTTTGATTAATTGCTTTTAAAACCAACCGAAATGTCTGCCTCAGCTTGGGAATGATATTATTGCGCACATAGTTTTCCCCCTCCTGGCTCAATGCATCCCGGTTCATATACAAATAATCTTGAATACTGTCATTTTTAATGTCAATAAATTCAATTAATTCATTTTCTTTATATGTTATATCTGTTACAAAAAGGCCTTTTAAAAAAAGCTTTATCCGATCTCCATTCTCATCCGGACTTTCTTTTCTGTCATTCTTCCAGCCAATATTTTTCTCTCTGCCGCCTTTCATTGTCGCCTGCATAATACGTTTCGGCCCGCAGCAGAAAAAACATTTTGCACTCTGGCTCCATACATAAAGCTTGCCCTCCTCGACATCCAGATCATAAGCACTCCCATCTTCCAGAATCGCACATAGGAGGTCAGATTCATTATTTCCAAATAGTTTTTCAAAAATCCAGCAGTGCTGATTCTCATTTTCACAAGCAATTACTTCTTTTTCAGCCCCCGCACTGACCAGCTGCCACTGGATCTTCCATTTCCAATTTGACTGTTTCGGCTCCAGCTTCTTACTCCATTCACTTTTTAACGATGCATGCAGTTCTTCCTCGCGGACAATCATCGGAAACAGGCATTCGCCAATCCAGCCATTCAGACAATGTTCCATTTGCTTCATCAATTCAAAAGAACGGCGCAGCATACGGCTCTTATCGTAATCCTTATCATATGGGTCCATGCCTGCCCATCCAGACATATCCTTATTGTGCAGCTCTTTCTTATGTTCAGAAACAAATACGGTAAATTTTGTACCATACGGCACACTTCCATGCTCGCCATTATGCCAGTCTCTTGGAATGACATTGATATATCCTTCGCTATTCGTCCCGGAATGAAAAATCATCTCATAACATTCTTCCTGATGTGTACGAGTAATACACCAGAACAAATTATCGACTTGAAAAAGCGACTGCAGCCCGATGCCGAATCTGCCTGTTGGATGCAGCCACAGCGGCATTCTGTTTATCATGTTCCGCCTATGCTCTTGGCTTGTACCAACTTTTGAAATGGCACAGATATCTTCTGCCCCTATTCCAATTCCACAATCCTGCACACTGACTGCCACGCCAAATTCATACTTTTCCAGTTCTTCCTCGGTAAGCTCCAAATCTTCAATTGTCACAGGTTCCAGCTTTTCTGGGCTCTCACGCAGACGTTTACGCACTGCAAAATCAATTTTAACCGGATATCTTCGTAAGGGGAGCTCCTGATTTGCCTCACACAGGCTTATATCAGCTGTTGTAATGCATTCTGTTGCATCTAGATCAATCCAGTACTGGTGCTTTACGGCATCAATCGCATTTTGAATCATTTCCCTTAAATAAACGTGTGCACTCCCGTATAGGCTCGCTCCTTCCAGCAGACGGAACGCCTTTTCCTGTGACAGCTTAAACTGTGCCTTTACTAACTGCTCATTAATCGCTTTTCCGCCCAGACTGATTCGTTCAAATTCTACAACCGGCAGGCACCCGCAATAATTTTCCGGTGCAATCTTTGACCACTGATAGCTGCACTCCTTGATAAACTCTTGCAGCCAGACAATTTCACTACGCAGCTGGCGCATCTCTGAAGGATTTTCACAATCCGCACGAATATATATTTTTTTCGATGTAATCTGCAGTGCACGGATCGCCTGATGCTTACGATAGTGCATCTGAGAGCTTTTATTAAAAAGCTTTCCAGAATACGCTTCTGCAAATGGATGAAAACGGTTATTGTCGATGTCTAGTGCATCGCCGATCAAAATTAAAACTGCATTAAATCTTGGATGATACATATCTTGTGCAAATCCATTATCACTCTCTGGAAGCTGCATCAGCAGTCCCATAAGATCCTCAATTACCATCTCGCCATGCAGGCGGGCACACTCCGCAACTAACAGAAAGATACGAGTAGGGATTCCTGTCATGGAAAGCCCTCCCTCCAATTTATCGGGATTTAAAACCCAGCTTTTCATCCGCTCTGCCGCGACTGCTGCATGATTTTTCCGCTGCTGTGAGCTGATCAGAAATGTAAGTGCATAAAAAACATCCAGTTTCTGGCTATACAGCCTGCGGTAATTTATCGTAGAATCATCTGACTCATCTTGACTGTAATCCGTCCTCTGCAGTGATTGGACTGCCTCTTTATAATCAAGATCTGTACTATTTTCCAACTGTGCAACCCATTCTAAAAATTCTTTACTGTTGACAATCCCCCGCCTGTCATCATCCGTCATAGACATCCCTACATCATGGAGATAGACCGCCATCAATATCGTAAAACAGTCTGTTGGAGATAAGCGGCGTATTTCATCTTCTCCAAGCAGGCATTCTATATTATGTATAACAGCACGGCAATGCGTTTCGTTATGCTGGCTGTAAGACGGAAAAGAGGCAACCGTATACTCCAAAATCTGTGCAAACCATCTGCGATTTTGTTTCCAAGACCAATATAAAATCTCATGCCGTTCCGTCCTCCCTTCTGCCTCTGCATATGCCTTCAGCTGCTGCTCTATCGTCCACGGTAAGTCCAGAAATTTATGGTTCTGATTCTTGCCCATTTCCCACATCCCCCATATTGTTTCTGCTCCATTTCACCACGAAAACTCTGTATGCAGTGAATTTTATCCTAAATAAAATGTGATCTTTCATATGCTCTGCCGATATTTGAAAAACACTGCCAGGCCAGCTGCTGAAAATCACGTTTCCAGCTCGTGTATATGTCCTGACTCTCTGCATCCATTTCAATCGTTCCTTGTATTCTCATATTATCCAAAATATCTGCGGCTATGTTCTTATTTTTATCCAATTTAGTAATCAGCTCTATCTCGTCGGGAATTTCGTCCTGGTATATAAAACGCCCCAAGCGTATCTGATACTTACGAACTTTATCCTCTCTGCCGATTTCAAACCTCTGCTTTTCATCCTCTGTTAATTCGCATTCCTGTACGTTCTCCAGCTTTAAAAACGGAGGAAATAAGATTTCTTGTTCATTTAGATAAACATAATCTTCTTTAAGTACATTTTCATAATCAATATAGAAGCCTGTACTGTCATAGGTCAGCTCCAACAGTACCAGTTCTTTTTTAAGATCAGCAATCCCTTTTAGATACTCAGCCTTAGATGTTGACATAAATGCAAATGTCCGGTTCAGTCCGCACATCATCTCATAATTTGCCCTGCGGTCTACACGGTAAACAGTATTTACCTGCCCCTCCTTACATGTATCCCCGCTGTTATTCTTCCGGCAGTAATTCATATATTTGCCCTGTGCAGTGAAGATATCTGTCATAACCTCAAGCGTTTTCTCCCATTCCCGGATATAACACCCATCTGGTCTTTGTCCTTCTTGGCATATACGTGCCTTTTCCCCTTCCAGTCCTTCCATCATGATCAGATTAAGTGTCTGATACATATTGGGATTCTGATAAAAGGCACTTGCTTTCGTACTTCCGCCACACCCTTCGTAAAGGCACAGCGCGGCAATTTCATTGTCTTTAATTCCTGCAGTCCATTCCCTCTCCTTTTTGAAATAAAAAGGATAAAAGCAGGTAACGCTGTCGGCCTGTCCATCCGGCATCTTAGAAATGACCGGGCGTCTCGTTTTCAGCCAATCAGACATCTGCGCCACACTATTTGCATATGCAGTATACTCGCTTAGTTCCTCTGCACTATATTCCAGATTTTTTTGAAGGGATATTATAAACTGAATATAATTTAATGCTGCCTCCCATCGATACCGGTTTTGGCATCCTGATGGAAACGCAATCAAAATTTTATCCAGCAAAAATGTCCTCCAATGATCCAGATCGGCGGCTTCTGCCTCCTTCTCGTGCTCTTTCATTTTTTCTACTTTTCTGGTATAAAATACTTTGACCGGATCTATCGTATCCATATAATCTAAAAGAAACAGCATCTGTCCGCACTGGTCATCTGCACTGACAAGTGCCTCCTGCATACCCGCACCAAGCATCCCTAAGCCGTACATCTGATATCGGTTAATTTCGCTTTTTGAAGCATTCCATATGTTATGCCTTGCCACAATGCAGGCAATCAAAATGCAACAAGCCGCAAAACGCTCACTTGCTGCATTTACTGATATTTCACCTGACAAAACTGCAGTACCGGAGGCCGGGCTGCGGTATCCAGTCTCTGATTTTACTACAGCAGCCTTTTGTGTCCTGCACCTATGCTGTTTTATCAAAAGATCGTATAAAATCAGCGCTCCTGCAACGCCATGGTCAATCACAGCTCCTTCTTTGTTCTCATCCTTTGTCCGCCGCCTCATCTTGTCGTAGTTTATGGCCAGCCGGAGCGAAGCTTCGACCCACTGCATTTCCTTTTCCTTTAACCCATAGCTTTTTAAGTCCGCCCCGCTTAGTTCAAATAGATCGTTCTCTATTTTCAAAAGCTTACAGCGCCCTTCATGTGTATCCATCATACTTTGTTTCAATGTATTATTCGGATCATTCTCATACTGATATCCAAAATCATGACACAAACAAATCACCGACCAAAAAAAGTAAAATGCATCACCTGATGCATTATAAGAAAACATACGCGGAAGGAAATCAAAATTTAACCCCATTTCTTCTCTGGCTGCAATCCCGATCAGAAAAGCTGCAGCTGCATGCGCCAGCCGCTCAGACGAAGCAGTATCGATCCTTCGATCCAAATCTGGAACTTCATCTGATACAAGCAGTTTTTTTATCCATTCTGCTGCTTTTTGCTTTTCGAATAACTCTTCTGGATCGAGGTTTTGATTTGTAATAAAGCTGCGTTTTTTTAATTCCCTGCTTAATATTTCTCTGATGCTTTCCATTCTACAATTGTATACTCCTTTCCCTTACCCAAGAGTCCAATTTAGACAGAATTAACGGCAGAGCAGACAATCGGTACATTAATTCAAGCAACGCACTTTTAAATGGTCACGGAATGATTCTTTCCACAAACTGTATGCCCGCACATCCTCCTGCTTTGGCATTTCCTGCTTCAAAATGGTTTCCAGAACCCTTCTGCCTGCCTCAGCCCCCGCCTGATCCAGCGGTCTTGGCCTTACATCATTCATTCGCTCTGGCTGCTTCACCGTAATCTGATAGGCCATGCCAGGGGGCTGTCCATCGTAATCACTAATTGTAAGCTCCTCTTCCGTCAAGGAACGTCTTCTAATTTCTAATGGGAGCCACGGCGCAATCAGTATCTCTTTCTCTTCTGCTTTGCTATAATTAGGAAGGAGCTTACCCATATCTGCCCGTGGAACCCCCTGATCAATCGTAAAATCAAGCAGTACCAGTCCTTTTTTATCTCTATAATTTGACAAAAAACCCGTTTTGGAAGTAGATGTAGGTGAAATAGTATGTCCCAGCTGCTTGATCTTCTCAAAGCTTGACATTCGTTCCACCCGATACCCATACTGTAATGGCTCGTCTTTTCCGCCTGCCCATATTGCTTTTATTAAATTTTCACATACATCCAACAGACGCTCTGTATTTTCAAAAAAAACAGGATTTAAAAACTTCTTCTCCCCAGCCCTTGCCAGTTCGTTTTCAATCCCTTCAAAAAATAGCGCATTTATCACAAGATATGCTTTTTTATCCCGCCAAAAGGCAGCCTCCTTATCTTCTCCGTGCCACCAGGAAACATCTCCTGTATAAAACCGCAAAGCGTTGACCATCTGCTCTGTTAAAAGCCCCATATAATCCTCTGTCCATGTTTTTATATGTTTACAGTATAGCAGCAACCACGCCCTGACGCAAGAGCCAATACAGTATTAGTAAACATAAATTGAAAATTTTTTACACATGGCAAACTTAATTACATCAACAGTTTCTAACTTCCGGCAGCACCATCCGCACACAAAACCCGCCATAAATACTACGACCAATCACCACCCTCCCGCCATGCACCCCTGCAATCTGCTTAACAATCAGCAGTCCCAGCCCATGGCGCTGCTGCGTTGTATTTTCGTCGCATACCATATAATGCGGAGCATGGTTCAGCTGCTCAATCTGGTCATCCGAAGCCCCTGCCCCGTCATCCGACACTTCAATCGTACATTGGCCGTTTTCTTCTGTCACACTGACATAAATACTGCACCCACTTCGATTATGGCTGATACAGTTTTGGATCAGGTTGCCCACCGCCCGCTTGATCAGATTCCTGTCAACCTCTGCCAGACAGGATATCAGTGTTTCTTCCGTATCCCATTGAATCGGGTGCCTGTCATCGATATCCATATTGATAAAATCGACTGCTGCCTGACGCACTATGGCAACCAGATTCTGCCTTTTCGTATTAAGCGGCTGCATGTTGTACTCCAGCTTTGAGGCAAGATTTAAGTCATTGATCAGGTTGCGCATACGTTCGCTCTGGCGCACGATAACCGCCGCCTTTCTGCGCCCATCTTCCGGCAGGCGGCTGTCATTTTCCAGCTGTCCTGCATAGCCCATGACCATTGACAGCGGCGTGCGTATATCATGCGATACTCCCGCAATCCAATTCGCCCTAGAGGTTTCTTTTTTGCGCAGCTGCCTGCCCTGCGTCTGTAAGATTTCCGAAGTCTTGTTGATGCTTGCCGCCAGCTCCGAAAGTACTCCCTGCTCCCTTATATGGACGGCTTCTGCCATCGGCAGTGACTGTATTCCGCTTATGATCGGCTTTACAGCTTTAAGCAGCCTGGAGCCTTCCGCGGCATAGATGATAAAGATCAGCACTATATTCATAAAAAAAACGGAAAGCACCGTTTTGGGCAGGCCGGCAATAACATCATAATCCCAGCTAGGCCACATATGTTTCCAAAAGCTTTCTTTCGGATATCCTAAGACAGCCAGTCCATTCTCCGCCTCGCCAGTAAATGTCGGGTACCCGTCTATATACCCGCGTGTCAGGTCCGCAATATCCGATGCGGAATAAGACAACGGCACCGTTTTGGGCAGATTGTCCGTCATCCACACCACTTTCATAGTCTTATTGTCAATAAACACTGCCCATACATCCGACTGCTCTAATTCAAGGGCCATTTCCTCTGGCAGAATATATTCCTGCCCGTCCTGTGTGAAATGCAGCTGCTCCGCTACTTCCTGCGCTGTCTGCCATGGATGGGAATTCGGCTTCTGGCCCAGCATATACAGCGCCAATAATACAAAATTCAGCAAAATAAGCAGCACTGAGGAAACAAGCATAATCCCTGCAAACCGCCGTATCAGCTTTGGCACACTTTTCATATTACCTGCCCTCCGTAACCAGCTTATATCCAAGCCCCTTGATCGTAATCAGTGATACCGGATGTGACGGATCAGACTCAATCTTTTCCCGGATACGGCGGATATGTGCCATCAGGGAATTCTCATAGCCAAACGGATTGTCTCCCCATGCTGCTTCGCACAGTGCATCAATCGTAACAATCCGCCCGGCATTTCGATATAAGGCCGCAAGTATACTGTGCTCTTTTGCCGTAAGCGATATATATTCCCCATTTTTTAGTACCTGCGCACGGTCAAAATCAATCTCGCTGCCCGAAAGCCTTACAAGCGGATTTTCACCTTTGTAGCTTCTGCGCAGAATGGCATTGACACGAAATAAAAGCTCTTTTGGCAGAAACGGCTTTACCATATAGTCGTCTGCGCCAAGGCCGAAGCCGCAGAATTTATCTTCATCCTCTCCACGTGCTGTCAAAAACAGCACTGGATAATCCGAAACACTTTTCAACTGCTTAAAAAGCTCAAACCCGCTGCCGTCAGGCAGCATAACATCCAGAATCGCAAATTCCGGCCGGAAAGCTTCTGAAACCGCCAGTGCCTCCTGCACAGTTTTTGCCGTCCGAATATTTTGAAATCCATCCTCCTGTAGGATAGATACAACCAGATCTAAAAGCTCCTGCTCGTCATCTACAAGCAGCGTGCGTTTCTGTTTTAAATAATCATAGCCCATAGAACTACCTCCCTGTTTTCTGCCGCGGTACTTTTTACAGTCCTGCTGTCATGCATTATACCATATCCTTGCCTCTTTTTTGGCTCACAAGAAAAATGTAAGGTAAATGTAAGGCTGCGGGAATGTCATCGTAAGGCAGGAACCGTACAATGACTTTACAGCTTTACTGAGAAAGGAGAATGCAAGATGAACATTATTGAAACACAAAACCTGACCAAAACATATGCTGATTTTACCGCAGTCTCAAACATAAGCCTGCATATTCCAAAAAATGTGGTCTACGGCTTTCTGGGGCCGAACGGTGCCGGAAAATCTACTACGATGAAAATGTTTTTAGGACTCGCCAGGCCGACCAGCGGTTCGTTCACGATTGACGGAAAAACATACCCGCAAAACAGAATAGAAATACTCAAAGAAGTCGGTTCCTTTATTGAAGCCCCTGCTTTTTATGGCAATCTGAGCGGAGAAGAAAATCTCGAAATTATCCGCAGCATATTAGGGCTCCCAAAATCCAGCGTGCCGGAGGCCCTTGAACTTGTCGGGCTGACACCGTTTAAAAAACGGCCTGCCAAAAAATATTCGCTCGGAATGAAGCAGCGGCTGGGCCTTGCAGGCGCACTGATTGGAAAACCGCCGATTTTGATTTTAGATGAACCGACAAACGGACTTGACCCTGTCGGCATTCACGAAATCAGGTCACTGATCCGATCCCTGCCAGAAAAATTTGACTGCACGGTAATCGTATCGTCGCACCTGCTGTCTGAAATAGAGCTGACAGCTGATTATGTCGGTATCCTAAACCATGGCCGCCTGCTGTTTGAAGGAACGCTTGACGAGCTGAAAAGCAGCGCCCATTCACAGGGCTATCCGACAGATCATCTCGAAGATACTTTTCTTGCATTAATTGATGCTGATAATCATAAAAACGTAAAAAAATAACTGAATCAGTTATTACCGGATCTAATCCCTGTTGGATCTAATCCTTGCCGGATCTAATTACTACAAGATCTAACTTTTACTGGACTAATTATTAATGAATCAGTTCATTACTGGCTCGATCATTACTGAACAAAATATAAAGGGGTATTATAATATGTATATTTTTCTGGAATGTAAAAAAATTAAGCACACCGGCCTGCTGCCCGCGTTTTTAAGCTGCGGTATGCTGGCCGGGGCTGTTCCAATAGTGAATATGGCTGTCCGCTCTAAGCTCTATCTTTCCGGTCAGGGCAGTCCTGTTCAAATTCTGCTCCAGGCAAACTGGCAGCTGATGGCAATGTTAAATATACTGGCTGTCATAGCAGGAACCTGCATGTTCTATCAGATCGAACATTCCGAACGGGCCCTGCTGAAAATGCGGTCGCTCCCTGTCTCGGAAAGCACCGTGTTCTTTGGCAAAGCGGTTCTTGCCATTTTTCTGAGCGCCGTTATGCTTGCCATCGAAGCAGGTGCAGCCGCATTCTGCGTGTATTACTGGTTTGAAACCGGGAATGTTTTTTTGAGTGAATTATGCCAAAGCTTTGGGTATGCATTTCTACTGATGCTGCCCTGTACAGTCCTGTCGCTTCTCATCTCAGAAGCATGTACAAATATTTGGATTTCGCTCGGTATCGGTATTGTCTGCATGTTTACTGCAACAATGCTGCCGGCGGACAGCTTTTTTCCTTCACTCTTTCCATATGCAGTACCGTTTCAAATCTTTACAGATACTGAAGCGGCCCGGATCATTCATTATATTTATGCAACAGCGGTAGAGCTTGTCATTTTATGTCTGGCAGAGCTGCTGTTTATCAGAATAAGGAGGCAGTCGGCATGAATTTTTTAACACTTATCCGCATTGAACGAAAGAAAATAAAACATTCAAAAATATTTTTCATCCTTCTTGCTGCTGCCATAATCTTATGGATACCTTCCATTTTAAATGTGCACTTAAACTTTGAAATGCAGGCGGAGGGTATTTCCCCGGAACACAATTTCTTTATTCAGGGCTTTTTAGGACTATCCTGGTTTATGTTTCCTGCCAGTATCATAATCGGAACTGTCCTAATAAGCCAGACAGAGCGGGCAGACAACGCGATTCTAAAAATGCTTGCCCTGCCCGTTCACACCGCAGGGCTTTGTCTGGCAAAATTTGCCACGCTGCTTATACTGGCAGCTGCCCAGGTTTTCATAATGACAGGCATGTATTATGCCAGTGCCGCTTTATGCAGCGCCATGCATCACTACAATTTTATTTTACCGCCGCTATTTGCCGCAAAGGAGGCTGCCCTTTTATTTTTATCCGCCATCCCGATGGCCGCCTTTTTCTGGATGCTGTCTGTCTGCATAAAGTCCCCGCTCTTTTCCATCTGCATCGGACTGGCCTCTATTGTTCCATCTGTATTGGTGATCAATACAGACGCATGGTTTGCCTACCCTATGTCGTATCCGTTTTTTTTAATTACTTCCGAATACGGCAGGCTCGCCGCAAATCTTGAACCAGCGCAGGCAGAGCTGTTTCCGTGGATACCTGCGGCTGTTGCAATTACATTTATCTGTTTATTAATATCCTGCATGCGTTTTGGGCAGGCTGAAAGGAGAGCATGATTATGAAAAATAAGATCTTAACCGCTGTCTGCATGATTATGATTTTACTTCCATGGACAATTCTTCCACTGCGGTCATTTCAATGGGCATTAAAATCACCAACTGCCGAGATTATGATCGGCTGTTATGCAGTATTTATGATATTCTGCGGAATTTTTACGGGCTCTGCCTACGTTAAGGCTGGAGTGCAGAATTATTTTATGAAAATCTGCCTGATAATTAATAGTCTGTATGCAGTGGGAGGTGCTGTACTTTTGGGGATGATGATAAATTCGCAGTTTATGTAACGCCTTCATGCAGGTTCCTGTAAGACAGACTGAAAAACGTGCGCATTCTCTAAAAATGCGCACGTCTCCTCGAAGTTTTACGCCATATTGATCTAATATCCGTTCAAATGCTTTTCCTAAGATGTCCCTGCTGTTCTGTGGAAAGAATTCAGAGACAATCTTTTGATATGTTTCCTCAAAAGCCTCCGGCATTATGTCAGGTGTGCAAGCATGATATACCCATAAGGCATACCCGCTCTAATCTGCCAGCCTTACCACACAGTCTTTTCCAAAAAATGCGATTCCATACCGTGCCACCTGCTCATAGCCATCATCGTTTAATTCCCGTACATACTGACGCTCCCTGATCTGGTTTAATGCCTCCTGTGCTTTATGTTCCATCTGCTGAAATTTTTCTGCTACCTTAAATTCAATCACAAACGCCTCTTTTCTTCTTGTCACCGGCTTGATGTACAGGTCACTGCGCCCGGTTCCGCCTTCACGGTTCGATTTTACCACATACCCCTTCATGCCGGATAAGATTCCAAGCAGAAATCCATGGTAAAAGCTTTCATATGCATCATGAAAACTGATTGTTTCCATCAGCAGCTTGGAAATCTCCTGTTCAAGAGTTTTTACATCATGCACAGTCAGCGCATGAAACATCGCCGTACGATCCTTTGCCTTTACCTTTTCTTCAAACCATGCCAATATTTTATTGCGGAAAATATACTTTATTTCTTTATTCGGTATCGCAAATGTCACCCACAGATCATCCAGCGCATCCATGCGTTCAGCAGCTTTTCGAAAGTATCCCGTAAAGAACATAAAATTCCAAAGGCTGTCCATAGAATTATATATTTCATCATAAGTAATATCCTCATGGATACGTTTTTCTACCGTATTTCCTTCGATCAATGTCTCAATCTCTTCTTTTGTATCATCGTCTGCGCGTTCTATCAGTGTACGCACAATACTGTTTGCGCTAGTGTTTGCCCAATATGCGCTGGGAAATGATGTATCATCTGCCGCCAGATCTTTCATAAAGCAGATCACGCTCCATGGATTGTACACATGCGCATTGCCAAATATATAACCGTCATACCAGGCCTTTACTGTATCATATTTGTGGTCCAGCTGAAAATCACTGCATATTTTTTTTACTTCCTCATGCGTAAAGCCGAAGTATTCATCATAATTCTTATTTAAAATGGAAATAATCTCCAGATTATTCATGCCTGTAAAAATACTTTCCTTGGAAATACGCAGGCATCCGGTGATCACTGCAAATTCCAGGCTGCTGTTCGCCTTGCATGCAGACTCAAATAAAGTACGGATAAATCCAGACATTTCTTCATAAAAACCTTCTATAAAGGCATTTTCCAACGGCACATCATACTCATCGATCAGCAGAATCACTTTTTTTCCATAATAGCTTTCCAGACAGTAAGACAAAAATTTCAAAGAATCATTCATCTGATTTCGGTCTGCCTGTTCTGCCATAATCTCATTATACCGATCCGCACAGCCTGCCATCCGGCTGCTTTTTAATATAAAAGAATGCCTTCTGTATTCATCGGCAATCTGCCTGACAAGCATATGATACGCCATGCCAAATGCAGGCTGTTTAGCAGACAGTAAAGACAGGCTGATCACTGGATACTGCCCCATATGGGCCAGATACCTATCCCCTGTCTTTATGATATTCATTCCTTCAAATAAAAAGCTGTTATCCTGCTTTGCGCCGTCATCTTTTCTGGCGTCTTCAAAAAAATATTGAAGCATGCTCATATTCAGCGTTTTTCCAAATCTGCGTGGACGGGCAAACAGATTTACGGCTCCCTTTTTATCCAGCAGTTCCTTGATCAGCAGTGTTTTATCTACAAAATAATAATCTCTTGTCACCAGCTTTTCAAAATTATCGATCCCGATCGGCAGCGGCTTGGAGTTCATCTATTCTGCCTCCTTACTTTTTGGACAGATTATAACACACAACTGGCCTGATTTCCACAATCGTGAAGCATATTATGCCCTGTGGCATATCTCACAGAACACATTTTAAAGGGGCTGTCGCATTAAAAAAAATGATACAAGATATAGTTGGTATAAATCATTCTTCTATACTATATCTTGTATATGTTTTACTTAGTGTGACAGCCCCTTAAAAATCATTCCTGTCAGCTGCACTCCCCATTTCAAGCTTCTTGGACTACTAATGTCCAAGATGATGCGGTATATTTGGCCCTCATCCGGTCAGCGCAGCCCAAAGTTTCCACTACCACACTGCCTGCTCCACCCTGCGCTTATCCACATCCAGCTGCCCTTTATTTGAAGAACAGACCGCAGCTGATGAAAGCTCTTCTTCTCCGTCCGCCGGCAGTTCATATACGCACAATTCTTTTTCCTGATACTGAACGCCTGCGACCTGATAAGTAATCCCGTTGATCTGTATGCTCCTTCCGTTTACTCTTGTACTTCCAAACAGCCTCCATGCCGTATCCTCGCCCAGCAGGCAGTATCCCGTCTCTCCTGCTGCCAGATGATTGCAGCCTGGAAATAAGACGGATACATCTCCTGCTATTCCGATTGTTTTTACTTTCACACTGCGGTTATAGTCTGCATTTTTTACTGTATCCGAGGTATTTTCCTTCCAAAATACTACATCCACACCCTGCTCCAAAAGCTCTGCAATCATCTCCTTTCGCTCCTGATCATATGCCGTCTTTTCTGAAAGCTCCCATTTTACAACAGACCTGTGCCCGTTTAAATCGCAGATCCGGCTGCCATATACGGCCGCACCTCCCAGAACTGCCGCACAAAGGATTACAATTACAAATACAGCCCTGTAATGCGCCGCCAAAACGGATTCCTGTTTCACCGGTTCCTTTTCTGTCCCATATTGATTGATCTGCTGTCTGCTCATATATCCTCTTCCTCCAACAGCCGGACTTTATCTCCCGGTGCAACCGCCTTGCTTGTATGCACGATAAATAAATCTTCTGCTCCAAGCGCATCCTCATTCAGTGCAGCCACGCTGTCACTTTTATCCTTAACTGTCACCTCTCTTTTGACTGCACTCAGCTCTGTTCCCAAAATCGTATTCGTTTCCCGAATCAGCAGAACATAGTCTTTATTTTGGTCCGTATACAGTGCGGTAAGCGGCACACAGCAGCTGTATTGTTCCGCCTGGCTGGTTATTTTTAATATACCTGCCTCACCCAGCGCCAGCCCGCGTTCCTCCGTTTTAACAACCGCTTCGTACATGCCCTCTGCATTTTTGCTGACCGCTGATACGATGCAGTCCTCTTCGCATACTGCTCCATTTTGAAATTCCAGGGTGACAGTGTCCCCTGCCTTGATCTGTTCTGCCTGCTCCTGCGTAAGCAGTGCCTTAAAATTCCATCCCTCAGAGCCGTCTGCCAGAAAAAATGCTGCACCATCGCCCGTCCTGTCACCTGCAGCGACGCAGACCTCTTTCACATATCCATCCAGACCCGAGGCAATGCGTCCTTTTCTTTTCAACAGCTTTTGATAGGCTTTCTGCTGCCTGCGCAGTGCTGTCAGGTCATTTTCTGCCTCCATTACACTGCTGAAATCTGTCTGCACACTCTGCTGCGCATCTGATACATTCCTCCTAGCCTGCAGCAGCGCATCTTCCCTCTCCCTGACGGCACTGTCCAGCGCTGATTTTTGGGCCTCTGCTGCTGCCTCAAGCTCTCTCTTTCCTGTTTCCCAAGCGGTTTTCGCTGACAATCTGGACTCTTTTGCATACGAAACAAAAGCTCTTTTATCCGATTTTTCGGCCGTTTTCTTTTCCGCTGCCTTTTTCAACGACTGATACCGGCTGTCTTTTGCGTGCATTTCATTCAGATACTTTTCAAAGCCCGGATAAGCGGACAGTTCGCCCGCAGCTTTCGCATATGCCTCCTGTGCACTGGCGACTGCCGCATCCTGTGATCTGGATGTATTTGCCAGATCTTCACTGGCTCTCTGGCGCGCAGTATCTGCGCTGATCTGCTGCGCTGTGTTGCTGCTTTTGATTGCACGTATCCGCTCTGTCATAACGTTAATCTGTTTCCCAATCGTTTCGATTAAGCTTTCCAGATCCGATGTATCCAGCTGCAGCAGCTCTGTACCCTTTTCTACTTTCTCGCCGGCTTTTACGCTGACTTTATGAATGCGGATTCCACTGTCCATCACCACCGCCGTTTCTGCAGCCGCTTCTACGCTGCCGATAATGCTCATCGCATGTGTGATATTTTTGGATGTTACCTGGCCAAGCTCCACCCTCGGCATCTGATAGGCGTAAATTCCGCGGGATACTACGGTACATACAATCATAAAAAGCAGAAACAGTGCAAAATATCTTACTGCCCTTTTTCTCGCGTTTTTTAAATTCCACCGGAAAAACAGCAGCTGTCTGATCCATCCTGACTGCTGAGCCTGACCAGGCATTCTTATTGCCTTTAGATTATTAGTCTTGGGCTTTGTATTTGTTTTGATCTCTGCCTCAGCTTTGGGCTCAGCTTCTAGATCTGCCTTTGGCTTTGCTTCTGCTTTTGGCTTTGTTTTGGTTTCATCTTTTGGCTCAGCTTCTAAATCTGCTTTTGGCCCTGTTTCCATCTCAGATATTATTCCAGCTTCTGACTTACTTTTTATCTTAGTTTCTATCTTACTTTCTGACACTGCTCCTGACTTACTTTCTGACACTGCTCCTGACTTACTTTCTGACACTGCTCCTGACTTACTT
>CAJUHV010000003.1:114905-126730 GCA_910586445.1 uncultured Eubacterium sp.
TCCGGCTTAGTTTCCGCCTCAGCTTCTGTCTTATCTTTCCGGTTAAAATGAGCCGGCGGCTGATAGGGTAATATACCCAGCTGATCTCCCCGTTTCCTTACACCATATTCGGCCAATGTAATTCCCTCCCTGCAATTTCTTTATTACCTTAATGCCCAAGGCCGCAGTCCCCGCAATTTCTTTATTACCTTAATGCCCAAGGCCGCGGTCCCCGCAATTTCTTTATTCCTTCATGCCCAAGGCCGCAGTCCCCGCAATTTCTTTATTCCTTCATGCCTGAGGCCACAATCCCCTGCTCTAAATAATCCTGACCCACTACAAATACAAATACTGCCGGCACCAGAGTTACGACTGAAGCTGCCAGGGCAGTGCCCGCCTGCTCAAGCCCGATCTCCGGCAGGTATAAAGACAGCGGCCAGAGCGACTTATCCCTTAAAAAAGCCAGCGGCTGTTCCATCATATTCCAATAATCCAAAAATCCCAGCACAGCCGCCGACAAAATTCCCGGCGAACCTAGCGGTATTCCGATCTTTAAAAATACGATAAACTCTCCTGCGCCTTCCACCCTCGCCGCGTCAAGCAGCTCTTTCGGCACGGCAGTAAATCCTCTGTAAACCAAAAATACAGGAAACGTGGAAAACACAGCCGGCAGTATAACCGCTGCCTGCGTATCCATCAGATTCATCTTGTTCAAAACCAGATAAGAAGGCAGCATTGTGACTTGAAACGGGAGCAGCATCAGGATTACATAAAGTGTAAACAGTACATTTTTCCATTTCCATTTAAATGCTGCAAACGCCCACGCTGACGGTACTGATACCAAAAGCTGCCCGATTAAAATAAATACAGTAATCCTGACAGAGTTCCAAAAAACGCTAAAAAAATCAGGTGTCCAAAACAGCAGCTTGATAAAATGGCGTGCTGTCGGATACAGCGGCAGCAGCTTAAACCGGATCATTCCTCCCGTCCCTGTCAGAACCGGCTCTAAGCTGCCTGCTAACTCCCTCCCGCTTTTTACTGACCCTAAAATCACCAGCACAACCGGTGCACAGACTACAGCTGCCAAAAATACCGTAAGAAACGCTGCCGCAGCTTTTTTCCCTTTCATGCTTCTCCTCCTGTTTTTTCACTCTCTTATATTTTTTAATCCAGCCGTTATGTTTATCTTTTCTTCTGCCTGCTTTCAGCTTTTCTTCTGTACGCTTTCAGCTTTTCTTCCGCCTGCTTTCTATTTTTTTCTGTACTAGTTCAGCTTTTCTTCTGCCTTGCACTGGTTCCGCCTTACTTCCTTAACTGTCATTTACTACATCCTTGTCGCCGCCCTGCTGCCGCTGCCTCACTCGTCCTGCACTTCCCACATTCGCTGCAGCAGTACAACAAAGACAACAAACACAGCCGTTATGCAGACGGCTGCGGCAGCCATTTTATCTATTTCCAGATTCGTAAACCAGTTATTAAACAGATGCTGCAGCAGATACATATTCCGCTGCGGGTATGCGCCTGCGACCAGATAAGCCTCTCGAAATACCTTGAAGGAATTTAAAAAAGACAAAATAGTAATCGTATACAGTACCGGCTTTAATCCCGGAAAGATCACATAGATAAAGCATTCTGCCTCTGTAGCTCCGTCAACTCTGGCTGCTTCTTTCAGCTCTTCCGCCACACTGTTTAACCCTGCAAGCCACAGTACAATCGTATAGCCCAGATTTTTCCAGATATAGCTGATCACAAGCACCCAGAATGAAGCACTGCTCCCCAGCCAGTCAACCGGCTTTAATCCCACGGCTCCAAGCCCCGCATTAAACAGCCCGTTACTGTGAAACAGCATCTTCCAGATCAGCACTACAGTTGCAGTCGGTATAGCCATAGGAAATAAATAGGCGGATTTCACAGCCTGCACCCAGTCCAGCTGATACACTGCCAGGGAAATCAGCAGGGACGCCGCCAGCAGCAGCGGCAGTCCTACTACAATCAGCTTCAGCGTATTTGAAACAGCCAGCTGAAACGCCTGATTAGAAAATACGGCATGGTAGTTTTCGATCCCGTTAAATTCCCCTGTCACAGCCGTCTGAAAAGAACGTTTTCCCATATCTGCAGACGGTATCAGCACAAAGAAAAATACGCCGGTCAGGCTGGGCATTAAAAACAATGCTGCACTTACAGACCTACTCCTGTAAGTAAATCGAGATTTTCTGGGCAATTTCTTCCACACACTGCTCCACTCCTTTTTCACCAGACAAAGCCTTTGCTCCGATCGTAAGCACTTCCTGTTTCATTGTATTGTCAACATTTGCCGGGTTTTTTAGAGACTGGATCAGCTCCTTCAGCTGCGCGGTCTCCTGCTCATCCGGCCAGATATAATCGGTTCTGACCTTATTACCGTCCCGGTCTTCTCCGGCTCCGCTTGAAGTGGTTGCCGGGTAAGGATTGGCTGCATAATCTTCAAACGCCTCTGCATTCACAGGGAATCCGTCTCCCAGATCCTGCTGCTGGACATTTTTACTGAACAGGGTTTTTATAAATTCTACTGCCAGATCCTGCCTTTTCGAATTCGCACTGACACCTACGGTTCCTGTAGGGCAGAACAAATCCGTTTCCTGTCCGGCTAAAAGCTGATACGTATTGTTTCCCAGCTGCTTGTTCAAAGATGTCACTTCCATCAGATCCGACATAGTGGATAAAAATCCTGCAGATATTTCCTCACGGCGCGCCAGCTGCCACCATACACTTATTTTTCGTTTTGTCCTTGCAAATTCCTCATCTGAATATTGTTTCTTCCGTTCCTCCATCAGATAACTATGAAAAGTCCGCTCATCTGCATCCAGATTTTTTTGGTCTGCATTGTAAATCCTTTTTGCCTGTGTAAAGAATTCTGTCAGCGCTTCTTTATCTATGGTTCCCTCTTTTGTAATCCATGCACCCGCGCAGGTCACATACAGTTTTTCCAAAAGCTCCTCCGGCAGATAGCTGCCCATCACTGTCTCTTCTGTATCAGACTGATCAGCCAGCCGTTCTGCCGTATCTGCCAGCGTCTTTAAGTCCGTAATCCCGGACAACACGGATGTCTCTCCCGCCAGCAGCGGTATCTCATAACGAAATGGAAGTGCGTAAATGCCGTCTTCTTGTGCATATCCTTTTAGTATTCCTTGAAAATATTCCTCTCCGCTTTCCAGATCTGCGGCAATGTCACTTAAATCCAGCAGCATTCCCTTTTCCTTATAGGAATCCATCGGCATGCCGTCCAGCAGGATCAGATCCGGCCCTTCACCTGCCAGAAGCTCAGTATTTAAGTTATTCACCGCATCCTTTTCTGTCATGCCGTTATCACCGCTCATCCCGACTTCCAGACGCACAAATGCATCCGAATTTTTTTTGCGGAACACGCTGACTGCCTGCCGCACCGTTTCGTTATCATACAGGCTGTAAATCGTAAGCTGCTGCGCAGGCACTGCCGAAGCCCCGGCATCATATACATAAGAATCAAGCTCCCCATCTGTATACAGAATCAAAAAAGAACCGTCCTCATTATGTATCATGGTATTTGGAACCTTCCTCAGATCACCCAGATTGTTTAATGCCCCGTCCGCTAACAGCTCCATAACACTGCCGCCTACGGCATGGCCCGCGATTCCTCCACTGCCCGCCACATACAGTGTCTTGGTATCTGCACCATTTTTCGCACTGCAAACAAATGTCCTGCTTTTTTGATCTGACTGCTTTTTCACATAGTCATTTAATACCTGGTCTTCATCTGTTAATTCTGCGGTTTTTAAATTATAAAAATACACTTTACTCCCGTCCGTTACGATCAGTGATTCCTTATTTGCATCCAGGGCTATTTCACCTGCTCCTACAGAAAAAAGCTGCTTGGCAGACTGTTTTTTCAAATGAATCTCATGTACGTTGCTGGAGTTCGTTACCGCAAACAGCCTTCCATCTGGTGAAAATGCAGCCTCTGTCAGGCTTGCATTATAATCCTCCAGCCCCAGCTCAAATTCTTGAACAGTTTCATCCGGCTTTATATACACATACCGCTCTGCATAGGTCTTTTCCTTATCCTGATTTTCTCCCCAGATAATATAGGAAAAAAATATGCTCCCGTCTGCTGCCAGAGCCTCTGCCGTAATCTCTGCACCGCCCCTGTTCACAACATCAACCAGCTGCTTGAGCGTCTGTGTATCCCATGTTTTCCCTTCATCCGATGACATGCTTATTGTGCCGTTTTTTGTATCCAGCAGCATCAGGCTGCCGTCATCCAGACGCTTGATCGTCCCCCGTCCGTCAAAGTCTTCCGGCGTATTGATCTGTGTCTCTATATACCTGCCCTTTGCATCTGCAGCCGTCTGCTGTGCATTGATATTTTTCTCTTCTGCCTGACTGCCCGAGGACACGCCTTTTGTCCCACCTGCCGCATGATCCCCCTCTGCTTTTTTCGTCTGGCCCACCCTGGTACATCCTGCCATAGATACGGCCAGCACCGCAGCCGCCAGGACTGCCATCCACCTTCGGTCAGCTTTTTTCATTTTTTTTGATTTCAATATAATCCCTTCTTTCTATACATAATCGTAATGATCCGGCATCCGCTGTCTACACACAGCTGCTGTATCCCGGCATCGTCTCATTACATTGTTCAGCAGGATTGCCGTTTCTGCTGACAGGTAAAAATATAGCATATGAATCTCTAATTATCCTCTAAAAATATGCATTTTAAAAAAGCCATAAAAGCTGCTGCACTTTTACGGCTTATAGACAGAATATTATATTTTATAAATCTTTTACATCTATCTGTTTCATCTATCTGCTTCATCTATCTGTTTCATGCACTGCCGGTCAGCCGTCTGCAGAGATTACGTTCAGATCAGCCACACCGGCACATTCCAGTTTTTTTCATCAACCGGAAGTAAATCAGACGCCATGCAGATCACACTTCCGGTTCCTATTTCTACTTTAAGCGTCTGTAATCCGTTAAACGTCTCTTTCCGGCAGACCGGATCTAGAGCGTGTTTGAAAAATGCTTTCTGTGAGATGTGCTTCACACTTAGTACCCACCGGGCATGATATGGGGAACTTATCCCAAATTTATGAGGCATAGCAGGCTATGTTGATTAAATTTGGGATGAATTATCCGCTAAGTGGGGAGTGCAGAGAGATAATATGTGAAGATACTAAAACAGACAGCCATTTCTTTGCCGTCGGTGCAGATATCCCCGCTTCGCCCGCCAGCTCCTCATATATAACCGGTTTTGCAGTATGTGCCGCAGCGGCTGTCATAAAGCTGTAAAGCTGCATTTCATCTGCAACCTGTGCCAGATCACGAATATCCCTATGCAGATACGTATCCACATAGGAGCTATAATAAATTTCCCAGTCAATATTTTCGTCCGCATAAAGCTTCGGCATAGAGCCTTTAAAAATTCATTATTTCATTCAGTCCGCGCGGCTTTGAGTCCGATAATCGATTCATCAGGACAAGCCCGGCTTCTTCAGGCTCAAACCAATGCCAAAACATCCGTTCCGCCTGAATAATCCGTTCCTTCATTGTCCCCTCCTTAAATCAATCTAAATTTCAGAATCACAAAAAACCAATCCTGACACTGTCCATAGGCCGGCTATATCCTGTATGGCCGCGCCGTTTCCTCCCTTCCAAAAGTATACACAAAAAAGAAAAATTGCAGCAGCTAACGATGGAAAGCACGCTGCGCGAACTTTCTATTGTCATAAATTAAAAACAGCGCATTGTACCATTCACAATACGCTGCTGCCACAAACATTATTCAACTGCTATCCCATATTTTTCTACATTCATATATACATCTGCGTCTGCCTCAAATGAAATGCCGTCTGCCTCCTGCGGTGTATACAGGCAGGATGACAAAACCTGTTCCCCGTCATTTACAAAAATTTCCACTGAAAAACGGTCTAAAATAATACGGATCTTTATACTGCCGCCCTGATCACGTACTGCTGCTTTCCGCAGAAATCTGAAAAAATCCACTGCCCTGTTCCTGATTTTTCTCGCTGCCGGACTGTTTCTCCTTGCAGATCTCTGGTGCGCACTGCAGTAGCAGACACCGTTTCGTTTTAACGGCTGTCTGACCGTAAACGGGCTGAACCAAATAATCCGTCAATTTAAAGATTTTTTAGAGATTATTTAGAGATATTTATGTTATAATTTCCCTAAAGCCTGCTGATTTATGCAGGCAGGAGGAGATTATGAGAATTTTATTGATCGAAGATGACCACGAATTATGTGAATCTCTGTCTTTTCAGCTGGACCGTTTAGGCTGGCCGACCGACACGTGTGAAGACGGCGCAGACGCTTTTTACTATATCGGACAGCAGGTTTATGACCTGATTTTATTAGACTGTATGCTGCCGCATATCGACGGAAGGACAATTTTAAAAAAACTCCGTACACAGGGCAGCCCGACTCCTGTGATCTTTCTGACTGCCTTAGGTGAGCTGAATGACAAAATAGACGGCTTAGAAGCCGGAGCGGATGATTATCTTGTAAAACCGTTTGCTTTTGAAGAGCTGGCTGCCAGAATACGCTGTATCAGCCGCCGTCCCAGACAGTGGCAGCAGATTACCGCACTATCTTTCGGCGACATCACCTATTCTGGTACCGAAAATATCCTGACCGGCCCGCTCGGCTCTTGTACATTGTCCAAAAAAGAAGGCTCTTTAATGGAGGTCCTGATTCGGAACCATTCCCAGACGCTCCCGCGCCAGACACTGCTTACCAGGGTCTGGGGGCCGGATGCAGAAATAGAAGACGGCAACTTAGACAATTATATGTATTTTATAAGAAGACGTTTAAAAGGCGTAAGTGCCTCTGTAACAATCAGAACGATCCGCGGCATCGGATATATGTTGGAATATCATACATGATCAAACGGCTCCATCCAGTCTAAAATCGGAGTGCTGCACAGCCTGATTTACGTCATTGCGCTGCCGCTCTAGAGCGTGTTTGAAAAATGCTTTCTGTGAGATGTGCTTCACACTTGGTGGAGAATTTATCCCAAATTTATAAGGCATACCCACGGGGCATGATATAGCTGGCTATGTTGATTAAATTTGGGATAAACGATCCTGCTTTTGGAGGAACAAAATGTATCAAAAAATACACAGACATCTGACCTTATTATTTACTGGTATTACTTCCCTGATCCTGATTACCATGTCGATCAGCTATTTATATATGTCCGAACACGCGCTGTCGAAAAACAGCTTTCTTTCATTTACAAGTGAAGTAAATACGATTTTGTCAAATTTCGAACAGCAGTCCACGCTGACATACGAATGGCTGGCAAAGGTAAGCTCGAACGGAAAGTATCTGATCGCAGCCTACGATCACGATGTGCCGCTCTCCTACACCACTACTGCACTGTCAGAAAAGGAGCTTGCCCTGGTAGATAATATTATGAAAAACAGGGAGACACTCATCCGCTCGATCCCGCCCTCCGGTATGCTTACTTCCACGCACAAGGAATTTACTTATACCTCCAGCGACAAAGAACATTACTATGCCTGCTATGCCGAGATCGGCCGTACACTTGGAAATCTGACTGTTTTACTGCTCTATCCTGCCAAAAAGCTGTACAGCCAGATCTTTTATTCCCGCATATGCTTTTTGGTCATAAATCTATCCGGGATTCTGCTTATATTCCTGTTTTCGTGGCACTATACCAAAAAGCTGTTGACGCCGATCCGTCTCTCCCAGCAGCAGCAGGCTGATTTTATTGCTGCCGCCTCACACGAGCTGCGTACCCCTTTATCTGTCATACTATCTTCCATTTCAGCGCTTAAATGTGCACCACCCGCAGCCCAGGGCCGTTTCCTGCATACAATCGAAGTAGAAAGCAGCCGTATGTCCCGCCTGATCACAGATCTTTTGACACTGGCCCGCTCAGACAGCCGCTCATGGTCATTTCATATAAAAGAAACTGATCTGGATACCTTATTGTTAAATGCCTGTGAAGCCTTTCAGCCGCTTGCTGCCCAGAAACAAATCACCCTTCATATCGACCTGCCGGAGGAATCCTTTCCCGCATGTCCATGCGACCCTGAGCGCATTTCACAGGTTTTTGGCATATTGATCTCAAACGCACTCAGCTATGGATATGCCGGCGGATCTGCCACATTAAAGCTGTCATATAAAAAGGGCGTTTTCTCCTGTTATGTCATTGACAATGGAATCGGCATTTCCAAAGAAGCAAAAGCGCACATTTTCGACCGCTTTTACCGCGCCGACGCCTCCCGTTCAAAAAAAGAACACTTTGGGCTTGGTCTTAGCATTGCAAAAGAAATTATAGAATCCCATCACGGAAATATTACAGTAGCGGATACTCCCGGCGGCGGTACTACTTTTCTTATCCAGCTGTACGTAAATGACAAAAAGCATAAAGTTTAGTGATTGTAAGTATATAAATACTTCTCTGCTTCCGCAAAAGATAATCGATGTTTTTTAACCAACACATCTTTAATCTGAATATCGCCGGCTCCCAGATCACGAAAACTTTTTACTGCACATAGAATTTCATCTTCTTTTGCTGCCGCTGCTGCATCATCTTTTATTTTGTTAATCTCCGGCTCCATAATTTCCAATAATGCCTGGCACATGCTCCCATCTTCTCTCAATTCTTCCACAGCCCGCCGGTTTACCCTGATGCTTACTTCCAAAACGGAATCCGCAAGCTCCCTGTCAAATGCCAGCTTTACTGCTTCTATTGCCGGGCATCAGAAGGCTGAGGATAAATGCCGCCTGCCTTCTATGTATTATTCGCCCGTTTCCAGCCACGACTGTTCCGATTTCAGCAAGCCGGATTTATAGTCCAAACACACAATAGAAACCATGTCTCCAATGGGAGTGTAAATTATTCTATGTCCATTTTATCATGCAAAGAGTTTATGAATAAACAGCTTTAAAAGCCGGACCGGCTGATTATGCTTTGTATTTATTTTCAACAGTTCTTCTTTTGATTTATCTGTATATACAATTTCTGCCCAGACACTCATTTGAGAAACAAATGGACGGACAGTTCTTGTCCCTGTAACGATGCATTGGCCTCGCCCCCGTGCAGCTCCACGATGCGTTTTACAATGGCAAGCCCCAGCCCGGAGCTTTGCGGGGTGCTTCTAGCCCGGTCTCCGCGGTAGAAACGCTCAAAGATCCGGTCCGGCTCAATGCCGTGAGCATCTGTCAATCGGTTCGTGATACAGATATGGAGCCGGCCCGTCTCCTGTGCCGTCACGGTTATTGGAGCAGAACGATCTGCGTATCTACGGGCATTGTCCAGCAGATTCTGAAACACCCGCACCATCTGCTGTGTATTGACATCAGCAGCATGGCTTTCCACTCCCAGCTGCCATGAAAGCGTCAGTCCCTCTGCCTCCATAAGAACTTTATATTCATATAAGATATGCCGCAGCAGTTCCAGCACATCCCTATTCTCCATGTCAGGAAACCGGTCAGCGGAGTTCAGCTTTGTATATTCAAACAGTTCGTTGATCAGCCCGTTAAGCCCCGTCAATCGCCGTTCTATCACTTCCATGTATTCATCAAAACGCTGCCTGTCTTCAGGCCCCGTCTCCTTCAGCAGCTCCACATAGCCGATGATCGAGGTAAGAGGACTTCGCAGATCATGGGAAACATTGGTAATCAGCTCATTCTTACTCTGTTGCTGCCTTTTCTCCCTTTCCTCCTTTTCCCGAAGCTGGACGGACATCTCGTTGATGACAGCGCATAGCTGGGTGATTTCATCGTCCCCCTGCAGTTCCATGCTTCTTCCAAAACCCTCCTCCCGAATCTTCTGAATTTCCTGAGACAGATACTCCACATATCTGACCCTGCGATTGACCCTGACGGAAAAGGAGACAACAAAGCATATCACAGGAAACGCCACTGCCAGCACAGACTGGAGATATTCGGCGGCAATGAGGTATCCATAGCCCAGCTCATGAAAAAAATCCCACATCCCGGAATGGAGCAGAAGCTGCAGCAAAGTCAGCACTGCCGCAAGCACCGCTAAGCTGATAACAAGGGAGACGCAGGCCGCTTTCAGGAAATATGCCGTAAGTCGCTTTCGAAATGAAGAGGACAGTTTTCTGTAAACCAGAAAAATCACGAAAACCGTTCCTCCGATAGCAATGCCGTTGATTAAAATATAGTTAGGAATTATCTGAAACAGCGTCATATCTGATACCCTCTTCCCCAACAGGTTTTGATAAAATCCGAATGTACATTGTCCCAGTTCAGTTTATTGCGTAGATTGGCAATATGCATCATCACAGCATTTTCCGAACAGAAAAATTCTTCATGCCATACCGCTTCATAAATCTGCGCCATGGTCAGCACCTGTCCTTTGTTTCGTAACATATATTCCAGAATGTCATACTCCTTGCGCGTCAGCCTCACTTCCCGTCCGCTTACCCATACCTGACGGCTTTCCATGTCCATCGTAAGATCCTCCGTCTGGAGTGTGTGCACCGGCTTTTCCGTCTCATTGTACTGTTTATAGCGGCGGAGCTGGGCTTTGATACGCGCGAGAAGCTCAATGGGCTTAAAAGGCTTCGTCACGTAATCGTCTCCTCCCACCGCGAGACCCTGTATTATGTCTATATCTTCCACTTTTGCCGACATAAATATAATCGGCATTTTGCTTTTTTCCCTTATTCGCAGGCAGGCGCTGATACCGTCAATTTCCGGCATCATTACATCCATCAGGATCAGATCCACCTGATAGCGCTCCAGGATATCCAGCGCCTGCGCTGCATTTTCACAGGCGAGGTAACGGTAGCCCTCATTTCCCAGATAGATGCCCACAAGCCTGCAGATGTCTTTATCATCGTCAACAATCAATATGAATTCTTGCATGATAGCTTCGCTTCTCCCTTTTTGCAAAAATGCTGCAGAACCGCCGAGGCAAGGAACATGAACAAAAGCTCCACAGCGATCATCTGCCATCGCCTCAGACCGCACAAGTCGCCAAGAAAACCCGAAAAGGCAATCATACCGATGGATATGACTTTAGCAATTATACCAATTTTCAGAAACTGAGGCAATGATATTTTCAAAAAAGCAGAGCCTGCACAAAGCACTTCATCGGACACAATCGGAACAATCAGCAGTACGCCAAGAATCCAAACGCGATACCGCCCTGTCAGCTGCATGAACCACGCAAGCTGCCTGCTCTCTTTTCTCCCCTTTAAAATATGATGTGCAATCAGTGAAGATAAGGAATACATAAACATCAATCCCAGCACAGAGCCTGTGACCCCAAAGAAAAAGGCCCCCAGGCTGCCGATCTGTCTGGTTCCCCACAGTACCACTGCCGTTTCCGGCACCGGAACACATATAGGAAGCAGCACACAAGCAAGAAAATAAACGCACCACATAACGACACCTCCTGATATTGGTCATACTGCACTGTCGGCAGAAGTCCGTTTCCTGCGGCAGCATTTTAATTTCATGTGCAGCACATATGCCGGGGGCAGGTTTCTCCAAACCCTTACAATCTTCTGAATATTGAAATAATTTTCAAGAAAGGTTTTCCGCAGCAGTGTATACTGAAAAGTGATAAATATACCTTCTATTCCGATGGCCTTTTGGGTCTGTGATAGTATTCTGCGGGACACCTGCTGCGGAAGAGATGTAAATGGCAGCCCGGAAATGATATAATCCGCATGCCGAAATCCCTGTTCTCTTAAAAAGCCGCATACATTTGCGGCATCTCCATGAATCAGCACCACCCCCGGCATTCCATAAAATTGTTTCCGCAGTATTTCGTAAAAACGGTCATTCTGTTCAATCACGATATAAGTCG
>CAJUHV010000004.1:0-80200 GCA_910586445.1 uncultured Eubacterium sp.
TATTTGGTTAAAATAAACAACCTTTCCGATTTTTCAAACACGCTCTAGAGCGTGTCTTAAAAATGCGGCCTGCAGGTCGTGTCATAAAGATTTATGAGAAACCCGTTTGCAAAAGGCATAATCTTTTGTATAATAAAAGCAGCGAAAGAAGGTGATATTTTGAGTACGGCAGAGCAGATACATCAACAAGATTTGGAGCGTTTAAAATCACTAAGATACATGGACGATGATTTTATGACTGTCTGTCTTGCAGATCATTTTGAAGGTGTGGAACTGATACTCAGGATTATTTTAGGACATGAGGATATTAAGATTAAATCGGTTCAGACACAAAAACCGATGAAAAATCTGCCGGGCCGTTCTGCTGCTTTAGATGTTCATGCAGTTGACAGTGCCGGCAAAGAATTTGATATAGAAATTCAAAGGTCAAGCGCAGGGGCGGGCGCGAAAAGAGCCAGGCATAACAGCAGTCTGTTAGATGCACATATATTAAATCCCGGAGATGATACAGAAAATATTCCTGACAGCTATGTTATTTTCATTACAGAAAATGATATCATGAAAGGAAATGAGCCGACATATCCAGTAGAAAGATATGTCACAATCAAAGAGAACAAGGTATTGTTTGGCGATGGTTCACATATCATATATGTTAATGGAAAATATAGGGGCAATGATGAAATCGGGAAACTAATGCACGATTTTTCATGTACAAATCCCGAGGATATGAATTATGAAGTACTTGCAAAAAAAGCAAGGTATTTCAAACAGAATGAGAAAGGAGTTGCAGCCATGTGTAAGATTATGGAGGATATGAGAAATGAAGCAGCGTTAGATTATGCAAGAGAAACCGCCAGAAGAATGATTAAGGACGGCGAACTGCCGCTTGAAAAAATTGCACATTATGTACCGCCTTTATCAATGGACGAACTAAAAGAACTTGAAGCTGAAGTTATACAGCCGGCATGATCAAACAGTTTCATCAGGCTTTTATACAAAAATGCTGCATCCGCCATACAGCGATGCAGCATTTTAAAACATATTCTTATTTTAAATACGGCCTACCTCTGTGACACTTCACGAGTGACATCCTTCCATGTCAGTCCTTTTTCTACCATCAATACCATCAGATGATATAAAAAGTCGGCAGCTTCGTATTTGATTTCTTCTGGATCTGGATTTTTGGCTGCAATAATAATTTCTGCCGCTTCTTCTCCCAGTTTTTTTAATATTTTATCAATTCCTTTGTCAAACAGGTAATTGGTGTAAGATCCTTCTTTTGGATGTTCCTTCCGGTCTAGTATAACGGCATATTCTTCCTCAAATACCTTTAGAGGATTGCGCTCCATATACTCTTTGTGTACGATCTCATTATGAAAACAGCTGTATTTGCCGGTATGGCAGGCAGCACCGATCTGAGATACTTTTGCAAGAATCGTGTCTTTGTCACAGTCTGCGGTCAGGGATTTTACATACTGGATATGGCCGGAAGTCATTCCTTTCAGCCACAGTTCTCCCCTGCTCCTGCTGTAATACGTCATCTTTCCCGTCGTAATCGTCTTTTCAAATGCCTCTTTGTTCATATACGCCAGCATCAGCACCTCGCCTGTCCGGTAATCCTGCGCAATGACAGGAACCATGCCGTCGGAATTCAGCTTGAGGTCTTCCCATTTTAACGACGGTTCAAAATTATCCATTTTTATGCCGTGTGCGGAAAGTGCTGACTTTAACTCCATAACGTTCACTTCAATGCCGTTTAGAAATTCACCGTATATGCCGCGTGAATGTTCACGTTGAAGGACATTCACAAGCTCATCCAGATGATCACCCTGACAGAGCGCGACATACTGTGTATCTGTCAGATTTTCGATCGCATCCAGCATGGAGGCATTCATAACCAGCATTTCATGTATTTTTTCCTTAATAACTTCCCGGTGCTTGAATATAAAATCTATGTTTTTCACAGACACCAGTATTTTATCATGGCCAAACCGTGAAGCGGCCTCATCTACCAGCTCAAAGCAGTACGGCTTGGAACTGTTGATCAGCACCTGCTTGCATCCTGCATAAAGCAGCTTTTTTACATCTTCGAGTCGTTTTATATTGCCGCCTCCGCATGTAGGTATTTCGATCAGACGGTTTAATTCACGGATTGTATGCAGGTTTTTTTCATGCTCCTGATCCTCGTTTGAAAGATCAAATACAAAGATTTTGTCGATGCCGCCGTCGTTATAAGCCTTCGCAAGGAACTTTAAGTCCCCGGCGGGAGTTAAGTCCTGCGGGCTGCTTATGGGTATACCGTCTTTGATATACAGCGTAGCCGCTAAAATTTTTCGTTCCATATATTTCAGACCTTTCTATTCGTTTTTTAACCAAATGCCACAGACGCATGCCGCCTGTGAAGCAGATATTCGGCTTATGCGCTTTTAAAACCGCAGCATGCGCTACTGATCCAGCTTCGTGCCGCCTTCAAACCGGACGCGGATCGAATTGGCATGCGCCGTCAGCTGCTCGCTTTCTGCAAACTGTATGATATCTTTGTAAACCGGCTTTAGAGCTTCTTTGGAATATGATATAATGCTGGATTTTTTTATAAAGTCATCTACGCTGAGCGCCGAGAAAAACCGTGCCGTCCCATTTGTCGGCAGCACATGGTTCGGCCCTGCATAATAATCGCCCAGAGGCTCTGAACTGTACGGCCCGATAAAAATAGCTCCGGCATTGCGTATTTTAGTCATAATTTCAAACGGATTTTTTGTTAAAATCTCCAGATGCTCGCTCGCAATCGCATTGGCTGCGTCTACTGCCTCATCCATGCTGCCGGCTGTCAGGATATAGCCGTAATTGTCCAGCGATTTTTGAATAATATCCCTGCGGGACAGCCTGGCGGCAAAGCGGTCTACTTCCTTTGACACCTGTTCGGCAAGCTCTTTTGAGGTCGTGATCAATATCGCAGACGCCATTTCATCATGCTCTGCCTGCGACAATAAATCTGCTGCCGCATAGGATGGATCTGCGGTTTCATCTGCGAGTACCAGAATTTCACTCGGCCCGGCTACCGAATCGATGCTGACATAGCCGAATACGGCTTTTTTCGCAAGTGCCACATAGATATTTCCAGGTCCGACGATTTTATCAACCTTTGGTATGCTCTGTGTGCCGAATGCCATGGCAGCGACTGCCTGCGCGCCTCCGACTTTATAAACAGCATCCGCTCCGGCTTCTTTTGCAGCTACAAGAGTGGATGGATTTACCCTGCCGTCTGCTCCCGGAGGCGTCGTCATAATAATACGTGAAACGCCCGCCGCCTTTGCCGGAATGATATTCATAAGCACAGATGAAGGATAGACAGCCTTTCCGCCCGGCACATACACGCCGGCCGTTTCAAGCGGTATGACCTTCTGCCCTAAAATAATTCCGTTCTCCTTGGAATCAAACCATGAATACTGGCGCTGCTTTTCATGAAAGCTGCGTATGCTTTCCAAAGACTTACGGATTACATGAAGCAGCGACGGATCAACCTCACGATAAGCCTGCGAGATCTCTTCTTCTGTTACAAGTATATTATCTGCACAGATATCCGCGCCGTCAAAACGTTTCGTATATTCAAAGACTGCCTCATCACGCCTTCTGCGGACATCTTCGATAATATCATTGACGCGTCCTTCAAATTCGCTGTAATTGTTCGGGCTTCGCTTTAAAAGGTTTTCTAATATATCTTCTGTAGTTTCTTTTGTAAGCTCTATGATTTTCATCGTATCTGCTCCTTAAAAATATTTGCCTTTAATGCGGCAATCAATCTGGTAATGCGTTCATTTTCCATTTTCATGCTGACCGGATTTACAACCATCCGTGCGGACAGCGGACAGACTTCTTCTAATACTTCCAGACCGTTTTCACGCAGTGTGGACCCGGTTTCTACGATATCTACGATTACCTCAGATAATCCTACGATCGGTGCCAGTTCAATTGAACCGTTTAGTTTTATTATTTCCACCGTCTGATGTTTTTTGTTGTAAAAATAGTCTTTTGCAATATGCGGGTATTTTGAGGCCACGCGGATTAATTCGCGGCGGTTTAACGCTTCTGCTGCCTGCTTCGGCCCGCAGACACACATCCTGCAGTTTCCAAATCCTAAGTCCAGCACTTCATATATTTTGCGGTTTTCCTCCAAAATCGTGTCTGCACCTACCACACCGATATCCGCTGCCCCATATTCTACATAGATCGGCACATCCGGCCCTTTTGCAAGGAAGAAACGCAGTTTTTCTTTTTCATTTACAAAAATCAGTTTCCGTGTATCTTTGTCCTTCATTTCTTCGCAGGTAATGCCGATTTTTTCAAACAATTCCAGAGTTTTTCTGGCAAGCCTGCCTTTTCCAAGGGCAAATGTCAAATATCTGCTGTCTTCCATGTCTTACTCTCCGTTCATAAACTGCAGCCTTGCAATCTGATTGCGTTTTGCATAATTTTCATAGTCTGCGGCTGTCCTGCCGCCTGTCTGGTAAATCAGCTCTATGCTGCAGCCTGCAGCGCGCTGTTTTCTGGCATAAATAATGGCGTCTTCACGATGTGCCTCATCATATACAACCAGCTGGTTTTTATGTTCTACCGACACGTCGATCTTCTGCCTGGACAATGCGGCCATCAGCTGGTCAATGACAATTACAAACCCGATCGCAGGAGACTGCTTGCCAAAATGTTTCAGCAGGTGGTCATAACGCCCGCCTTTTACAATCGGCTCTCCGCTGCCAAATGTATAGCCGTTAAATATAATACCTGAATAATATTTGTAGCTGCTTATTACACCGAGCTCAAAGCTGATATACTTATCAATGCCATACAATAAAAACAGTGACTGCAGCTTTTCCAGATGCTCCATAGCGTCATATACTTTTGGATATTTTCTGGCAATTTCCTTGGCATGTAAAAAATCCTCCGCAGACTGGTATATGTCTCCAAGCATTGTAAACAGCTCTGCCAAGCCGTCCTCTAAATGCTTAGGTTCCAGAAAGCTTTCTACACCAAAAAAGTTGTTATTCATAATCAGGTCGCGCAGCGACTCTTCTTCCTCTTCGTCAAGGCCTGCGGATTCCATCATTCCCTGCAGAATGCCGACATGGCCGACGCTCAGCTGGAATTCTTTCAGTCCTGCGCCAAGCAGGCATTCTACAATCATGGACAAAATCTCAGCCTCTGCATCTGCGGTATCATCTCCGATCAATTCCGCTCCCAGCTGCGTATTCTCTTTCAAACGCCCCTGCAGGCTGCCTGTGTGGATAAATGTATTTCCTTTGTAGCAGACGCGGATCGGCATAGTGTCATCTTTATAATAATTTGAAACAAAACGCGCGATCGACGGCGTTATATCGGGACGCAGCACAAGCGTATTTCCTTCCCGGTCAAAAAACTTGTAAAGATCCTTGGATTTAATCGATCCGACCTCTTTGCCGAATACGTCAAAAAATTCAAACGACGGCGTCTGAATCGAATGATATCCATAAGTCTTTAAAATATGGTGCAGCTTGTCCTCCAGATATAACTTTTTTTCACATTCTTCATTATAAATATCCCTGACACCTTCCGGTGTATGCAGCAGATGCTGTCTCATGTCTATACTCCTTAATTATATATTTCACCTGCCGCCCGCAGCTCACTCAGACAGAACACGCTGGTCTTAAATCCGGCTGCCTGTCTGATCCACGTTCGGGCAGGACAAAATTCAAACAAAAATGCAGCTTTATCAGCGAAGCTGTCTTTTTATAGTATACTGGTTTTCTATGTATTTGTATAGCAGTATTTTAAAATCATCCTTTAACACTTTAAATAAGCAAATCTTTTTTATTATATACAATTTAGCAGAACATGTCAATCTCTCATAGATAAGTCCTTCTGCACCGCATCAAGGTATGGCACAAAGACGCCGCCTGATGATCCAAAGAAAAAATCCGGCTCTAACTCTTCGTAACGAAAGCTTTTTCTGCCCCCGTCTTTCATGCGCTGCCAAAATTCCATCAGCTTAGAATGCCTTAGATAATAAAATTCATCTCTTGCAGAATATGAAATCAGAAAAAAGGCTATCCCGCCCTGCTTTTCAAAGTTCTGCATAAAAACAACCTGATGCTCATGTATATTCTGCAGCGGGAATGTATCCGTCCGGCACTCTTTCGCATCAAAGCAGACTGGGATACCCTGTATGGCCCCGATATAATCTACCGTACTTTTCTGGTCAAAATAGGCCAGCGTAATGTGCCTGGTCTGTTTGTCTATTTTAATCGGCGTAATCGGGGTCGGTATTTTTTGAATAAGCGCAAGGCCGTGTTCCAAATATTTCTCATTTGTGCGGTTGATATATTCTTCAAATGTTGACCCGCGCAGGCCGCGTGAATTCCAAGTCGGCATCGGGAAATCCTTTCTTTAATTTAAGCTTCATTTTTATCAGCTTTAGCTGCTTTTCAACCAATCATCTTCAGTTACTTACCATTAATTATCCTTTGCAGCTTTTTATAATTATCTTTAATTACTGTTCATTCAATGATCTTTAATTGGTTTTCAATGATCTTTAATTGGTTCAATCATCTTTAGTTGATGTTCTATTTTTACTTTGAGCTGCTTTTTTAATCACTGATCTTTCATCGATGTTCATTCATCTTTCATATGGTTATTCATGATCTTTAACTGCTGTTCGATCTTTTGAAACATCTCAGGGAGCGGAGCTGTCACTTCTGTGCCGTCTGCCAGACATATGCGGTATGCATGCAGCAGCTGGTGTGTCAGCCCTGCCGTTTTAGAAAACTGCTCATTTGCCTTCCTGCTGCCGTATTTAGCGTCACCTATAATCGGGTGTCCGGCTGCGGCCAGATGTGCCCGGATTTGATGAGACCGGCCGGTAATCAGATGAACCTCGAGCAGTGTAAATCCTTTATACTGGCGGATGGGCTTATATTCTGTCTCAATCATCCATTTTTTATTAAGCGCCGGATTTTGTACGTCCATGCCGGCATCCAGATCTTTTTTTAAGCTTCCAGGCACCACATCTCCGTCTTTATAAATCTCAACTTTATTTTTCTCCAGATCCTTAGTAAGAAAAGCTTTTAGATGCTGCTCTTTTTCCAGATTGCCGACAACGATACATCTGTAATATTTGGCAATGGAGCGGTCTCTCAGCTGTCTGGACATTGTCTGAAGGCCGCGCAGCGTCTTTCCGGCAATCAGTATACCGGATGTATTACGGTCCAGCCTGTTGCATACAGACGGCCGGAAGGTGCGCAGCATCTGCTGTGTGACGGCACCTGTATCCAGCAGATATTGTATGACCTGCTCATTTGCGGAAAAATCAGAAGGGACCGACTTTTGGGACAGCATGCCTGCAGGCTTATTTATGATTAAGACATCCTGATTCTCAAAAAGTACCTGCAGCGGCTCCGCAGCGCGCCTGCGGCTGTCATATGCTGTCGAATTGCTTTTATCAGAATGTTGTTTTTTATTTAAATTATTATTTAATTTCAAATCAACGTCTGAACTGAATTTTTCAAATGTCTCGTCTGAAAAATACAGCGTTACGCAGTCGCCAGGTGATAAATGCACGCTGCCTTCTGCTTTTTTGCCATTGAGTACAATATTTTTTTTCCGCAGCATTTTATATATAAAACTATTCTGTGCATTCGGCAGAAGCTTATGGAGGTATTTATCCAGCCTCTGGCCGGCGTCATTGGGGCCGATCTGTAATTTTTTCATAGTGGTTGCGTCCGCTTTCTATTTCATTTATTTATAGTTCGTATTTTGATAGATCTATAAGCAATATTTTGATAGTTTTCATTCATAAAGTTTTTGCTTTATAATACACATTAAGTTAAAGTTCGTATCACTTAACGCTTCTTTAACTTAATGTTTATACGATTTAATGGTTCTTTCAGTTGATACTCCAGCAGGTTGAGGTTTCTGCTAATATTCCTGCAGGTTGATATTACTGTAAACGACTATTACTACAACTTAATGTTCTTACAAGCCAACACTTTTCAAGTCTATATTCTTACAGGTTAAGATATTTTTCAGTTAATGTTCTTACAAGTTAATGTTCTTACAAGTTAATGTTCTTACAAGTTAATGCTTCTACAAGTTAATGCTTCTACAAGTTAATGCTTCTACAAATTAATGCCTCTACAAGTTAATACTTCTACAAGTTAATACTTCTACAAGTTAATGCTTCTACAAGTTAATGCTTCTACAAATTAATGCCTCTACAAGTTAATGCTTCTACAAATCAATGCTCCTTTCAGTTAATGCTTTTATAAATTAACGTTCCTTTCAGTTAATGCTTCTACAAATTAATATTTCAATCTAATATTTTCAGAAACTAATACTCCTAAATTAGAACTGCTTGAGCTAACACAATATCCATAGATATCTAATTTTTCTAAATACCAATTGCTTCTATAATCAATGTTTACTTTTGGATCTTTTATTTTTTAATCTGCCATTCCTTGGAGTATTATTTTTTGAGGCATGGCTTTTCAGTTTTTCATGACCTGTCCTGCGGCTGTTCCGGTGTTCCTGCTGCCGCTGTTTTTTTGCATGTCCGCCCTGCGTGTGCCTGCCTCCCTGCGGCTGTTTTTTCCAGGCACCCTGTGTTTTTACCGGATTTTTGCTGCGGATCAGGCATTTCTCGCTGTCCCCGATCAGATCGGTACGTCCTGCACTGACCAGAGCTTCATGGACTAAGTCATAGTTTTTCGGGTTGCGGTACTGGATCAGTGCCCGCTGCATTGCTTTTTCGTGCGGATTTGTCGCTGTATAAACCGGCTCCATTGTACGCGGATCAAGCCCTGTATAGTACATGCAGGTAGAGATCGTAGACGGTGTCGGATAAAAGTCCTGTACCTGCTGCGGCACATATCCCATATCCCTTAAAAATTCAGCCAATGCGATGGCCTCTTTGAGTGTGGAGCCGGGATGCGAAGACATAAGGTACGGCACCAGATACTGCTCTTTGCAGAGCTTTTGGTTCATTTTTTCATATGCTTTTACAAATCTTTGATATACTTCTACAGAAGGCTTTCCTAGATATTTTAAAACAGCATTTGATATATGCTCTGGGGCGATCTTCAGCTGTCCGCTGACATGATGCTCGCACAGTTCCTTTAAAAACCGCTGGTCCTTATCATAGATCAGGTAGTCGTAACGAAGGCCGGAACGTATAAATACTTTTTTCACCCCATCTATACCGCGCAGCTTTTTAAGCAGCTCCAAATAATCACTGTGATCGATCTTTAGGTTCCTGCATGGTTTCGGAAACAGGCACTGCCTGTCCGGGCAGGCACCCTTTGTCAGCTGCTTGTCACAGGCCGGCTGACGGAAATTGGCGGTAGGCCCTCCGACATCGTGGATATAGCCTTTAAAATCCGGATCTCGGACAATCTGCTGTGCTTCTGTGAGAATGGACTCATGGCTGCGGCTCTGGATAATTCTTCCCTGATGAAACGTCAGCGCACAAAAACTGCACCCTCCAAAGCAGCCGCGGCTGCTTGCAAGGCTGAACTTCACTTCCGTAATGGCCGGTACTCCGCCCAGCGCTTTATAAGACGGATGGTAAGTACGCATATAAGGCAGCGCATAGACATCATCCATTTCTAAGCGGCTCAGTGGTTTTGCAGCGGGATTTTGTACGACGTATCGTCCTCCTTTGTATGGTTCATATAATTTTTTCCCATTAATAGGATCGGTATTACAGTACTGCAGATAAAAGCTTCTGGCATAAGCCGTTTTGTTTGTCTTAATCTCACCAAAGGGCGGCAGCTCTATGCTGTCCCAGGCAGCAAGCTCCTTATCTTTTGTCTTGTATACCGTGCCGTCTACAAATGTAAGGTCTGATACGGCAATGCCTGCCGCCAAAGCATCGGCGATTTCTACGATGCTGCGCTCCCCCATGCCGTAACTGATCAGGTCTGCACCAGAATCCAGCAGAATAGAGCGCATGACCTGATTCGACCAGTAATCATAATGGCCCAGCCTGCGCAGCGAAGCTTCTATGCCGCCGACAATAACCGCAGCCTGCGGATAGAGGCTGCGGATCAGACGGCTGTAAACGATCACAGCATAATCAGGCCTTCTGCCCATCTCCCCGCCCGGTGTAAATGCGTCCATACTGCGTCGTTTTTTGGAAACGCTATAGTGGTTTACCATTGAATCCATATTTCCGGCAGAGACTAAAAACGCCAGCCGCGGCTCGCCTAAGATCGAAATGCTGGCCGCTTCCTGCCAGTCCGGCTGCGAAATAATGCCGACCGTATATCCATGGGCCTGTAAAATGCGGCTGATGATCGCATGCCCAAAGGATGGATGATCTACATAAGCATCACCAATGACATAGACAAAATCCAGCTGCGTGATTCCCTGTTCCTGCATATCTTTCTGACTAATCGGTAAAAATCCTGACATCTATATTCTCCTGTCTGCCGCCGGGACGGCTCCCTGTTATTTTTCCTGCGGGGCAGCAGGCGGATACAGCCTGCTGCGGGTTAATTCATGACAATAGAAAGCTCGCGCAGCGTGCTTTCTATCGTTTATTTATGCTTAAATATATACCGCAGTTTGTTCTGCTCTAGAATTTTCAGCAGGTAATAAGGATTATAGCTGATCTCATCCCCATTTTCATAGTCCAAATATATTCCAAAATGAAGATGTACCGGGAAATTTCCGGTCGTTCCCTCTACTTCACTGTATCCGGTGTCACCCATATATCCGAGCAGCTGTCCGGCTGTAACCTCTGTCCCCTCTGTAATGCCTTCTTCGTATTCTGCAAGATGTGCATAATAATAATAGACGCCGTTCGGGCTGCGGATTCCAATGCGGTAGCCGCCTTTTGGCAGCCACCCGATTTTTTCTACGACTCCGTCGCTGGTACTGATAATGGGATAATAGCCGCGCTGCTGTATGCCCGCCATCAGGTCGCAGCCCTCGTGCCCGCGTACACCGCCATAAGTACGCTCACTCTGCCAGCTGTTCTCATAGGATACGACCGCACCATCATCATTTATAGCTTCCGGCACCGGAAAATAAACGGCATCCGCGAGCAGCTTTTCCACGATTTCCATATACTGCGCATACCGATGCGGCTCGGCTTCTTGTTCACGGCCGCACCACTGCTTTAGGTCATCCTGATCTATGGACTGGCAGAACAAATATGCCAGCAGTGACTCCTGCTTTTCGGCTTCTGTCTGCTTTTTGCGGCTTGTAATTTCTTCATAAGCCTCCTGCGGCAGCATAAAGGCACGCAGTATCTCAAAAGATTCTGCCTCTTTGCCAAGCTGCGATTTTTCCCTGAAACGTCCGCGGCTGCTTTGTATGCTGTGCACCATGCTTAAATCCAGGCTTGCAATGATAAACAGCAGGATGATACAAAAGATACGTTTTTGATTCATGTTTCCTCCCAAACAAGCGTATACTATTAAAAAATATATACGTGCTGCCATGAAAAAAAGGTTATCTATATTTATTATCATGCTGTTTATACTATTCATATTAATTTATCCGGGTGACTGCGTAGCAGCAGCTGCAAACGGATTGATTTTATGGTATGAAAACATCCTGCCTGCGCTGCTGCCGTTTACAATTTTTTCAAATATTTTAATCAGGTCCGGATACCTGGATGATATGATCCGTGCAGCCGGCCCTCTGCTCGACCGGATTTTTTTCCATCATCCGCACGCGGCTTACCCGATTATATCCGGTTTCTTATTTGGCTTTCCAATCGGCAGCAAGACTACCGCAGACCTGCTGCGTGAAGGCAGGCTGAGCCTGCAGGAGGCAAATATTTTATGTGCCATGTGCAACAATATCAGCCCGGTATTTGTCAGCAGCTATCTTTTGATGTCATCGCTGGGCATTTATAACAAAACGTGGATTACATATGCGATTTTATATCTGCCGCCCCTTTTCACCGGACTATTTCTGCTCAGCAGGCAGAAAGCACGTTCCAGCAAAAAAAATTCGACATCTAGATCCAATTTAAATTTTCAAATCATTGATGCCGGAATTATGAACGGATTTGAGACATTATTAAAGCTGGGCGGCTATATTATGCTCTTTTCGCTGATGACGCAGATGTGCATACGTGCTGCCGGAAAACATGAGCTGGCGCTGATGTGCATGACAGGTTTTACGGAAATTACAAACGGAATAAATGTTATTGCACAAAGCTTTTCTTATCCGCTGTCCGTCAAATATCCGATGATCATCGGCTTCACTGCCTTCGGCGGATTGAGCGGATTTGCACAGACGGCTTCGATGGTAAAAGAAACCGGCATTTCTATGCGGTTTTATCTAGGATTTCGTATCATACAGGCGCTGATCAGCACGCTGCTGGCTGCTGTACTTATTTAATACCATATGATCTATAGCAATACGATAGGTATTGTATGGATACTGCATAATCCCCTGATTCTGTATTTATATTACTACAGTTTTATTATAATTACTGTACCGGACCATCCGAAACCGGTGCATTTTCGGCAGAATCCGGTGCGGCTTCTTCCATAGCTGCGTTCTCACCATAGCTTTCGGCAGGAGCCAGCTCGGCCCGGTTCGCGGTGACAACATCTAGTGTTTTCTGCATAGAGGTGCTCAGCTGCGCAAAGTTTGTTTTAAATATATTTTGTGATCCTGCCAGAAGATCTTCGATCGCTTTCAGCATACGGTCTGCATAGGCGATTGCCCCCATACGGATCTCGTTAGCGTCATTTGTCGCCTCATCCATAATTTCCTGCGCCTGCTTCTGTGCCAGCGACACAACTTGGTCGGCCTGCGCATACGCCTGCTGCATGATCAGATGCTCACTGACAAGCTCATCTTTCTGGATCTGTGCCTGAGAAATAATCGTATCTGCTTTTGACTGTGCATCGGCCAGAATGGCTTCTTTATTGCTGATGATTTTCTGGTAGCGCTTTACCTCCTCCGGCGTCTTCTGGCGCAGGTCGGCAATCAGCTCTTGAATCTCATCTTTATTTACAATTATTTTTGTGCTGGAAAGCGGCTGGAACTTACATCCTTCGATATAGTCTTCGATTTCTTCTATAATCTGGTCTATATTACTGCTCATGCATACCACTCCTTAATTCTATATATTAAATATTTATCATTTATATGAATTTAATTATCTCATTTATTTAATCATTATATAACTTTTCTGTATGATTTTCGGTCTGTATATATAATGTTTTTCTGTATAGTCATTTGCGATATTTTGCATAAATACGCTCAATCACAGGCTCCGGCACAAAATGTGAAATATCGCCTCCATGAGAAGCAAACTCCTTTACAATCGTAGAACTGATATATGCATACTCCAGGCGTGTCGTCAAAAATATAGTCTCAATATCGTTATATACTTCATGGTTTGTCTGTGCAATCTGAAGCTCATACTCAAAATCAGTAACCGCGCGAAGTCCCCGGACAACAATCGTGGCATGTATGCTTTTTGCAAAATCTACTAAAAGTCCGTCAAAGGAATCGATCGTTACATTTGGCAGGCTGCTTGTAAGCTCTTTTAACATACTAACACGTTCATCAACCAAAAACAATGAATTTTTTGCACTGTTGTTCAATACTCCGACTACAAGCTCGTCCACCAGCTTTGCCGAACGCTCTATTACATCGATATGCCCTTTTGTCACCGGATCAAAACTACCGGGATAAATCGCTCTTTTCATATCAGACCTCTTTTGTCATAAATACATGCTTATTTGTTTTATATCTTTTTTCTCTTATTATTTGAAATCCCAGCTCGTCTGCATAGGAAAAATCAGTGTAAAGCGCCGCTTCGATTATGATCCATGCATCTTCCTTTAATAAGCCCGAGCCCGCCAGATATTCTAATACCTCTTTTTCATATGCACTTTTATACGGAGGGTCCATAAAAATATAATCAAAAGTATATTTTCCTTCTAAAAACCGGAGTGCGCTGACGGCCTCCATGGTCAGCAGTTTTGATTGATCCTCAAAATGAGTGGACTGAATATTTTCATTTATGCAGGAGCATACTTTTTTGTTATTATCGACAAATACCGCAAAATCCGCTCCCCTGCTTAATGCTTCTAATCCGATCTGGCCGCTGCCGGCAAATAAATCCAAAAAGCAGGTGCCCGTAATGCCCGTCTGAAGTATATTAAATAAAGTTTCTTTTATGCGGTCTGTCGTAGGGCGTGTCTGCAGCCCGTCTACAGATTTAAGCAGCAGCCTTCTGGCTGTGCCGGCTATTATTCTCATAACTGTCTCCATTCTAAACCTGACAGATTCCTGACAGCGTCTATTTAAATTTTATCTATCCGATTCACTCTATTTACATCTGGTCCTGACAGAAATCTGACATATCATATTGGCTGCATACCTGTCCAGGTCTGATCTCAGCGTCTGTTTTCAGCCTGCATTCAGCAGACTCCTAACAGCATCTGTTCTAACAATAACAGTGCTGATTCTACTGCCATACTGCGTACCTGTGCACGTTCACCGGCATACATATGGCGTTCAACTGTCGTTACACCGTTTACATGGCATCCGATGTATACCAGTCCTGCCGGTTTTTTTTGTGTTCCGCCGTCCGGCCCGGCAATGCCTGTTGTTGCCAGCGCAGCCTGTGCGCCTGCCGCCTCTGCCGCACCTAAAACCATTTCCTGTGCCGTCTGCTCACTGACAGCGCCGTATGTTTCCAGCGTTTCATGCGATACATGAAGCAGCTTTTCTTTTGCTTCATTCGAATATGTGATATATCCTTCCTTATATACCTCTGAAATGCCTGCCGCATTAATGAGCCTGCCTGCAAGCAATCCGCCTGTACAAGACTCTGTTGTTGTAACTGTAAACCCACGCTGCCTCAAAAGTGCAGCAATACGTTCTTCCAGTGAATGTTCTTTTTCATATTCAGTATGCATTTTAAAACCTCCGTCCACAAATAAGCAGCAGCTAATTTTGTTCTTTAATCACGTCTTTATTTTTATATAAATAATCAACCAACGATATAACTGTAAGTGCCAGTGCGATATAAGTCAGCGCTGTCCCAAGCATACGAAACAGATCGTTTTGAATATCCAGGATCAGCACAATAATCATTAAAATCTGAAATGTTGTTTTAAATTTTCCCCAATAGCTCGCAGCTATTACGATCTGATGCTCTGCTGCGATCAGGCGGAAACCGCTGATAATAAATTCTCTTGCAATAATAATAATTGCAATCCATGCGGACAGCTGCTTTGTTTCAACCAGACAGACCAGTGCAGAACATACTAACAGCTTATCTGCAAGGGGGTCCATAAATTTCCCAAAATTTGTCACCAGATTATATTTACGTGCGATCCTGCCGTCCAAAAAATCTGTCAGGCTTGCAATAATAAAGATCGCCGCTGCAGTATACTTTCCATTGTCCGGAAAATATGGAACCAACAGAAAAAAGACAAAAAATGGGATTAAAATCACACGAAACATTGTCAGTTTATTCGGCAGATTCATAAATTACCTCCTTCCACCTCTGCTGTCAGGTCATAGTCCATGGAGCCGGTTATTTTTACCTTTACAAAATCTCCCGACATAAATTCGGCTTCTCCAGCCGATATAAATACATAACCGTCTATATCCGGTGCATCACGGTAAGACCTCGCGGCATAGACACGCTCATCCGGCAGCCAGCCTTCCACAAATGCCCAGATTGTCTGTCCTGTCATCTCCTGTGTCTTATCAAAGATTATTTCCTGCTCTAACTCCATGACTTCTTCCTGCCAGTTAAGCTTTGTATCTTCATCAACCTGGTCTGGAAATTCCGCTGCCGGCGTGCCTTCCTCTGGTGAATAGGTAAATGCGCCTAACCGGTCAAATTCCATTTCATTGATAAACCGCATCAGTGATTCATGCTGTGCCTCTGTTTCGCCGGGAAAACCGCAGATCACGGTCGTACGCAGGCAGATATCCGGGATTTCCCTGCGCAGTTTTGAGACGATATCCTTTAAATCCTGCTGGCTGGTACGGCGTCCCATACGGCGCAGTATCTGATCGTCTGCATGCTGTATCGGAATATCCAGATAATGGCAGACCTTTTCATTGCGCCTGATGGCAGCAATCAGAGCATCATCAATTTCTTCGGGATAGCAGTATAGTATGCGTATCCAGTATAAGCCTGCAATTTTATTCAGCTCGTCCAATAGACGGTCTAAGGATTTCCTGCCATACAAATCAACACCATACAAAGTTGTTTCCTGTGCCACCAGAATCAGTTCTTTTACGCCTGCTGCCGCAAGCTGTGCTGCCTGTGAAAGCAGCTCCTCCATCGGCACGCTTCTGTATGCGCCCCGGATCGCTGGTATAATGCAGTAGGTACAGTGCTTGCTGCAGCCTTCTGCTATTTTTAAATATGCGAAATGTCCCCCGGTTGTAATTGAGCGCCTGCTTTTTACGCTGGGAAGTCCTTCTAATGTATGAAAATTTTCATACTTGCTGCCGTCTAATACAGTATGCAGAGCATGAGCGATATCATCATAAGAATTTGTGCCTAATACCGCATCTACTTCTGGAATTTCTTCGCGGATTTCCTTCTGGTAACGCTGCGCGAGGCATCCTGTAACAAGCAGTGCCCTGCAGATGCCGTTCTTTTTATATTCTGCCATTTCCAGTATTGTATTTACGCTCTCTTCTTTTGCATCATTGATAAAACAGCACGTATTTACAATAATAATATCTGCTGCTGATTCATCGTCTGTCATTGTGATCCCTTCTTCCAGCAGCGTACCGATCATAAATTCAGAATCTACCAGATTTTTATCACATCCCAGTGATACAAAAAATAATTTCATCGTTTTGTTTCCCCTTTGTTAAAAAAGGTTGTGCGATAGCACAACCTCTGCTCAGATTTCTGAATGCTCCTGCGTAATTTCGGCGTCTGGATCGTCATCGCCGACAATTTTTACCTTACCCTCGTACAGTTCCTGAACAGCTACTGATAACGGCTTTTTCCCTGCTGCTTTTGGCACCATAGCCTCATAACCGCCGATAATCTGCCTTGCGCGTTTTGCAGTAGCAATTACGATCGAATAACGGCTGTTTACGACTGGTTCTTCTCCAATCTCTGTCTGGTCGCTGTTAACAACCTGCATTAATTCTACATAAGATGGATGTATCATATATGATTGTCTCCTTTCAAAACCGCAATATATCAAAAACTTTTATTATAACAATAGAATCAATTCTTTTATAAACCATTAATTCAGGTCTTCCTCCCGGTCGTCTATGCCGAACCTGCCTGCCAGCGTATCCGGCTGCAGTGCCGAGATTATGACCATATTGTTTATTGTAAAAATCACGCCTCTTGTACGACGCCCCTGTGTCGCATCGATCAGGCGGTTCTCTTCTTTTGCCCGCTGGATCTGCCTTTTGGCCGGCGCTGAATCCGGTGTTATAATACAGAGGATCTTATCCGTATTGACGACATTTCCAAACCCGATATTCATTAACTTTGACACGATGCTGTTTCCTGTTCCGCATTTTATTTTATTTAATCAGACTTGTATTACGCTACTCTATGTTCTGGATCTGCTCACGCACTTTTTCGATCGACGTCTTTAATTCGATTCCAGTGTCAGAGACTGCGAGATCGCTTGATTTCGATAAAATTGTGTTCGCTTCACGGTTCATCTCCTGTGCGATAAAGTCAAGCTTTCTGCCTATGCTGCCTCCAACAGCCAGCTCTTTTTTCACTGCTTCGATATGGCTGCGCAGACGCACAAGCTCTTCGTCAACACAGATTTTATCTGCAAAAATCGTAACCTCCGCTGCAATCCGGCTGTCATCAAGCTGCTTGTCTTCTAACAGCTCCCTGACTTTCGCTTTCAGCTTTTCACGATACTGCGCAATGATCTGCGGGGATTGTGTTTCTATAAATACGACGCCCGCAAGCATTTCGTCGAGCTTGGACATCAGGTCATTTTTTAGATTTTCCCCTTCCTTTGTACGGGATTCTACGAACTGTACCGCTGCGCCGTGTACGGCTTCTTCCAATATTTCTTTTAGTTCTGTCTCATCGGCATCCTGCTCTTCCATAACAAATACGTCTGGAAACCTAGCCAGAACGCTGGCGCTGACATCATCATGCAGATGGAATGTCTCTGCCATACGGCGCATATATTTCAAATATTCTCCGGCAAGCGCTTCATTATACTGAAGTGCGCTGGTCGTCTCCGAGAAATCTTCGTATGTGACGAAAACATCTACTTTTCCTCTATGAATGTATTCTTTTAAGATCGTGCGGATTGCACTCTCAAAATTGCTCAGCTTTTTTGGTATTTTGATATTAATGTCCAGATATCTATGATTGACAGCTTTCATCTCGACTGCAATTTTCATCTTGTCCCTGACAGCCTCATATCTGCCAAAACCTGTCATGCTATTGATCATAATAAAATCCTCCAACCGGTTTTTCCGGTTATCTATCCCCGTACCTATGCATAATGCACAGATATACTTATTATAGACATTTGGAGGTTATTAGTCAATTTCTTTCTTTGAAATTTTTTCATATTTTAACACCTGCTGCAGCCTTCAGTCACTTACCAGCTCTATTCCAGAAATATCCGGGTGGATTGCCATCGAATAATTGGTATAATAAACAACAAATCCCGGCGCGGAACCATTTGGTTTTTTCACATTTTTACGCTGCAGATAATCAATTTCAATCTTTTCTGCCTCCCTGCCCTGTGAATAGTAGCCTGCCAGCATGGCAGCTTCTTCAAATGTACGGTCGGGCAGTTCTTCTCCATTCGTCTTTACAATGACATGGGAGCCTGGAATCTTTTTTGCATGAAACCACCAGTCGCCTCCGTTTGCCAGCTTAAATGTGATTTCTTCATTCTGATAGTTGTTCTTTCCTATATATATATCAAATCCGTCAGATGAGCGGTAGTGAAACGGCCTGCTTTTTACCTTCTGCTTTTTCTCATGCCCCCTGCGGCGGATATAGCCGTATTCGGTCAGTTCTTCCTTGATCTGGACTAAATCGTCTTCATTCAGCGCAATGTCAAGCGAAGTTGCAATCGACTCCAGATGCTCGATCTCAGCCTTTGTTTCTACGATCAGTTCTGACAGCGCTTCGTTTGTGCGCTTGAGCTTGCTGTATTTTTCAAAATATTTTTTTGCATTTTCTTTTGGCGAAAGCTGTGTATCCAGAGGAATTTTTATCATTTCATTTGTATAGTAATTTAACGCCTCCAGTGTTTTTGCGCCTTCTTCCAGACTGTATCCATAAGTATTGATCAGCTCGCCATATACTTTATACTTATCCCGTTTTTCGGTATCCTGGAGCTGTTTTAACTGGAGCTGGTATTTTTTGTGGTTCCGCTCTAATGCGGTAGACACGATCTTTCTTAAATCCACAGATTTCTGCCGTATGCGGGTATACGTATCACGCGCAGCATAAAAGTGCTCCAAAACCGCTGAAACAGAATCCTCTTCCTCGCATTCCAGATGACCATACTGTGTCAGGCGTACGGAGGAAAATTCCAGCGGCCTGCGGTTTTCCAATACAATATTCGGCGTGAATTTTTCTTCCCGGATATCCTGCATCATCCATATAAAATGATTGCCCAGATGCAGCTTCTCCTCTTCGTTTAGGCTGGCAGCAGGCGCATCGGCATCGATTCCGGCGCGGTAACAGATTTCATTTGCCGTACATGGGCTGATGCCGGTATAAGAGGTATATATCGCTTTTGCGGCAGATACCGGCTTTGCAAGCGCCTTTTCAAGAAATTCCGACAGCTCTGCCATAAGCGGATTGTGCTTTCCCTGAGACGGGATAAAATAGTCCCTGCCCGGCAGCACCTCACGAACAGAGCTGACCTGTGCTGGTACATGCTTGATGCTGTCGATAATCATTTTGTTTTCATCTGTAAAAATTAAATTACTGTGCTTTCCCATCAGCTCTATGGTCAGTGTTTTCTGTCTGACATCACCCAGATCATCCAGATGCTCAATCTCAAAATGTATAATACGCTCCATATCCGGCTGCCAGATTCTGACAATACGTCCATTCGAAATATGCTTGCGCAGCAGCATACAGAAATTTGGCGCTGTCAATGGACTCGGCTTATTTTTTTCGGTCAGATAAATAAGCGGCAGCGAAGCGCTTGCTGATAAAAACAGGCGCTTCTGCCCGCATGATCCCTTTAAGGTCAAAAGCAGCGCATCTTTTTCCGGCTGCGCGATTTTAGAAATACGAGCATTTGCAATCGTATGATTCAATTCTGAAACTAAGCTCGCAATTACCACTCCATCAAATGCCATCATAACCTCCTGTCTGTAGTTGGTAAAGCAGTATCTTTTTTTCAAAGCTGTCCGGCTCATCAGACAACAGCTGCAGACACCTTCCAACGGAATTGTAACGTATATGGTCTTTTACTGCAAGTACTTTCCGAAATTTTCTTTTATGGATTGTGCCTGTTCCATATTTTTCCTCTATTTACATTTATCACATGCTTAAAAAGCCGGAATGCGGACATAATAGCTTTGTAAACAAAAAACGTTTACAAACACCACTCAAGATAAAGGAGGCAATTAACTATGAGTAATCATTCTAATCAGAACGCAGTACCAGAAGCAAAGGGAGCATTAAACCGTTTCAAATTCGAGGTCGCAGACGAACTCGGCGTGCCGTTAAAGGAAGGCTACAACGGTGACCTGACTTCCCGCCAGAACGGTTCCGTGGGTGGTTATATGGTGAAAAAGATGATTGAAGCCCAGGAAAAACAGATGGCAGGCGATGAATAATCAGGCGGCTGTCAGATCAGTGAAAAAGCTGCGCAGCTTGGCTGAGCGGTAGACAATAGAAAGATTCTGCACAGGCTTTCTATTGGCAGGAATGAAAAAGGACTGATGCGCTGAGAGAATTCTCGGTACACCAGTCCCTTTTCTTATGTCTCCAATGAATCAGACCACAGCTTCTACAATCTGTTTTTCTCCAATCTGATCTGATTCACCCCAGGCTGCGTTTTTTCATTAAAATTATAGCTGATCATATATCCTTTTTTCAGATGATAATAGTCCAGATATTCTGCCGGCTTTATGCCGCACTGTCTGCTTTTCCATTCCTGCATCTGTACCAGAACCTGCGGCGGAATGTTTTTAACAGGCTCTGTTTCTGAAGAATTTCCCGGACAAGTGCTTCTGAAAAAGACTGCTCTGTCAAAAAATCATCGTAGCTTAATTTTTGAAAATCAAGGCTCAGCACTACATAATCACTGCTCAGATAACGCCCCAGTGCCCTTAATATCGTCGTCTTTCCATACTGGCGCGCCCGGCTGATTGTAAAGTAATCCCTGTTATGAACCATTGTCCTGATCGCTTTTAAACGGCTTTCAATATTTACCATATAATGCAGGTCTGGTTTACAGTCTCCATTTGTGTTAATTTTTTTCATGCTGCACCCCTTCCAGTAAAAAATCAATCAGATTTTTATGAATGATCCCGTCTCTTTCGATTGCCATGGAATCCATTGATACGACATATTTGGGATAATTGTCACTGATTGAGTCATATGCGCCGAATTCCCGTTGGATAACGTGTTCATCCGACATAAGGTATGCAGCCTGTAAGTAAAATTTTTCTCTGTTTTTCTGTGCGATAAAATCTACCTCTCCCCGGTATGTCTTGCCGATATAGACCTGATATCCCCTCGCAATCAATTCATTGTAGCAGATCGTTTCTACGATATAGTTATATTCATCTTTTACACGGTTCTTTTTCATATGAAAAAATCCCAGATCACAGACATATGCTTTTTCTTCAAAAGAAAGTATCTTTTTACCGCGGATGTCATACCGGGGTATTTTATCGCAGATACACGCTTCTGTAATATAGCGGATATAATCATAGACGGTGGGCACTGATACTTTATGGTTTTCTTCTGCAAGTGCGCCTGCTATTTTGCTGCCGGACAAAGTCAATGAGGAATTGGCAATCAGATATTCCAGTACTTTTTCCAGTACTACCGGAGAGGCTACCTTATTGCGCATGATTATATCTTTTAAAACAACCGAATCGTATATGTTGGACAATACGACAGCCCTGCTTGCCTCGTCTCCTGCCTTGCAGACAAGCGGGAGTCCTCCCCAGTCCATATATTCAGCCAGAAGCTGGGTTTTTGTAAGCGTGCTTTTTTCCTGTTTTTTAAATTCTAAAAATTCCGCAAAGCAAAACGGCATAATCCGAAAAGATATTGTCCGGCCGCTTAAATGTGTCGCCAGTTCTCCTGACAGCAGCTTTGAATTAGAACCAGTTATAAAAATGCTGGCTTCATGCACAGCGCGGAAGGAATTGATTACAAGCTCAAATTTATCTACATTCTGAATTTCATCAAAAAAGAGATAATACCTGCCGTCATCACATAATTTCGCTTCTACATATTCATAAAACTTATCTGGATTATATAGATCATGGTATTTATAATCCTCAAAATTGATGTAAAGAATCCGGCTCTCATCCTGCATAGGGTCTTGTCTGATTTCTTCCATAATCTGCCTCATAAGCGTAGATTTTCCACATCTGCGTATGCCTGTCAGCACCTTGACCATTTCCGAATGATAAAATGGACGGATTCTCTGCAGGTATAATTCACGTTTTACCATATATGCCAGACCTCCTGTTATGAATGATCTTGTTGGTATTGCACGGTGCTTTGTTTTAAGAAGTATAACATAAATTTGTTTTTTCTTCAATGGAGTTAAATAGAATTTAAACTATGGTGTATTCTTCTCAATATTTAAATATATTTTATTCTATTGAACTTTTTGTAATAAATTTAAATGTATTTAATTCTATTATATATTTCAGAAAAGAATTAAATATCTTTTATTCTATTGCATATTTTATAGTAGATTTAAATATATTTTATTTAATTGTATATTCAGCAATAGATTTAAATTTATTGTAATTCATGCGATTTAGTATTATGAATGAATTTGATTTATTTTGCCTTAAATAGATTTTTAAATTCATTATATTCATTCACTAAACAATTTTGAATGAAATACATTTTATTTTATGTAATATAGTATATTCGATTTAAATATATTTAAATCTATAATAATTATTAGGCTTCGTATGAAACATATTTAAATCAAAGAAGATGGGGATGCCGCAGCAAAGACTGCATATACAAGATATCGATTTCATTCCAAATCGGATTCCGCAAGATCTTGTATATACTTTTCTTCGTGCGGCAGCCCCATAGTTTTATTTTATATGTAATTGTCCTGCATGAAATTATTCTGCATGCCATTGTTCTGTTTGTAATTTGTCTGTTTGTAATCTTTCTGTTTGTAACCTTTCTGTTTGTAATTGTGTACCTTAGTTACCCATACCGGTTTATAAATTCAGACGTTCCGGCTGTCTGTCAAAATACTGCCTGAGTCGTTCACGAAGCCCTGCATGCGCAGGCAGCTCTAAGCGGTTGTCCAGCGCCAGTATGCGGGCAGCTTCTTTAGAAGCCTCCTGCAGCAGGACGGCGTCCTGATAGATATCTGCCAGCTGAAATTCCATATCTCCGCTCTGGCGTATGCCGAAAAAGTCTCCCGGCCCGCGCAGCTTTAAGTCCTCGCTTGCGATTTTAAATCCGTCGTTTGTCTTGTTTAAGACATCCAGACGCCTGCCGGATTCTTTGGAATCTGACGTATTGATCATAATGCAGTACGACTGCGCGTCCCCGCGTCCGACACGTCCCCGCAGCTGGTGCAGCTGGGCTAGTCCAAAACGCTGCGCGTCTTCAATCATCATGACGGTGGCATTCGGCACGTTGACGCCGACCTCTACGACGGTGGTAGATACAAGCACCTGTATTTTGTTTGCCGCAAAATCTTCCATAATCTTATTTTTCATATCGGAGCGCATTCTGCCATGCAGAAATGCCACTTCGATCTCCGCGGGCAGTGCCTTTTTTAATGTTTCACTATAATCGATAACATTTTCACCCTCTGCATGCTCGCTTGCTTCTACCAGCGGACAGATCACATATGCCTGACGGCCTGCCTGGGTCTCCCGCCGGATAAATTCGTAGGCATTCGGACGCCAGCCTGCTCCGACCACACAGTTTTTGATCGGCAGGCGTTTTGCAGGCACTTCGTCTATAACAGAAATATCCAGATCTCCGTATAAAATAATGGCAAGCGTACGCGGAATTGGTGTTGCACTCATAACAAGTATGTGCGGGCTCTGCCCTTTTAAAGAAAAGGTCTCCCGCTGCCTGACGCCGAAACGGTGCTGTTCGTCCGTTACGACGAGCGCGAGGCTGTCATATACTGCTTTTTCCTGAAACAGCGCATGTGTGCCGATAATCATGGCATCAGAAAAAAGCTGCATTCTTTCATATGCCCTGCGTTTCTGTTTTGCGGTCATGGAACCTGTAAGCAGTACCAGGTGTGCCTTTATGCCGAACAGCTCGCAGTATCCGCTGAATGTCTCATAGTGCTGCGCTGCAAGCACTTCTGTAGGCGCCATAATGGCAGACTGGCAGCCGCTCTTTGAAATCAGATACATCGCAAGAAATGCCACAATCGTCTTGCCGGAGCCGACGTCTCCCTGTATCAGCCTCTGCATAATATAAGGCCCGTTTAAGTCATTTTTGATTTCTGACAAAACACGCAGCTGTGCGCCTGTCAGCTCATATGGCAGCTTTGCAAGAAGCGGCTCCAGCAGGTTTTCACTCTGGATCGGATAAAGGTTTTCGATTTTCTGTCCCTTCTCCTTCTGCATCTGCATAGAAAGAATAAACAAGAAAAATTCATCAAATACCAGCCGCCTGCGCGCTTTCGTCAGACAGTCAAAATCATCTGGAAAATGTATCTGTGAAACAGCATAATTGTATTCTGTCAGCTCCAGACGCTTCCTGGTCTCTGCTGGCAGAAATTCCTTCAGCAAAAGCTTCTGATTTAAATTCTGATCTAAAACCTGATGCAGCGTCTTTTTATACAGATTGTTTGAAAGGCCCGCAGTCAGGCCGTAAACCGGCTGCAGGCTGCCTGCCAGCGCTTCATACTGCTGCTGTGTAAAGATCGCCGGCTGCTCCATTGTAAAGCGCCCGTTTTTATTTAGTACAGAGCCATATAAAATAAATGTCTGCCCTTTTACAAGTGTATTTCTCACATACGGCATGCGGAACCATATAAATTCCATCTGCCTGTCCGCATGGGTACCCATGCAGATCGTAATCTGCATGGCACGCGTATTTTTGACGACTGCCGGACTTTCTACACGCAGGATCACTGCCTGCTTTGATCCTGCCGCAGCCTCGCTTATTTCTGCCGGTGCCGGATATTTGGCGTATTCCCTTGGAAAACGAAGGAGTATATCACCTACGGTGTATACTCCTGTCTTCTGAAATAACTGTTCTGTCTTAGCTCCCACACCTTTTACGCCTTTGATCGGTGTCGTAATGTCCATGGAATCCTCCAGATTCGTAATCTAAAATTATTCTACAGAGACCAGATAATAATAAATCGGCTGTCCGCCATACTGTACTTCTACTTCGAGGTCTTCGTGTTTTTCTAAAATCTGCTGCGCAATGGCCTCTGCCGCCTCTTCGGACACTTCTTCTCCGTAATATATGCTGACGATTGCAGACTCTCCGTCAATCATGCTTTCTGCCATCTCAAGTGTCACCTGGTCAAGCTCTCTGCCGACCGAAAGAATCGTCTTATCTCCGATACCCATATAGTCGTCCTGCTTGATTTCTTTATCGTCGATTACCGTATCGCGTACCGCATAAGTCACCTGCCCCGTTTTTACGTTTTTGATCTCTTCCATCATGCGGGAGGCGTTTTCCTCTGCCGTCTGCTCCGGAATAAAATTAATCAGTGCCGTAATTCCCTGCGGAATTGTCTTTGTCGGAATCACATGTATTTCCTTGTCTTCACATAATGCCGCAGCCTGATTTGCAGCTAATATAATATTTTTGTTATTCGGCAGCACAAATACATGATCGGCATTTACCCTGCCTACTGCATTTAAAATATCTTCCGTGCTCGGATTCATCGTCTGGCCGCCCTCGATCATATAGTCTGCGCCCAAGCCCTTAAATACCTCGCCGAGTCCGCTGCCTGCCGATACGGCAATAAATCCGATCTCCTTACGCGGGCCGTCTGTTTCTGGCTGCGGCGCTTCGTCCCGTGCCTGCTGTGCTGCGATTTTCTGCGCATCCTTTATAAGCCGTTCCTGATGCTCCTCACGCATATTGTCTATTTTAATCCTGCTTAAAGATCCATGTGTCAATGCCTCCTGGATTGCAAGTCCCGGATCATTGGTATGTACATGGGTCTTTACGATTTCATCGTCTGCTACCACTACAATCGAATCACCAATTGATTCCAGAAAAGATTTGTATTTTCGCTCTTCCTTGTCTGTCAGTGCCTGATTCAGCACAATAATAAATTCCGTACAATAACCAAACTTAATCTCTGCCTCAGTCTCTTTTGAAATCTTCCTTACCTCTGATCCTGTTGAGGCTTCAATTTTATAATCAATCTCCCTGCCGAGCAGCGCGTCATATGCTCCCTGCAGTACAACGACCAGTCCCTGCCCGCCGGAATCCACGACACCTGCCTGCTTTAATACAGGCAGCATGTCCGGCGTTTTTTTCAGTACCAGCTCGGCTTCTTTTATAACCTCATCCAAAAAATAAACTAGGTCATCCGTTTCTTCTGCAAGCTCTGCAGCCTTATCCGCTGCACCTCTCGCAACAGTCAGGATCGTGCCTTCTTTGGGCTTCATAACCGCTTTATAGGCGGTCTCTACTGCCTTTTGGATAGCAGCAGATAAAATTGGGACAGTGACCTGTGATTCTTTTCCGATCACCTTCGTAAATCCACGAAACAGCTGTGATAAGATGACGCCGGAATTTCCCCTTGCCCCGCGCAGGGAGCCGGATGAAATTGCTTTTGCTATAGACGGCATGTCTGGATTTTCCAATGCGCTGACCTCTTTTGCAGCTGCCATAATCGTCATTGTCATATTCGTGCCGGTGTCTCCGTCAGGTACCGGAAATACATTCAGCTCGTTGATCCATTCTTTTTTAGATTCCAGATTTTTTGCGCCGTTTAAAAACATCTTCGCCAAAACCACAGCATTTATCGAATTGATTTCCACTTTCAAATCCTCCTTAATCAATTACGCGGACGCCTTCAACAAAAATGTTGATTTTTTTGATGTGCAGTCCAGTGAATTCTTCTACACGGTATTTTACCGTACCGATCAGATTGTCTGTTACCGTACTGATACTTACGCCATATGATATGATGACATGAAAATCAATGGTAATGTCATTGTTCTCATCAACTGTTACATTTATACCGTGGGTAAGGTAATCTTTTTTTAATAATCTAACAATGCCGTCTTTTACGTTTACTGCGGCCATGCCGACGATGCCAAAACATTCTACCGCAACAGAGCCGGCATAGGTTGCAATCACATCGTTGCCTATGATGACCCTGCCATACTCATTTTCAAACTGACTTTTCATAGCATACCTCCAATCATTCTTGCGAATTGTGAAAACTAGTTAGTAGTTATTATAACCGCTTTTTGCAAAAAAGAAAACTATATTTTTGCAATTCAAAAAAATTGCATTTTAAACTTGCATTTGTGTACCTCTTCTGATAGAATAATCGTGTTGTGAGTCTGTAAAATCCATCCAGCGCAGTAATGTAATGGCTGAGTGATTATGCGTCAGGCTTAAATCGATAAAGCTGTCGATAAAAATCGGCAGTTCGAAAGAACACTCGTATGTGCAAGGAGGTGTCAGCATGGCTAAATGTTCAGTTTGTGGAAAATGCGTTGCTTTCGGTAACAATGTGAGCCATTCACATAGACGGTCTAATAGGACGTTCAAACCAAACATCAAATCTGTTCGATGCAAGGTAAACGGAGCTACCAAAAAACTTTATGTGTGTACACGCTGCCTGAGATCCGGCAAAGTAGAAAGAGCGTAAGTTTTATATGCCGAAAGGCTGCCGCGGATGATGTAAATCATTGCCGGCAGCTTTTTTTGTGGACTAATTGCCCTCCTGATTCATATAATAACAGTATAATCAAAAAAACAAAAAAGAATCGAAGTGGCGTATGAAAAGAATATGTGGATTTGCTATGTTCTGGATCGCAGTCGGCATGCTGGTCATGATGCTGATTTCCAGCACATGGATAGCACTGCTGATTATTCTGGCACTGCTGATATGCGGCTATAATTTGTTCTGCTGCTGACGGGCTGATCGTAAAAAGCTGTCGCGTTAAGTAAAATATATCCTTAATGCGACAGCCGTTTAAATACAGGCCGTATTAATCTGTTTCTACACTGTTTACAGAATTCTCCAGCTGGCTCTCCAATTCTACAGCTGCCTTCTGCTGTGCCTGTGGATCGATTTCTGAAGAATTATCCTTGGATGTAAATTTGTTTACAAAATCCGGGATCATATCCAGAATCTTTGTAATTCCATCCTGATTTTTAACATTTACCAGCTTTGTCGTGCCGTTTTGGATTACAAGCACTGCGCTCGGCGTAATCTTGCCGCCCAGGCCGCCGCCGCCATTATTATTATGCTCACTGGAGAATGCACCTGCTCCTACGCCAAATGATACATCTACCAGCGGCAGTATAATGGTATCCCCGATATGGACGGCCTCCCCTACTACAGTCTTTGTTGAAATAAAGCTGTCCATTCCTTTGAATAAAGATGCAACGGTTGAACTAAAACTATTGTCTGTCATATAATTTCCTCCTATTTTTAGTATAGAGCAGTATTCTGCTGCCTATGCCCGTCCCGTCAGCCGGCGGACAATCTGCATACACTCCTTGTCACGGAAAAGCCGCAGCAGTATCAATACCATAACATAACCGGTTATTTTTCCCTGCACCATCAGCTCGCCTTCGATATACAGTCTGTCAGACTGGAAATCTGCATATATATTGTGTGGATAACGGTATACATGCGGCAGCATACTGATCAGCCCAAGCACTTCACCTGTTATGGCAGGATCAGCCAGGGAAAAGGTAAGGTCTGCTTTTATTTTTCCAGGCTTGTACTGGCACAGCATATAGCAGAGCTCTTTCCATAAGTGTCCCGCCACGCGGCGGTTGACCGGAGATGTAAGCTCCTGCTTGAACTTATGAAGCTTGTCTTTTATCGTATGCAGCTTTGTATGCATGTTTTGGAATTTTGATTTTATGGCATGCAGCTTTGTGTGCATGCTTTGGAATTTTGATTTTATGGCATGCGGCCTTTTACGCATGCTTTGAGATTTTTCTTCTGCTGTCTGCTGTTTTATATTATGATCTGTATCGGTATTTTTATCAGAATTTTTATTTTTCTGTTTTTTTAGTTTCTTCTGCTTTTTTTCTGTTTTTAGTTCATCCGGCGGTTTCTCTTCGTCAGTGTCTGCCCATTTATTATTTTCTAATTCTTCATTTTGTATTTCTTCATTTTCTAATTCTTTATTATCTATCTTTTTGTAGTCAGGCAGAACTGCCTGACCTTCCGGCGCTCCATATGCCGAAGAATCCGTTTTGGTATCAGGGATGCTGCTGATATCAGTATCTTTTTCCGTCTTTTTTTTCTGCCTGCGTCCAGAGCCTGCGCGTGCCTCTCTGCGTCGGGACAGCCAGGCAGACACCCTGCGCACGTCAATCCCTGCAATATGGATCTCGTTTGAAAACCCCTCCTGCCCATATTTTAAGACAAAATGTATAAAATGCAGCAGCCAGCTGACTTTCACCTGCACCTTTAGTTTTTTGACCAGATTACTCCCCGGCTCCAGAGCCTTTTCATTCTGCACAAAAACACGGTATCGTACCGGTACAAATAAGACAAACAGCAGTACGGCCAATATGACAGCCAGCAGCACAAGAAGTATCCAACCTGCTATTTTTAACAGCATCAAAAAAAACAATCCGACTGTCTGAATCATACACTGTCACCTGCCTTCCGCTGTTTATAAAGGCACCGCTTTACATCAAATCCGCCAGTTTTTTTATATACATCGATTACGATTTCTGCTGCTGTTTCTAATGCCTCATGATATCCTTTTGCAAGCCCCACGACGTATAGATTCTGCTTAGGATAATGCTTCTGCCTAAGCTCCCAGACCGGAATAATCTCCAGCAGATTCGTTCCATATCTGCACAATACAATGATGAAGATATTCGGGAGGAATGCATTATGCTTTATTTTCCATTTTAAATGTTTAATTTTCAACTTTTTCTTTGGAATGCTTTCCCCGATATATAATTTTTCATGCCAAATCATCCATGCTCCTTATGGCATTATGCCCCGTAAATACAAATCCTCTGCTTTTTATTGTTTTGAATAAAGGGAGACCGCATATGCGGAATCCCTAATAATATTTCTTGCTTCCCCACAGATTACTTTTTTTCAGACTCAGGTATTCGTTGTATGCCTGTTCTAGGATCTGTTTTTCATTCGAAAACTTTAACAGATGATACGCTTCATGAAACTTGTAATAACCAGAGTCCACAAAATACTCTTCCCATTGTGGTTTGCTGTAATAATTGTCCGCCATCATCAGATACCAGTGGACTTCCTTTTCCACCGTATCTTCTGGTACATTAAATGTATACTGGCTTTTACCAACGTATTTTATAATCGCTGCATTCACGCCGGTTTCTTCCAAAACCTCCCGAACCGCTGTCGATTTATAATCCTCCCCTTCCTCAACAGTTCCCTTTGGAAGAACCCATCCCTCGTACTTATTTTTATAATTTTTGTAGAGCAACAGGATCTTGCCACGGAATATTACCACACCACCACAACTGGTTGCTTCTATCATTACAACACCTCCTGATGTGGCTTAACAAATAACTAATCAGTAGTATACCCCTTTTTACAGATACATGCAAGAAAATCATGGAGAGATTTTAGGAAAGGGCATTTTTTCAGATTTAACGAAAGTAAGCATCAAATGCTGCCTTCGCCACAGGCACGGCGTAAGCTCCTCCTGTGCCCGCTCCTTCGACTACAACAGAGATCACAAGGTCTTCCATCCCCTTTTTCGACGCATAGCCCACAAACCATGCGTGGCTGTCCTTCGCACTGGTAAACTCTGCCGATCCGGTCTTGCCTGCGGCTTCATAATTCTGGCTGTTTAATGCCGACGCCGTTCCCTGTGTAACGACTGCCCGTAAGTACTGCCGAAGCGCAGCGGCCTTTTTTTTCGATAAAAGCGTTTCGTATTCTTCCGGCAAAACGGCAGATACTTCTGCCCCGTTGTAATTGGTCACTTTGTCTATGATATACGGCTTCATCAGCACACCGTCATTGACAATGGAAGACATGACAAGCGCCAGATGATACGGCGTTACCAGTGTCCTGCCCTGTCCGATGGAAGTCTGTATAATCTCGCCTGAGCCGGCCCCTGCTTTCAGCACAAAGCTGCTGCGCTTATACGGAAAATCACACGGAAGCGGCGAATCAAACAAGAGTTTTTTGTTTAATTTTTGGAACTTATTCAAATCTAACGATAATCCGATCGAAGCAAATGCCGCATTGCACGAATTTGCAAACGCCGTGTTTAAATCTTCCTGCCCGTGTACATGGTTTCCAAAACAATGAATGGTATTTCCATCCTGCGTCAGGCTGCCGCTGCAGTTATAGGCATAATTCGAATAATCTTTATGCTCACGCATATACTGGAGCATTGTAAAAAGCTTAAATGTCGAACCAGGCGGATACAGTCCCTGCGTCACACGGTTTAACAGCACGCTGGAGGAATTATCTTCTGATGTAATGCTGTCCCAGTCAGCAGCAATTGTATTTGGGTCAAAATCCGGCTTAGATACCATTGCAATAATTCTGCCTGTTTTTGGCTGCATGGCAATCGCCGCCCCCTGATCAGAACCCATTGCCTCATAGATGGCTTTTTGGACATCTGTATCAAGTGTTGTTACAACCGTATCGCCGATATTTTTCTGTCCTTTTATTTCATTTAATATTTTTTCTAAAAAAAATGCATGGGAACGCAGCAGCTGAAAGTTGTCGATCGATTCTATGCCGGCCTTGCCGTTTGTGCTGAATCCGACCGCATGTGCAAACATGCGCCCATATGGATACTCTCTCGTTTCTTTCCCGTTTTTTGACGTCTTTGTCTGTGCCAGCACATCCCCCTGCGCAGATACGATTTTTCCGCGTATGATGCGGTCTGCAAAGGAATCCTGTCTGGCATTATACGGGCTGTTGATAAACGCCTCGCTTCTTTCGACCTGGAAATAGGCAAAGTATGCGATCAAGCCTAAAAAAATCGCCAGAAACAGGTACGTCACGACTGCAAATTCACGGTTGCGGACAGAATTTTTTTCAGTGCTGCCGGATGTGTCATCTGCCAGAAACTTCTCTACGTCCTTTTTTCTTTGTCTTTCTTCGATTTCTTCCAGATTTTTCTTCATCAGCCACCTCTTCGTCTATGCTATTGTTTTTATCTTCCCTTAATATATAAAGCCCCTGGATAATGGCAAACAGGATAAAGGTGCTAAGCAGCGAGCTGCCGCCATAGCTGACGAGCGGCAGCGTCACGCCGGTAGACGGGATAAATTTAGTCACGCCCCCGATTGTCAGAAACACTTGAAATCCATAAACCGTTCCCAGTCCGAGCGCAGTCAGCTTGTAAAACTGGTCGTGAATCTGCATGGCGATATTTAAAAACATCAGATAGCAGCTGACGCATACCATAATCAGGCAGACCGCGAAAAAGCCTCCCAGTTCTTCCGCAACTGCCGCAAATACAAAATCTTCCTCTACAATCGGTATTTTATTCGGCATGCCCCGGTACAGCCCCATGCCGAACCAGCCGCCTGTACCAATGGCAAACAGCGACTGGCAGACCTGATATCCTTCGTTGTCTATGACAGAAAGCGGGTCCTTCCATGCGACCACACGCACCCTCACATGGCGGAACAGCTTGTATGCCACGACAGAGGCGGTGCTCCCGCAGGCAAGTCCGCTGATTAAATAAAAAGGCTTTCTCGTAGCCACATACAGCATGACCAGATAGGTAATAAAGAAAATAAGCGCAGCACCCAGATCCTTTGACACTACCAGAATCAATACATGAACGGCTGCAACAATCGTAGCTTTTACTACCTGGACAAATTCCGTAGACTGATAGAGCATGGAGGCCGCATAAAACACAAACAGTATTTTTACAAATTCGGACGGCTGTATGGCAATTCCTGCCACTTTAAAAGAAAGCTTGGCACCATAGCTCGTTGCGCCTAAGACAGCAACAATCAGCAGCAGTGCAATGCCAAAGAGCGCATAAATCCACGTCAGCCTGTTCAAAAAATGCAGCCTGTGGATAAAAAACGGAATAATCAGCGTAATGACGGCTGCGGCTGCCGCGATCTGGTACTGGCGTACTGCCTTATCAGGATTCAGCCGGTACAAAATCATAAACCCGATTGCCAAAAGCATGCACATATTATTTACGATCAGCCCTGAGGCTCGCTTGTAGATATATTTGTAAATAATAATAATACAGCATAATAAAGCAGCCTGCATCACATAAGCCAGCAGCACATTCAAGGTTTTCTGTACGGCAAATATAACTGCAAACGCATTTAAATGAATTAAAAAGATAAGCTTTGTCTGTTTTCTCAATATCCGTCTGAGGTGCTTTTCTGATCTTCTCCGGTTAAGCGCAGTAAAACAAATCAATGTATAACAGGCAAATAAAAGGAGCATCAGATATTTGGATAGTTCTATAATTAAGTTTTCCATTGTCTTCTTCCAAAAATATGTTTACTCTACGCCGCGTTTATAATGGCCGTTTGTATAAGCGCCGATGATATCTGTCAGATCTGTTACGGTATGTTTCAAAAATGACTTTTCACAGCTGTCTATAATCTGGTGTATTTTTTGCGCCGGTTCAATTGTAAAATGCAGCCGGTATGAAGCCGCATGCAGCCTGAAAAGCTCACCGGACAGCTGGATCAGTGACAGGGGCTGCGCATTGTACAAAACATTATAGCATTCCCGACAGTTGTTTTTCACCGGAAACTCTTTCTGGCAGCGGTCTTTTAGATAACACAGGCCGCGTGTCTTTGTACATTTTCCAATTGTCTGGCGTATGCATTGTGCGCTGACCATCAGCGGCATATGCCCATAGATCACCAGTTCGCTTGTTTTGTTATTCCGTGCAAGCATCTCCTTTTTATTCAGCTCCAAAGGTATCGTGTCATGCCTCCACCCGTCTGCCCCGAAATATGCCCTTGTGCTGTCCGAATAGGCATACAGGCTGTGGTCTAATATGCAGCATTCTTGATCCGCTGACTGTTCTTTTAAAAATCCAAGCTCGTCCTGATTTTTGGCAAGCCAGCCGTCTATGCCGGCCTGTACCATGGCATCCCAGTGCTCTTTGTAAAACTGCGCCGTATACTGTCTGAATACATGCGGCAGAATAAAGTATGCTTCCGCGCCGCAGGCCTTGATTCTGCTGACATGCTCTTTTAATTGTGCAGCAAAATGACTGTGCTTATACATCGAGCTGTCTAAATATATGCGTGAAATCAAATCATGCGAAAGGACTGCCTCCAGCTGGTATTCTTCTTCAACTGCCGCCGTAAAGCGTACAGATGAAGTGTCTGCGGCTGCTTCAGACTTTAAGGGTGCCGGGGCATGAATCTGCGCGCTGGATTTTGGAGCTGCTAAAGGTTCTCTCGCGGCCATCCTGTCTGCCCGTAAAAATACATGCGCATACTTGCCGCTTTGTGCATCAGCGCTGCTTTGTGCTGCATGAGCAGAAGACTTTGTATCTGGATCTTGGCCGGCCGATCTTACATACGGCTTTAAAATCCGAGCTGTCAGCGCCTCCAGTGCGTTACGGCGCAGCTGATTCAGCGCCTGTTTTGGCAGAAATACCGGCTCATCCATCTGTATGACGGCCGATTCGATCTGAAACGGCGTGTTTCCGGTTTTCGACAGCTGCGTTTTTATCGTTTCCGTGCTAAGCGGCTGTTTTTTTGCAGCTTCTGTCAATCCATGCTGCACTTTTACGGATACGTTTTGGCAGGATACCATAAGCTTGGCAGGCTGTCCTGCATGGAAAGAAGCTTCTGCACGGACTGGCAGTTTCAAATCTGCCGACACAGGTTCCAAGCCTTCGCCTTTTTCATACGACGGACATTTTAACGTGACCATATCTGCCCCATTGTGCTGTCTATAATAGCCTTTCGTAAAACCACTGCGGTTTCCGGTATCCAAAAGCCTGTCATAATCTGGCCTGCGCACCCTGCAGCTGCCGCTTTCCATATACTGGTCAATATAATTACGGTAAATAGAAGTAACGCCTGCGGCATACTGCGCAGACTTCATCCTTCCTTCTATTTTAAAGGAATCTATGCCTGCAGCAATAAGCTGCGGAATCTGGTCAATCGTACATAAATCTTTTAAGCTGAGCGGATAGCATTCTGCTTTGGACAGCGGCTGCCTGCGGGCATCCAGCACTGTATACGGCAGGCGGCATGGCTGCGCGCAGCGCCCCCTGTTGCCGCTTCTTCCTCCCAGCATGCTGCTGAGCAGGCACTGGCCGGAATAGCAGTAGCAGAGTGCGCCATGGACAAAGCATTCGATCTGGATATCTGCCTGACGCCTGATCTGCGCTATTTCGGAAAGCGACAGTTCTCTTGCCGTGACAATACGGGCAGCCCCCAGTTTTTTTAAATGCACGGCACCGCACACCCCTGCAATGGACATCTGCGTACTAATATGAATAGGAATTTCTGGAAAATAAGTGCGGATAAACTGCATAACGCCAAAATCCTGTACGATTACTGCGTCCAGGCCGCGTTCATAATACGGCAGCAGATACTCGTATAAAAGTTCCATTTCAGATTGTTTTAACAGCGTATTTACAGTCAGATATATTTTGCGATCAAAAAGATGTGCGTAGTCTATGGCTTCTGTCAGCTCATCCGCTGACAGATTGTCTGCATAGGCTCTTGCGCCAAAACGGCTGCCGCCTAAATATACGGCATCTGCTCCGGCTTTGATTACAGCCCTGCAGACTTCGAATGAGCCTGCAGGAGCAAGAAGTTCTGGGATATGATTTGAGTTTTTTGTAGTATTTTGTTCCATAAGCCTCTTTTATTTATGTTTCTATTGTCACCGTTTCTTTTTCTTTTTGCCCTTTTTCTTTGCTTTATCGGCTTCAGCTGCTTCGCGTTCCTGACGTTCTATTTCTGCAATCTGCCTTGCTATTTCCTGCAGCTCCGGGTCGTCCTCCTCTGAAACCTCATCGATCACAGACCGTATGGGCGTCTTCTCTTTGGTGTCTTCACTGCCATCATTATCAGGATCTTCATTATCTTCACTGATATCTGCATCAGTCTCTTTATCAATATGCAGATCCCCATCTTCTTCTATATCTTCTTCTGCATCTTTATCAATATCTGCATCTAGATCTTCTTCATAAGCGTCTATGTCGGCATCTGCATTCTTTGCAGGCGCAAGCAGCTCTGCCAGTTCTTCTTTGGACAGCTTCGGCGTAATCGGCATAGGTTTTTCTACCGGTGCAAGCAGCTCCGCCAGTTCCTCTTCAGACAGCTCCGGCGCAATCGGCATAGGCTTTTCAATCGGCGCAAGCAGCTCCGCCATCTCTTCTTCAGACAGTTCAGCCATAACCGGGGTCAGACGCTTTTGAAAATTTACCGGCAGAGGAATCTCGTCGTCATCAAAATAACGATCCGATGACTGTTTTACAGAGGCCTGCAGGCCTTTCATTTCATTGATCACGCCATCGATCACATCTTCCATCTGCCCGTCGGTCAGTGCATTGCCGGACGCAGAGGCACTTTCTACTATTTCTTTTTGTTCTGCTTCTTTTTGTTCTGGTGCTTTGGACGCCCCATTGGTGTCTGGTTCACTGTCCGGCTTTTGCTGGATAGAAACTGTAAGTATCTGCTTAGGCTGTTTTTGAGCTGAGGCAGCATCATCTGCAGCGGATGAATGGGTTCCGGCTGTTTTATGATCTGTGCGGTCATTCAGCCCGCTGTTTCCATTATTATTTGTTTCGCTATTTCGCTGCTGCTTATTTCCTGCATTTGTATTATGTTTTACATCTTCATTATCTGCAGCTGGAAACACTTCTTCTGTAGCAGATGACGGATTTTTCTTTTTTTCATTTAAATCTGCTTCATTTAAATCTGCTTCGTTTGAATCTGCTTCGTTTAAATCTGCATGATCTAAATTTTTTTCATTCGAATCTGTTTGATTTAAGCCTGCCTGATTCAAATCTGTTTGATTCAAGCCGGCTGCTCCAACATTTGTTTCTATATTCTGTCCTGCTGTTTTCGCTGGTCTGTTTTCCGGTTCTTTTTGTCCTGCCTCTTCGTCTTCTGCTTTTCTATGTTCTGATTCTTTGCCTGAGCCTTGCTGCTGCGCCTGCTTATTAATGTTTAAGTTTTCTTTTTGTCCTGCTTCTTTATAATTATTTAAGCTTTCTTTTTGTCCTGCCTGTTTACTAATATTTAAGCTTTCTTTTTGTTCTGCTTCTTTATAATTATTTAAGCTTTCTTTTTGTTCTGCTTCTTTATAATTATTTAAGCTTTCTTTTTGTTTTAACTGTTTTGTTTCTTTATCTTCTGCTTTTTTTTGTTCCGCTTCTTTTTGTTCCGCTTCTTTTATTTCAATTTCTTTTATTTCAATAAAATCCTTTTTTTGTTTTTCCGCCTCTTTTTCCTCTTTCATTGTTACGCCGAGCAATGCATCTGCGAGTGTGGATTCCAGTTTTTCCTTATTCAGGCGCAGCTCTTTGTTTACAGCATCCAGCTCGCGTCTTTCCTGCTCACTAAGGCGCAGCATCTCCTCAAACTGCCGGTTTTTTTCGTCCGATACCTTTGCATTGCTTAATAACAGCTGGTATTTATCCGAAAGCTTTTTGTACTTTTCTTCTAATACCTGCTCGCTGTCTGTCTTTTTGCTCCGTTCCTGACGCTCACGGTCCAGCTTATCTAACAGCTCCTCCACCTTCATCTGGGTATCTACCAGCTCATGCTTCAGCTCGAACAGATCTTTTTCTGATTTTTTATAATTCTCTTCCATCTCTTCAAACTGTGTCTTCGCTTTGAAATAATCGTCTGCGATATTCAGCTGGATCAGAATTGATTTCATATCATTTGGAATCCTGCGGAATTCTTCACGCTCGGTAATTTCGGAAATCTTGGCGTTGATATAGGATGCAACACGCTGAAGGTAGCCTTCTTCCTCATAACCGCTTAGTGTATATACTTTTCCTGCAATCATTACATCCGTACTTTTTTTAGCAGCCATCGCTTTGTATTCTCCTTAATTCCTTTGAGACTCACCGTATTTTTGCATCATTGTCCCGTCTTTACATTATACTGACTTTTTTAAGGAAATACAACCATTATTTTCCAATGCCAAAGTGCTTATAGGCAAAAGCTGTAGCTGTACGTCCTTTTGGCGTACGGTTTATCAAGCCATTTTGAACTAGAAACGGCTCGTAAACGTCCTCGATCGTGCCGGAGTCTTCTCCGATCGCAGCTGCCAGCGTGTCTAAGCCTACCGGCCCTCCTGCAAATTTTTCTATAATCGTAAGCAGTATGCTGCGGTCATTTTGATCCAGCCCCATTTTGTCTACTTCCAATAGATCCAATGAAAAAGCTGCTACTTCCTCTGTAATCCTTCCGTCATATTTTACCTGCGCAAAATCCCGGACACGCCGGAGCAGGCGGTTGGCAAGACGCGGTGTTCCCCTGGAGCGTCTGGCAAGCTCATATGCGCCCGCAGCGTCGATCTCTACGCCCAGCTTTCTGGCGGAATGCAGGATAATCGTCTGTAGTTCATCTACGGTATAAAATTCCAGATGATGAATCACGCCGAACCGGTCACGCAGCGGTGCGGACAAAAGCCCTGCCCGCGTCGTTGCCCCCACCAGCGTAAACTTTGGCAGGTCCAGGCGTATGGAACGCGCCGAAGCTCCTTTTCCGATCATAATATCGATCGCATAGTCCTCCATAGCCGGATAGAGCACCTCTTCTACCTGACGGTTTAAGCGGTGGATTTCATCCACAAACAGTATATCGCCTTCCTGCAGCCCGCTTAAAATCGCTGCAATCTCTCCCGGCTTTCCGATTGCAGGCCCTGAGGTGATTTTCATATGCGAACCCATCTCGTTTGCAATAATGCCGGACAAGGTAGTTTTGCCAAGTCCCGGAGGCCCGAAAAACAGTACATGATCCAGTGATTCTTTCCGCTGCTTTGCGGCTTCGATGTATATTTTTAGATTCTGCTTTGCTTTTTCCTGCCCGATATATTCATCCAGCGTCTGGGGCCTCAGGCTTTTTTCTGCAGCTATATCCTCTTCCTGGATCTGCGTGGAAATCACTCGTTTCTCCATCTGGGCATACGTCCTTTCTGAAGTTATGTTAAAATGTATAGAAATCAGCAGCTATTGCGGCATATTTATACAGCTGCCATATTTTTTAAAGCAAGCTTTAATAAAGTCTCTACTTCCATATCCTGCGTGATTTCAACGCGGCTTATAGCTTTTAGTGCCTCGGACGATGAATAGCCGAGCGCCGTCAGCGCCATAGCCGCTTCGGCTTTTATGCCGGATGTTTCTGTCTGCTCATCCGGCACCTGTGACAGCTTATGCTCTACAGCCTCTTCCAGGCTGAGCTTGTCCTTCAGCTCTAAAATCACCCGCTGCGCCGTTTTCGTGCCTATGCCCGGCGTCTTTGCAATCGCCTTTGCATCATCACCAAGCACGGCAAACCGCAGGTCATCTGTCGTCATAACAGACAAAACCGCAAGCGCTCCTTTCGGCCCGATGCCGCTGACACCGAGCAGCAGCTTGAATACACTCAGATCATCCTTGGTCAAAAACCCAAATAGCGTCATGGCATCTTCACGTACCTGCAGCCATGTATGCACTTTAATCTGTTCGCCGATCGGCGGCAGCTGGCTGAGCACCTGTCCCGTGACATAAATATGCCAGCCTATGCCGGATACATCCACAACAATGCTGTCCGCCATTACATCTGCCAGGCTCCCCTTTATGTAAGAAAACATTGAAAATCTCCTTAATTTGATTGTATGAAAACAATTTATTTTTGTTTCAAATATTACCGATTCTGGTCATGCGGAAGGCGCAGCACAATCTCCTGCGCTGCCGTTCCAATCAAAACGCCGGTAATGACGCCGGCAGTCAAAAGAACCGGATAATAATAAAACAGGTTTATGTTTTCAACTACCAGCGCTGCAGCAATGATCTGTCCCAGATTATGCGTCACACCGCCTGCCGCACTGACCGAAATGATTTTGAATTTTCCGGTCTTTTTCAGAAGCAGCATACAGCCGAGGCTGAGCAGCCCGCCTGACAGACTATATATAATGCTGAACATATTGCCGAACATAAATCCTGCCAGCAGTATGCGCAGCACGCTGACCGCAGCTGCCCAGGCTGCGCCGAGATCATATAAGACTAAAATAACCACTACATTTGCAAGTCCCAGTTTTATGCCTGGTATGCCAAACGAAATAGGAATCAGTGATTCAATATAGCTGCATACAAGCGCAAGCGCTAAATACAGGCCCAGATAGGCGGTTCTTCTCATAATCAGGCCACTCCAAACACGCTCTAGAGCATGTTTGAAAAATGCTTTCTGTGAGATGTGCTTCACACTTGGTGGAGAATTTATCCCAAATTTATGAGGCATAGCGGGCTATGTTGATTAAATTTGGGATGAATTATCCGCGAAGCGGGGAGTACAGATCGCGGGAATGATTTTTCAAACACGCTCTAGTACAATAAATTATCGCGACATTCATTATTTTGACACCCAATTACAACTTTTTGATCTTATACCATTTATAGAGTATACAGTCATAATGAAATACAATATATAGTTTGGATTTTTACAAAAATATCATAAAATCAGAAAAGTTGTAAACTGGTGTTATTTTGAAATAAATTATTTATTATATTATCTATTTTGAAATAGAATCGAATTCTGTTTTTTCAGAACCCCTGATTTCTACAACGATTTTATTCGGCAGGCATACAATCGTTTCTCCCTGTTTTGAAACTGCTTTTTGGTGCACACAGAGCTTGTCCGGGCAGTCTGCTAAAATCATTTTTGCACTGCCCTCTTCCAGCTGCAGTGTATTGGAAACCCTGCCGTCTACTGTAATCGGGATTTCCCTTCCACCTGACTGCTCCAGCGGATATCTGCCGTATAACTCCCCGTCCACTGTAACCTGTACTGCTGCTCCGCCGCGGTTTCTCCCAATGCGTACGGCAGTCATGCCGATGATTCCAGCTGCCAGCAAAAGTCCGATAAAAAGCAGGTCTCTTGCAGAAATCCTCTGGTTTTTATAAGGTGCCATAATAATAAAATCCCCTGCATTCCGTAATCCGTACCGGTACTATTTTACCGATCAGCTCCGCTGTCCCGGACAGGTGTACGACTGAATTGTTATCTAGCTTTCCTGTTACAAGCGACGGGTCATGGTCATTTATGCTTTCGATCAGCACCTTTTGGACACTTCCAACCAGCCGTTCGGCTTTTAGCGCAGATATTTCCTGCACTTCCTTTAACAGCCGGTCAAACCGGTTTTTTACAGTCTCCTCCGGTACCTGGTCTTCCATCTGAGCCGCCGGAGTGCCTGTGCGTTTTGAATAAATAAAGGTAAAAGCAGAGTCAAATCCGACCTTTTTTACCACATGCATTGTCTCTAAAAAGTCCTCTTCTGTCTCGCCCGGAAAACCGACAATAAGATCTGTCGTAATGGCAATATCCGGCATGGCCGTGCGTACCTTTTCAACTAAGCTCAGATATTGTTCCTGATCGTAATGGCGGTTCATTTTTTGCAGGATTCTGGAACTGCCTGACTGCAGCGGAAGGTGCAGGTGCCTGCATATTTTTTTCGACTGTCTCATCACATCAATCAGCTCGTCAGACAGATCTTTTGGATGTGAGGTCATAAAACGGATACGCTCTATGCCGTCAATCTTCTCAACCTCCTGCAGCAGCTCTGCAAATGTCACCGGAGGATCAAACGTCTTTCCATATGAATTTACATTCTGTCCAAGCAGCATAACCTCCACAACCCCGTCAGCAGCAAGACGTTTAATTTCGCGCAGGATATCCTTCGGCTCGCGGCTTCTTTCCCTGCCGCGTACATACGGCACAATACAATAGCTGCAGAAATTGTTGCAGCCGAACATAATATTGACCCCGGATTTAAATGGAAACTTACGCTCCACCGGAAGCTCCTCCACAATCTGGTCGGTCTCTTCCCAGACATCCACAATCATCCGGTCGGATTCCAATGACTGTGACAGCAGCTCAGCAAATTTGTAGATATTATGCGTCCCAAAAACCAGATTTACAAACCGGTAGCTTTTTTTCAATTTTTCAATAACAGCAGGCTCCTGCATCATACAGCCGCAGAGCGCAATACGCATATCTGGATTTTTATTTTTAAGGCTATGCAGATAGCCCAGCCTGCCATAGACTTTGTTATTTGCGTTTTCACGCACCGTGCATGTATTATAAATTACAAAATCTGCCTGTTCATCTGCTGTCCGCACAAAGCCTGCTGCCTCCAATATGCCGTCCAGCTTTTCGGAATCCCGCGCATTCATCTGACATCCGAACGTCTGAATGCACGCATATAACGGACGGCCGAGGCGTTCGCTCTGCGCCTTTACAATCTGCCTGCACTTTGCCATAAAGTAATATTGACGCTGCGGTTCCAAATCAGGAGGGCTGCAGTCGATATCGACCCGGTCCAGGTCTGTATGTTTTAATTCTTCTGCCGTAATATTTTTCAAATCAATATATGAATCCATCTTTCATCCTTCTGCTTATTGTTTATTGAGAACTTATATTCGATTATTTTATACGATACGCTGCGAAAAGTCAACAATACCATTTTCACAAATCAAATAATCCATGCCCCTGTCCCATTGGCCGAGCGGCAGCGGATCGGTGATCTGGAAGGCATATGCACATCCTGCCAGCCGGCAGTCCGTTCTTTCTGCAAAATAGCGGTCATAATATCCCCGCCCATACCCAAACCGCCCGCCCATGCGGTCAAAAACAGTGCCCGGCACAAAACAGAGCGCCTGCGGCCAGTCGGCAGGCGCTCTGCCGGCAGAGACAGGCTCCATTACATGAAAACACCCTTCTGCCAGTTCGTCCAAGCCCCCGACTTCGTAAAATGACATTTGACTGCCATGCACTTTTGGAAATGCAATGCACTTTTTGTCAGATAATGCATGCAGAATGACAGGCAGCAGTGACACTTCATTTCCAAGCGGATAATAAAAATAAATCTTTTCTGCAGATCTGTAGATCTCCCAATCCAGTATCCGGTCAGAGATCTGCCCGGACAGCTGCTTTGCCAGCAAAGGCTCCATAGCCTCGCGCATATGTTTAAAATGATTTCGAATCCGGCTGCGGTTACTGTTTTGAATGCCTGCTGCCATATTTTTCACCCAGATTTACAATCGTTCCATCTTCCATTTGCATATCGATATTATTCAGCTGGCTGCGTATGCTGCCCCTGATCGCCGCTAAATATTGTTTACGCAGCATCTGCTGCTCTGCTTTTTCCTGATCGGTCAGGCCCTCGGCTTTTGACTTGCGGTATAATTCATTGATACGTTCTATATTTAAATCTGACATATTCTGTCTCCTGTCTTTTTTGCTTATAAGTTATCTGCCGCTATAGGACATATGTTTTAAAAAACTTCTTCAGCCGTTTCTGCAGATTTTTTCCGGTCAGATACAGATCCGGCTCCATGCCGTAAGATTCCCGAAAGTAAGACGGGTCAAAATACTGCATGCTTTCTCCAAACTGCAGATACAATCCAGAATAAGGCATTGCCATATTATAATTTGCCATATTCGCAAGCACGCCCCCGGTATTTGTTCCGATCGTAATGACATTTTCCAGATTCTTTAATGCATCTGTCATGGATTCGGCAGCTGATGATGTCCTTCTGGAAGTCAGCACAAAAATCTGCCTGCCTTCATTTGCCAGATATTGACGGCCCGGATACTGGCAGTAATAGTATTTCCCTCTTCTTTTCAATCCTGTCTGTGCAGCAAATTCATCCATTTCCTTTAATTCTTTTGTATTATAGATAAAAACCGGACGGAGGCGCAGCGTGCTGTAATTTGGCAGCAGCGTCTGGCCGGTCAGCTTTTCAAACCACTCTTCAATCAATGTACCGTCTCCGCCAGGATTGTTCCTTAAATCATATATAATCTTGCTGTGTTTTTTTACATTTGCCACATCTTTTAGGAAACTCTTCCTCTCTTTTGGTGCCTCCCAGTCCATATATGCCAGATTCATTTCTACATATGCCAGATCACCATAAGTCTCATACCCATACAGCCTGTCTACATTTTCCTCATAAGAGTACTCTGCCGGTTTTAACTGAATGCTCTTTATGTTTCCGCTCTCGTATTCGACCTTAAACTCGCAGATTTCTTTCTCCTGCTCCAGCATCGCATATGGGTAATAAGTCAGGCAGCCGTTTTCATCAATCGCCCGCCTGAGATAATCCTCCGGCTGCCTTCCGTTTATTTTTACCACAGCATCCTTAATACTTCCTTCTTCATAAAAGCATCCGCCATTTTTCACATAATTCACAGATTCATCGCCAAACAGCCTCAGATCTGTATCAAACAGCTCAGCGCCGATTGCCAGATGTAAATCAGTAATAAAATCCAGATGTTTATGCAGTATTTTTTGATACTTTCCTGTAGTAATCGTGCCTTTTGTACCGATCTCCTTTAAAATCTGAACCTTTGCCCTGCCAAATGCTGCATCACCGCCGTAATAAGTATACAGCCCATACTGGCTGCGCAGCAGCCGGAACAGCCAGTTTGTTTCCCGGCGCGCATCAGCTGCCGTCAGTGTCTTTTTTACATTTTTCTCATTATATTCTTTCCACATCAGCGACGTATCGTCTAAGGTCAGCTTAGGCTTTTTGTTTTTAAAATTATAACAGAACTTGTCCAAGGAATTCTGCGGTGCATCCAGACGGCTGTTCTTTTCATTGACTTCCTGTATGAGCTCATAGAAATCCTGTTCCTGCCGTTCACCCGCATGGGCCGTATCTGGCCGGGCGGACCAGCCTGCCAGCGATATGCCGGCAAGTAATACAATTAATGTTCTTTTTAATTTCATAATCTGCCTCCTTTTAAGTTTTCTAACACAGCTGCTGCAAATCAATAATATACACCGGTTTATAATTCAGTCTGCATCCATTCATGAATAATCCAGGCAATATTATATATCATATAATATTGCCTGTCAATCATCTGCCTAAAAGACACAAAACCAATGCTTTACACATTTCACCATATTCAGTATAATATATTTCGCAGGCAGAGGCAGCTTACTGCAGATGTGCCTGTCAAACCACATATGAATGGAGCAGCTTATGAAGATCAAATCCATAATGTATATTTTTATGCTCTTAGTTATACTATGTCCCAATCTGGCAGGCTGTGGAAGGCAGGCAGAGATCACGCAGTCCGGCTTTTATTTTGACACCATTATTTCCATCACGCTGTATGACAATTCAAAAACAGAAGAGCTGGAGCACTGCATGGAGCTGGCTGATTTATATGAACACTATTTCAGCGCACAGATTGCAGACAGCGATATCAGCAGGATCAACCAAGCAGCAGGAACGCCCGTAAAGGTGCATGACGAAACGCTTGCGCTTTTAGAAAAAGGGCTGTATTATTCAAAGCTCAGCCAGGGGAAATTTGACATTACAATCGGAAAATTAACGGGCCTTTGGGATTTTCGGACAGATCAGGCCGATGTACCGGATCAAAAGAAAATCGCTGAAGCCGCAGCTGCGGTTGATTATAAAAAAGTGCAGATTAACGGAAATGAAGTGACACTGGCAGATGATGCCGCAGCCATAGATCTGGGCGGAATTGCAAAAGGATTTATTGCGGATAAAATGAAAGAATATCTGGTATCACAGGGCGTGACAAGCGGCCTGATTAATCTGGGTGGAAACGTGCTGGTTATCGGTACAAAAGAAAACGGCCAGGATGCAGGCGGTGCCTATAAAATCGGCATTCAGCGCCCTTTTGACGAAACCGGGCAGCCGATTGCGGCGGTACAGATCAAAGACCAGACCGTTGTTACTTCCGGCGTTTACGAACGGTATTTTGAAAAAAACGGCCGGCTTTACCACCATATTCTGGATGTGGAATCCGGTTATCCGTATGAAAATGAACTGTTCAGCGTTTCTATCATATGTCCCAGCTCAGCAGACGCGGACGCACTGAGCACGACATGTTTTGCATTAGGACTTGATCAAGGCATGGAGCTAGTTGAATCCTTGGAAAATACGGAGGCGGTTTTTATCACCACCGATTATAAGCTGCACGGATCTTCCGGGATCGGCAAAACGATTCCATTTGAGGCGCTGCCGAACCCATAAACATATTTAACTAATACTTACATCCACAGTCAGACCCAGTCTATAGCGTGTTTGAAAAATGTTTTTCGTGAGATGTATCCACAGGGCATGACCTGTGCCATCCCTAATTAGTTGGAAACACATTGTTTCGCATAAATCTTTATTCATATATTTATGCACCGTTGTTTTGCTTAAACGAATCCCTTTGCGCAAGGCATTCAAGAAGGTCATGAAAAAATCCGGCTATTACAAAGATTCCCCTCTGGTCAGCCGGAAACGGAGATAAAAAATACCGCTTGGCAGGCATAAGCCTGTCAGGCGGCGCTTTTCATCATATATTAATTCGTACAGTCATAGCCATTCCAGCAAAAAAGAAAAATTTAACCTTGACACCGGTACTTTTACCCTTTAGAATAGATTTCAGAAAGAAATGGGTTTTTTCCAAGTAAAATCTTAGGATTCCAAAGGGGTGCCTGTTTCTTTTTTTATTTCCAAGACATCATAAAGATACCGTCTGCCATCATTCGCATGCCTGATCAGCATAGAAACGAGTATGTATATTTCGATCCTGTATATTCATCAGGCAGGTCGCTGCCTTATATACGATATCTTTCGTATCTGCTATTTCATAAAACTCACCGATAAATTGCTCCAGATACTTTTTTACATCATCCCATTTAACAGAACGTTTCCCTTTAAACCGTATATCATTTATAACCACAATGTTATTACCATATATATCCTTAATAACATTAACATTCCGCTCCATAATGCCTCCCGCCAAAATCAGTATTTTTTTCTTCTTGCAGTAACTTTTCCACCTTATTGTATCAGTTTCACTGAATACCGCAAATATTTCCTAACTAATCTGCTTCTTTGTCTGGACTGTGCTTTTCCTTTCTCTTTTGATTACATCTGTTCGCCATAAGCTGCTTCACACTTGGTACCCACAGAGAATTTATCCCCAATTTATGAGGCATAGCGGGCTATGCTGATTAAATGATGCTGCCAAGATCATCAAATAATATTCTTGATGCCCTCACAGATTTTCCTTGCGACAGCCGGATTATTCATTGTATACAGATGAATGCCGTCCACATCATTTGCCAAAAGATCAATGATCTGGCTGAGCGCATAAGACATTCCGGCATCAAACAGTGCTTCTTTATTGCTCTCGTATTTATGGATGATTTTTTCAAACCTATGCGGCAGCGATGCCCCGCACATCGTCACCATCCGCTTGATCTGCCTTGCGTTGATTACCGGCATAATGCCCGGCGTAACCGGTACGTCTATGCCCGCTATGCGGCAGTCTTCCACAAACCGGTAGAAATAATTGTTGTCAAAAAACAGCTGGGACAGCAGCACCTGCGCACCTGCATCCACTTTCTGTTTTAAATGGCGCATCTCTTCTACGCGCCCCAGAGATTCTGGATGACACTCAGGATAACACGCCCCTGCAATACAAAAATCTCCTTTCTGCTTTAAATATGCGATCAAGTCTGAGGCATGGGCAAAGTCGTTTTTCTCAGGCACATCAGGATTGCGGTCGCCGCGCAGCGCCAATACATTTTGAATGCCTTCTGCCAAAAGCTCTTTGGAAAATTCATCTATTTCCGCCTTGTCATAGCACAAACAGGTCAGGTGCACGACCGGCTCTACCTGATACTCATCTTTGATCTTATGCGCCAGCTGAATCGTCTTATTGTGGTTTGAACTGCCGCCCGCCCCAAATGTAACGCTGATAAAATCCGGCTTCAGCTCACACAAAATCTCCAGTGTCTTATCAATATTTTTTAATTCATCATCCTTTTTAGGCGGAAAGATCTCAAAAGAAAGGACATTCTTTTTCTGCCCGTGTATTTCGGATAATTTCATGATTTTTCACCAATCCTTTCTATTTAACTAACAATCACTCTAATAATCCTGCTAATTATCATATTTCAATATTCTTTTTCCCATTACGGCTGGTTCACAATATTCCCTATATCCGCTACGCCCGGCGCGATATAATCTGCCCCCGCAGCCTCCAGCTCCTCACGGGTGCCGTATCCAAACAGGACACCGATTGATGCAAGTCCCATCTGTTTTGCACCTAATATATCGTATTCGCGGTCGCCTGTCATAACCGCAGATGATAAATCCGTTACATTTCCCTTCTCAAGGGCATATGCAATGACCTCCGCCTTACTGCCCCTTGTGCCGTCCATACCGGCACCTGCCACAAAAGAAAAATATTTTTTAATATCAAAATAGTCCAGGATCTGCAATGCAAATTCCTCCGGCTTTGATGTCGCAACCATAAGCTTTCTGCCCGAATCATGTAAGGACTGCAGCAGCTTGTCCATGCCGTCATAAAGTGCATTTTCATAGATTCCTTTTTCGCGGTAATATTCCCGATAGCGCTCAACAGCAGCTTTTGCGTCTTCTTTAGAAAAATGATAAAATGTTTCAAAAGAATACTGCAGCGGAGGGCCGATAAATTTAAACAGCTCTGACCGTTCAGATACATGTATGCCGTAATGCTCCAATGTATATGCCACAGAATTTGTAATGCCGAGGCCGGGATCTGTCAATGTTCCATCCAGATCAAATAAAATTGTCTGATACATATATATGTCCTTTCTTTGTATTTTTGTGCAGATTTAGTATTTTTGTGCTTCTTTTTGTATTTCTTTTTGTATTTCTTTTTGTACTTCTTTTTATTTCCTGCTTTGCATTTCCTGCTTTTATGCTTACAGTCTTTGGAATTATGAATGATATGGAAAAACGAATATGCTTATTATAATAAAAAATCCGGCTTATGACAACAGAAAATAATGCACGGCTGCAAAGTCAGTCCTGCATTCAAATCCATTGTAGTGATGTTCTAATATATCATCCGTTATTATGAATGGAGAATTCGCACTTAAAAACAATAAAGCAGAAATCGCAGGATATACTTTTAAAAATTTACAATACGATGGAAAAGGCGAGCGATTTGATGAAGACTGTGAATATTTTTTCTGCCGGCATTTATTACTTTTTTAGAAGGACTGTCACAACATTCTTTCGTGATTCCCGAAAGATATAGCTGTATCCATATGAAAGAACTTAATAAAATGTTTATCACTGAAAATTTTTTATCTGGAAAGGCATACTAGAGCGTGTTTGAAAAATCATTCCCGCGATCTGCACTCCCCACTTTGCGGATAATTCATCCCAAATTTAATCAACATAGCCCGCTATGCCTCATAAATTTGGGATGAATTCTCCATATCATGCCCGTTGGGTACCAAGTGTGAAGCACATCTCACGGAAAGCATTTTTCAAACACGCTCTAAAGCATTTTTAAGACACGCTCTAGCTGGCTGGGTGCACTCTAAAAAAGCTCCTGCACCCAGCCAGCTGTCTCCCGTATGCCCTCTTCAAAAGAGATCTCCGGCCAAAACCCCGTATCCTGTTTTAACTGCGTAAGATCCGCACATAGGTGCATCACCTGCATCTGTCCATAAGCAATATCGCCCCATCCTATTTCTGCCTCCGGGTTAATGCAGTCACGGATTTTTGCAATATATTCTGCAAGCGGCGCGCACCTGCCGCTGCCAAGGCAGTAGGTCTTTCCCGGTATGCCCTTTTCACCCAGCAGGCTGAATGCCCGGGCTGCATCTTTAGCGTACAGGTAATCCCAGATCTGTTCTCCTTTTGTGCAGGAAGGCCTTTGGCCTTTCAGAAGGCTTCGGATCATTGACATAACCATAGAAGCCTCCCCGTCATACGGCCCGTAAACGCTGAATATGCGTACCCAGATATGTTCGATTCCAAGCTGCCTGCACTTGAGCCTGCTCATCTGCCCGGCACACAGCTTGGCCATGCCATAGCCGTTTTCTGGAAATACTGCCGTAAATGCATCGATTTTTCCCTCATGCCTGCCGTACTCCGCCTGAGATCCTGCGCCGATAAAACGCCTGCATCCCAATGCTCCTGCTGCCTGTACAGCGTCAAGCGTATATTGGATATTTTTCATCTGCAGGCCGGTGTCATTTCTTGCACTGCCAAATGTGCCATCCCATGCAAAATGATAGAACAAGTCATATGTTTCGCCTAATCTGTCCGGCAGCGTATGTAATTCATCAAGACTGCATTCGATTATATTGACCTGATCAGACACAGGTATATGTGAAATGCGTTTAGATCCTCTGCGGCAGACCGCTGTTACATAAATTCCCTGTGACTGCAGATTCTGTATCAGTGCTGTGCCGATTGCGCCTGTTGGGCCTGTGATTATTGCACGCATATCACACCATCTCATATAACGGAATGAGCATATTTTCCCTCATCTCGTCCTCGCTGAGCGGCGGATTCATATATTCTAACGGCAGCGATTCCATCTGCCCGTCTTTCCGCTTATATGATACCTGCTTTGGCAGTGCAGTCAGCCCTATCGGCGTGATGACTTCTACAATGACCGGGCCGGGCTCCTTCAACGCTTCTTGTACTTTCTTATCCAACTGTGTATTATTGTGTATGACGTATGATTTTAAGCCGTATGCTTCTGCGATCTGTGAAATCTTTGGCAGTGTGAGTCCAGAAGTTTCGTCACATGCTACGAGATGTCCGTCAAAAATATTTGTCTGTGTTGCCTTAATCGCCCCGTATCCCTGATTACAGAGCACAAATATTTTGACAGGCAGCTGCAGCCTTGCGATCGTCTGCAGCTCCTGGATATTCATAACAAAACCTCCGTCTCCATTGACCCCGACTGTACGTTTTCTGCCCGAGGCAAGGCACGCCCCGACTGCTGATGGAAGTCCATACCCCATAGAAGCAAGCCCTTTGGTGCTAAATACACGCTGCCCTTTCTTGACACGGAATGTCTGCATAGCAATTTCCAGGCAGCTGCCGGAGCTTCCAGATACATAGATATCTCCGCTGTCCATATATTTGGATATCGTATCCAACAGGCAGTATGTGTTCACCTTTTCTTTCTGCTGCCAGTAATCCGGCTGGATCACCGGGTATTTCTTTTTCAAACGACTTCCATAAGCAAACCATTCCTTTCGATCTTTCGGCATGATTTCATTTTTATGAGAAAGCAGGCACTGCAGAAATTCTTTTGCATCCGCCTGCACTGCAATGTCAGGGCGCACATTGCTTTTATGCAGTTCTGCACCATCTATGTCTACCATAATCTTTTCGGCCCCTCTTGCAAACCCATCAAAATTAAATCCGGTCTGGAGCAGGTTAAGCCTCGCACCAATACTCAAAAATAAGTCGGAATTCTGCTGCATAAAATTTGCATAACGGTGTCCCAGCCCTCCCGGCCGTCCAAAATACATCGGATGATCTTCGTCTATAAGGTCTATGCCGTTCCATGTCGTCAGCACTGGGATCTGCAGCAGTTCAACCGCCTGTTCAAGCTCATGCAGTCCGTCAGCCAGCCGTATGCCGCCGCCCGCAAGCAGTACTGGACGCTCAGACTGATTGATCATACGTATTACACGCATCACCTGACGTTCCAGATACACCTGACTTAAAGCATGCGCTGTGGGTGTATATCCGATCAATTTTGTCTCATCAATTTCTGATGCCTGTACGTCCAGCGGAATATCCAGCCACACCGGCCCCTTTCTGCCGGATACTGCTTCATATAACGCCCGCTCCATATGATAGCGGATCATCTGCGGATCATCCACAAGCGCCGCATATTTTGTGATCGAACTGACAACAGAAATAATGTCAAGCTCCTGCATGCCCTGCTGGCGTACACCCTGACCATTGATCATGTCTGCCCTTTTCACCTGCCCGGATACAGCAAAAACCGGGATTGATTCTATAAATGCACCTGCTATTCCTGTTAACGCATTTGTCCCGCCCGGCCCCGTCGTCACCATCAAAAGGCCGATCTGGTTATTGATTCTGGCATATGCTTCAGCTGCAATGGCACATGCCTGCTCATGCTGACAGCATACATATTGGATTTTGCTGCTCTTTCCCAGCGAATCATTTAAATGCATAGCTCCGCCGCCCGGCAGCATAAACATGTGCCTTGTACCTGTTTCCTCTAATTTTTTTATTACATAATCCGATACTTTCATCATTTTTATATCCCCGCCCTTTATTCACATCGTATCATACCGGCTCTTAGTTAAAAACGAAATATGCATCTCCCCCTGAGCAGCCTGCCGGAAATCTAAAAAGATGTCCCTGATTTCTTCATTTAAGGCCTCCCACTTTTTGCCCGGATTTATACGCGGCAGCGACTCATCCGCATAGCTTTCCGAATGGGCATCTGCAAAGCCGTCAAATCCTGCCAGAGCCACTTCCTTTACCTTCAGCCTGTTTAGCAGTCTCAGGCACATAATTCCGGCATTATCAAAATGCTCCCATCCACGCTTGATCAGCTGATGATAATTTACCAGTATCTCATCTTCCTGCGGTTTCGTTGTAATATTTGAAGGTATTATTTTCGGACACAAGCTGTACTTTTGCGGATATGCTTCTTTTGCATAGCTGTATCTGACACAGCTGCTGAAAAACAAATAATCATAGTCATATTCCTCGCAGACAGCATTGACGCCGATGACTGCCGGATGAAATTTTTTGATAAAATCATGGATCTGATCTTTCTGGTTAAGAATCGATCTGCCCGGCATCAGCAGCAGAAGCGGACGGCCTGCCAGCTTCATGCTGAGTATTTTTAAGCTGTCTTCATCATAGACATACTGATCCCGATACTCCAGATATTTTTCCTCTAATAAATCATAATCGTATTTTTTCCGGTCAGCTTCTGGCAGAGACTCGATAATGTTGCGCATGTCCTTTGCATCTGCACGGTGGCTGTCCTGTAAATATGCAATATTATTGACATGCGCACAATACATACCCGCAATCAGATACGGCGTGGAATATCCCCATTCATAGTGCTCTTTAAAATATCCCATATATGTATCAATTGCATCCAAAATAATGTCCAAGTCATAATTGCCCATGCACCTGCGGTTTAAAAAAGAAGACACCAGCTCTGTCGGCGCGTTGCCTGCACCCCGCCCCATCCCACACAGGCTAGCGTCTACAATGATCTCGCGCTCGCTTTCCCGGAACAATTTTACAAACTGCATGGAAAGCGAAAAAGAAAGCTGTTGGTTATTATGCGAATGAAAGCCCAGCTTTATATCCGAATCCATATGCCTATCTAAAACAGCTGCGATACGCTTTAGGTCTTCTTCATACATGGCACCAAATGTATCTACAATAGACAGGCTGACTGGATGTACACTGGAAACCTCATAAGCCAGCTCCATTAATTCCTGCTCTGTATATCCCAGAGTATCCGCTGCCTGAAAATATACCTGATACCCTTTTTCTTTGATGATCCGGCCAACCGCTATGCCCTCACGGAACTTTCCACGCGGAAACACAACGCGCACGGCTTCAATTGACCTGCCGTCATACTCCGGCATAGAAACAGCATCATACCGATCCCAGTCGATCATGACCGCGTAAGTACAGTGTTTTTCTCCGGCCGGAAGGTATGGCATGACATCCGACGGCTCATGATAAAAAGTCGTCCCTTCTATGTATGCGCTGTCCTTTAACCACCCCAGCTCAATGATATCTACATTTGCCTCCCGCATTCTGCTTATAATCCCCCTGATCGATGCCTCTCCAAAATGAGAATCCACGATATATGCCCCATCCCTCAGGGTACAGTCCAGAAGCTGTATTTTTTTCTTCATAATATGATCATTGCTCCTTTTAGATCTAAATGAAAATTCGTCATAATTATTTTAATACGCATATAAAATCGTATCCGTATAAAGATCCCCATAATGCACAATTTCCATCTTATAGTCACTATTCAATTCCTTTATCGCAGCTGGAATTTTATACAAATCCGAGCTCTGGTGATAAATGCATATTGCCAAAAGCGGCCTGCACCTTCGAATGCAGCCTGCAGCACCCTCGATCATATCCATTTCGCAGCCCTCGATATCTGCTTTGATAAAGCCGATATTTTTGTCCTTCAAAACAGAATCCAGCGCATAAACAGGCACTGTTTCTCCCTCGCCATCTTCCCTTACTTTTACCGCCTCTTGGTCTATATTCCCGAAAAGACGCATGCTGCCGTCCTGCTTTCCTGCTGCACCTTTTAAAAGATGTATCCTGCTCTGCGCAAGGTTCCATTTCTGTGTGAGCACCCCGATTCTTTTCTGCATTGCCTCCCAATTCCTTTGATCCGGCTCAAACGCATATATTTCTTTGAAAACAGCTTTTTTTACATCCACATACTGTTCAACAGTATCGCCCTCAAAAGCTCCGCAGTCTACAAATATTTCCTCTGCATTGCCAGTCCCAAATTGTTCCATTCCAAAATATGCCATATCCTTTCGATTGATTTTAGAAACTTCTTCTCCTTTTATTCTGGAAACAATGACAGACGCGAAATATTCTTTAGACTCATCTGTTTCCAACAGCTGATATACTGTCATCAATTCTTTACGGTGCCTGCCCCAGACCACTTCATCCAGCATATGGTATGTGACAATGCCCATTTCCATTAGCTGCATTTTAACTGCCCGGCATACCTTGGGCTGCACAGAACAAATAAAAACCAACGGATTTTCACAGTGCTTTTTTATATCATCAGGAGCAATAATTTCAATATCCCACAGCCTGCTCCCCTGCTTCGCCGGATCACTGTCTACAAAAAAATCTGGACATAATCCTTCTTCAAAAATCACACCTTTATTCAGCTCGGCTGTATTTCCTGCTCCCCATATTAAAATCTCATGCCCTGCTAAAGAGATTGTTTCTGCTTTCCGCAGATACTGCTCGAATTTCATATCCCCCGAACTTTTTTGATTCTTTCTCATTCTGCTCTGTTTCCTTTTGAATTGTTATGTATTGTTTTTCTTTTAAATTTTGACCGCACATAACAAACACCCTTTTCCTTTCTGTATCTGCTGCCTTCCGGCTGTTCTTTTTTCAGTTTTTTATTGGGTCGAAATCTGACTGTCCTATTTTTTCAACAAACTATTTCTGACAGCCTCTGCCACAATATCTAACATTTCATCCGTCATCCCTGGATATACCCCGAGCCAGAAAGTATCCTCCATAATCCGGTCTGTATTGCGCAGCCCGCCCGCTATACGGTATCCGTTTCCTTCCATGCGCATATGGTCAAAACACGGATGCTTTGTAAGATTGCCCGCAAACAGCATTCTTGTCTGAATACCGCGGCTCTCGATCTCGCGGACAATGCTGCCCCGGTCTATGCCTTCCCTGCACGTAATCGGAAAACCAAACCAGCTCGGATCTGCATTTATGCCTGCCTCTGGCAGAATCAGTTTCTCTTTTAAATCCTTTAACCCATCATAAAGCCTTGCAAAATTCTGCTTTCTGCGCTCTGTAAATGCCGGCAGCTTTTCCAGCTGTGCGCAGCCGACCGCAGCCTGCAGGTCAGTTGCTTTCAGATTGTATCCGAAATGCGAATACACGTATTTATGGTCATATCCATTCGGCAGCTCGCCATACTGCCCCTCAAAGCGCCTGCCGCACAGATTGTCCCGTCCAGACGGGCATACACAGTCCCTGCCCCAATCCCGCATAGACCGCAGGATTTTGTGCAGCAGCGGATGATCCGTATAGACCGCACCGCCCTCTCCCATCGTCATATGATGCGGAGGATAAAAGCTGGATGTACCAATATCCCCTATAGTTCCGGTCAGCCGCCATTCTCCATTTAGACAATAACGGGAACCGAGCGCATCACAGTTATCCTCGATCAGCCAAAGCCCGTATTTTTCGCAGAATTTCTTTACACGCCCTAAATCAAACGGATTTCCCAGCGTATGCGCCAGCATGACTGCCTTTGTTTTTTCTGAAACCGCCTCCTCCAGCAGATCTACATCAATGTTATACTGTGGTATCGCCACATCCACAAATACCGGAACTGCTCCGTACTGTATAATCGGCGCTGCGGTTGTGGGAAATCCTGCTGCCACGGTAATTACCTCATCTGCACGCGCAATGCGCCGATCTCCAAGCAGCGGGGATGTCAGCGCCATAAAAGCCAGCAGATTTGCAGAAGAACCAGAATTTACCAAAGAACAGTACCGGATTCCCAGATAATCTGCCAGACCCTGTTCAAATGCCTCTGTATACCGCCCTGACGTCAGCCAGAATTCTAAAGAACTGTCCACAAGATTTACCATCTCACTGCTGTCATAGACCCGCGCGGCATATGGTATACGGTCATTTTTGTTCCAGTGCTTCTGGTGGTATTTTTCGCAGTAGGCTGCCGTCATCTGCAGTATATGCTCCCTAGCCTCCTGTTCGCTCATATGTTCAAACATAGGTATCCTCCGATCTGATTTTGTAATCATTTTTTATGCGATATTATTGATTTATAGCCTGCATGTTCATTTTTGTCAGCTTCAGCTGCGTTTGTCCCCTTATTAAAATTCAGCCGCTCCTCCTCAATAACAAGCGGCCGCTTCATAATACGCTGGTTGATGCTCAGCACATACTCCCCGATCATTCCAATAAAAAACAGCTGCACTGCCCCAAGCATACACATCCCGATCAAAATAGGCGCTGTACCTGCCTGAAATATATCCCAATATACCAGTTTTAAAATCAGATATGTAATGCCGATTAAAAAACTGATCCCGCCTGTCAGTATTCCTGCAAATGTACAGAGCCGCAGCCCGATTTTCGTATAAGAAGTAATGCTGAGCATTGCTGCATCGTAGAGGCTGTAAAAATTGTTGCTGGATTTTCCTGCCCGCCTTTTCGGCTGCTCATATGCGATTTCCTTTCTGCGAAATCCCAGTTCTGCAACAATTCCCCGCATAAACGGCGTAGGGTCATCCAAGTTTCTAAGTACTTCCACAAAATCCTTGTCATATAAGCCGGAGCCGGTAAAATGCTCGATCTGCTCTACATCTGAAAACTTTCGGATAAACTTATAATAAAAGCTCCTGATCCCATACATAACGGGATTTTCCCTGCTGCTTGTCTTAATGCCGATCACAATCTTATATCCGTTTTCCCACTCCCTGATATACTGCGGAATCAGCTCGACAGGATCTTGAAAATCACATACCATGGCAATCGTACAGTCGCCCGTCGTCTGCAGGATACCGTAATAGGGAGAATTAAACTGTCCAAAATTTTTGGCATTAAAAATCGCCTTGATATGCTGATTCTGGGCACACAGCCCTCGTAACAGCTTTCTTGTATGATCCTTGGAATCATTGTCTATAAATACCAGCTCGTAATCATAAGCAGCCAGCTCTGTTTCAAACAGGCTTACGACCGCTTCACTCATTGGAACCACGTTTTCTTCTTCGTTATAGCATGGAATCAGTATGCTGATTTTTTTCATCTGTATATTCTCCTTACCCAAGTACCGCCCCTATTTTTTTATCCTTCAAAAATATGTACATACGATAAATCCCCCTGCACATCATCAAAAGCATAAGAAGAATGATACCCAGATGATAATCAAACCACTGCCTGCCCGGCCACTGGATATGGTACATGCACAGCAGAATCGCAAACAAAACAAGCAAGTCTGAAATCCGGTGCTCCGCCTCATTTAAAAACAAAATCATAGCCGGGATCAGATATATAATGCAGTAGCTCCCCGAGCGGGACGGCAGAATCATCAGCACAATGCTGACACCCATAGCCTTCTCCCATTTAGAACCCCAAAATCCCCCAAGAACTATCAGCAGGCAGACCACGTAGGTGACAATCCTGATAAACTGCCTCCTTGGATCTGATCCTTCCATCCCAAGTGCCAGAAAGCATGCATATAGGGGCGTACCCGTGGCATCAGTATATGCAGCACCAGAATCAGATATATTTTGAAACATCGTACGGATATTGCTCAGTCCGCCTTCAAAAAACAAAAATGGAACCACCCCTAAAAACAGTGCATACACCGCAGCCCTGACAGCTTCTTTAATCTTCCTGTCATACAGCAGCAGTATGCCAAAAACAGCCGGGGTTAATTTAAACGCAAATGCCGCCGCTAAAGCAAGAAGCGATGTTTCTCTTACAATTTTATTACCGTTGTCATAAAAAAATATAAAGTACATCAAAAAGAACTCTGATACAAGCAGCAGATTGCCTCTTTCTATTGTAAATATAACAGGCATGGAGAGCACACAGGCTGCTGCACATCCAATTTTTACCAGACTGTTTCCATTTTTATAAAACCTGATGCACTCATAAATCATCAAAAGCACTACAAACAAAAATATTAAAAAAATGATTAGAAAAAACGGCTCCTGATACATATGCAGAAAATAATTTGCCTCCCAGTATTTGCTCATATCAACAAGCTTTGAAAAACAATATGTAATAATATATGGCAGTGCCGGATAGATCTTTTCGTATGTACCGGTGTACATCGTATTATGATAGACATCCTTCTGCGAAGAATAGCCGACACAATTAATCATATCCGCAAAAAAATCTGCGCACCGCCCAAAAAACAGATCAAACTGGCTGCTATGAAATCCGTTCTTAAAAATGGCAGCAAGCCAGAGCAGCAAAGAAAATGCAATAACTGCTATAAACGCTGCCTCGTAAAAGGTATGGCTGCGCAGCACCTTATTCATTTTTTCCATTTATTTCCTCCACCTAATAAATATTCAGCTTCCCATAAAAAGCATATTTTTCTATAAACATTTCTTTGAAAAAATTATGAGGCTTCAGGCATCCACCCACTTCATCCACGGAGCATTTTTACCGGCAATCAAATCTTCTAACTGTTTCCGGTCCCTCTGCGTGTCCATGCATTTCCAAAATCCTCTATGCCTGTATGCCATAAGCTGTCCTTCTTCCGCCAGTTTTTCCATAGGGCGCTTCTCAAATACGGTGTCGTCTCCGTCTATATATTCAAAAATATCCGGCTCCAATACCATATATCCGCCATTAATCACTCCTCCGTCAGAATGGCTTTTTTCACGAAAGCTGCTGATCTTATGATCAGATTCAATATCCAAAATTCCAAACTGCTGGCGAATGCTTACCGCAGTCAACGTAGCCATCCTGCCATGCGATTTATGAAATTCGGCCAGTTTTGCGATATCCACATCCGATACGCCGTCTCCATATGTAAGCATAAACGTTTCCTCTCCTATATATGGCTGCACCCGCTTAATACGTCCTCCCGTCATCGTATTAAGCCCCGTATCTACCAGTGTCACTTTCCATGGTTCCGCTACATTGCTATGCACTGTCATCTTATTATCCTGTGTAAAATCAAACGTTACATCACTGTTATACAAATAGTAATCCGCAAACCATTGTTTGATTACATGCTGCTTATATCCGCAGCAGATCACAAATTCTTGGAATCCATAATAAGAATATTCTTTCATAATATGCCATAAAATAGGCTTTCCACCGATCTCGATCATTGGTTTTGGCGCTAAATGGCTCTCTTCGCTGATTCTAGTGCCAAATCCTCCTGCCAGAATTACTACTTTCATAATGTGTTTCCTTTCTTTGGGCAGTTTTATCCTCCAAAACATATTGCATCAACTATTTTGTATTCTCTCTATATCTAAAATCATGTAAGAACAAGTTCGGGTATCCGGCGCGTCCAACTGAACCTCATAATCACTCTGCAGCTCTATGGTTATCTCTGTATCCGGCTCACATGGAATACGAAAAAAAGACTTTCCTTTTGCAAGGCTGACCGTATCTATAGTTTCCCCATCTTTTATAATCGTCAGCTTCTGTTTCTCCAAAGTATAATAATTCACTATGATCTGGTCAGCCTCCTTTGTACGCAGCTGAAAGCTGCATACACGTTCTGTCCACCCGTCTTCATATTTTCCATTTATGAATTTGACCTGATTTCCTACAAGTCCTGTTGTCGGACAATTCTCATATGCATCCCAATATTTGTATACACTTAAATGATATTTCTGCAGAATATCTATCGAATCCATTGTCACATCAAGTGAGTGCAGCAGCGGAGTCATTCCAGATTCATCTACAGGCATTTCATTTTTATGATCTATAAATAAATATTTCTGCATATTTTTGTAATAGTTATGGACATGCGGTGCTCTTTTTAATGCATAAAAGCTGCCAATACAGCTGAATACACATAGGATAGAAACACTTGTCCGGCATATTATTTTTCGTATCTTTATCCCGCCTGCTGCGTAACCAAAAATCCAGACAGCCCCCGCTAATGCTAATTTAATATGCACGTTATACCACTCATTTGAAAACCACTCCCATTCTACCTCTCTTCCCAGATACACCATTACAAAAACTCCAAACGAATACACTATACACATCAGCGGAATCCACGAATTTACATACATTTTCGTGCTTATAAACAAATATACAGCGTAAAGAATAATGCTTAAAACCAGTGCCCCTACAAAAAGCCAGACTGTCTGATTATAGTGTGAAGATTCATGAGCGGCCCAACCGAAAACACCATTCGCATACCAAGAAAATAAACATTTCATAGTGTGAATCGGATGACTGATCATATAGATCAGATTATGTAAAATACCAGTCCTGCTGTTCGAGCTTCTTTTTAGCACTTCATATAAGCGGTACTCTATGATATATAAAACTACTGTCATAAAATAAGCCCCAGCAATCGCTGTTATTCTCTTTTTTACCTGATCAGAGCTCGAAATGCCTGTTTTCTTGAAAAATATTAGAAACCAGACAAGCGGTACGCCTGCAAAAGAATATAAGGTCCCAAATACATTGATGCTTATAAAAATCAGCAATATAGTTTGATAAAAATGTTTTTTAGGCAGCTGTGTACTATTTCGCAGTTCTTCATCGATAAAAATCATTGATATTAGAAAAAATAATAACCCCAGCCTGACCTGCGTTTCCATTCCCCCTGATGAACCCTGTACAGGTGAAAAAAGAAAAAACGCTTCAGCAATCAGAAAATATATATAATTTTTTGCATGATGCAGCATTCTAAAACTAAGCCAGATGATCATTCCCCCTGTGATAAGTACATTAATGTCATTTATAATTACATCAAACATTGTACATCCATGAAATAGTGCCAGATTAATCAAATAGAATATATTATTGGCAAGCATGCCATGTTCACCATAACGAGATAATAAATCACTGAATTTAACATTTTCACTATAAAACAGCTCTGCCAGCGGCAGCTGGTCAAACCATGTCTGCTGCGGTACTTCAACCATAATCAGGCTGCAGTACCGGATATAAAAGACTGCACCCAACGCCAAAATAAGAAAAACACATATCCTGCTATTGTTATGACTATCATTTTTACTATAAATATTCATAAGCTATTCTTTATCCCGACTTTCTATATAATCATACATATCTCTGTTTTCTTTTTCCTCTGCATTATCAGGTTTAATCAAAGAAGTTATTCCTATCATAACTGCAGTACACACAGACATAAATACTGCTGCCGCTCCGTAATGAAGATCTATCCTCCCATCGGATAAGACAACAATCTGCACTCTTCCTAACGGCTTTAATACTGCCAAAATCACAACCATATTAATAAAAGCATACGCAATAATTTTTAAAACTGCAGTAAAAATACTTTCTGCTATAAAATCCGTTCTCTCTTCCTCTTTTTCACTGCCTGCACACTTATCTTCAATTTCCGTGCGCAGCAGCCAGGTCAATACCCCGGCCCTAACATACACATAAACTCATACATATTAACTCTCCATTTTAACTTTAGACCGCTGCACAGAATCAGTCAGATTAATGTACCTGCATTCTGCAGTATTTTCCTGCAGAACAATAGCACTGTTTTCTTTTTCTGGTATGATTTCCAAAAGCTCATCCATATTATCCACAAAAGTTACATACGGAAAAGATCTATCTTCTTTAAAAAACTGGCTGAAAAAAACGTCCCAGGAATCCTGTGTCCATCCCATCGAATTTCCCACTATATAAAAATCTTTATCAAAAACATCTTCTCCATAGCTGCCTAATGTTTCTTCATACAAAGAACCTGTCATTGATCTCGTACCCCAATAATATAAATTCGGGTAATAGCTCTGATAATAATTTTCATATATAAATCCGATTCCCAGATAAATAAATCCGATCAGCAGCCACCCTTTTGCTTTCCATTGTGCAGCGACATAAGAAACCATATACACCAGATATATGACAAAAGCTGCATAGGTAACATAGACCCACCTCATCTCAACCCGAATCGTAATGCTGCTGGAAACAATACAGCAGGCTGCAAATGCCAGATATATAAGTGACTTTTTGATCTGCTCGAAATCGCGCTTTTTTAATACTAATACTATAAATACATAAAAACATGCTAAGATCAAAATATTCTGCAGCATAATACAATAATTGATTACTGGTGAGACTGATTCAAAACCTATGCCGTTTAAATAAGCAGGCCCTGCATTTATTCCTAATATATATTGCACCTGAGACTTCATACTGCCGGCCATGCTTTTCGAATTGAATGTATCTATTATGGATGTCCCGCCTGTCCCATCTACAAAACGATTTCCAAACATGGCAATCCTGATCACAAAAAACATAGCAGCTGTTAAAATAGGCATTACAAATTTTATCATTTTTTTTAATCCATGCTTTATAAATACAGCGGTCACAAAAACGCCGGCCAATAATACATATCTTTCATGTGTAAAAATAACCATTCCATATAGTATTTCCGCAATGTATAATGCATGTTCACTTTCCTCCATAATATAGTTTATCAGCAGCATTAAAATACATAATGCCAGAATTAATGCCATGCTCTCCATTAATCCAAAAACTTCTGTCCATACATAATAAGAAAACCGTGAAATACTGTATAATACGCCGGCAAACGCAGAAAGTGATGTGCGCAGCACCAGCTTTGTTTTCTGTCCGATCAGCCTAAAAGCAATGCCTGCTACTCCGACAGCAATGCACAGATTCCATATAAATATCAGGCTGTCTAATCTCTCAAAATTTGTATCTGCGATCTGATGGGCAGCAAACAAAACGGCATAGGCAGCCGGCCTGAATTTATTAGCGCCTTTATGTACGATTGCCTCAAAGAAACTTGTATTCTTACAGACCTCATTGTAAAAATTCAGATCGTCCAGATACAGCACCCTCGTTTCATTATTGATAGGATGTTTGAACAAATAATTTACAGTAAACAATACCGCTGTCACAATTACTGCTGCTAAAAGTTTTTGAATATTTATTTTATTCATTTTCATCATTTTATGCCTCTATATAACAATATTATTTAGAGAAAAAATTTGTATTTCTGCACAGGAATAAACACCGCGCAGAAATTCCGCCTCATCTTTTGCACAGCAGTAAATAAGATCTGCCATTTTCAGTGTTTTTTCTTCGTCTTCCTCTTCCTCTAAATCCAGTCTGGCCAGACCGTACTGTGCTCCATTTTTACAAAGCTTTACATCTACCCTGTAGTAAAAAAGCTTCGCCTCCGTCCTATAATAAAAATACTCCATATACCTGCCCGCAGCCTCCTGCCCGACAAAAAACACATAATCAAACATGCAGCCATGCTCCTTTAGCCATTCAAGAACCCGCTCCCTGCTGCCGTCTAATACTTCAATTCCCATCTGCCTGATAAAGGACACATCAGAATTTCTGCCACAAAAATTATCTGCGATTAATTTTATACAGAACCCTTTTTGCAGCAGTGCTTTCATGTACAGATAGATATGGTAAGCATCTGTCTCTTGATCATGTTCCGGCACACAGGGCGTAAGAAAAAGAATGAATTTCTTACCCCTGCTGCGGTCTCTCGCATGGAAAACATCCTGCCCGTTTTTAGAATGTGACTCCAGCTCTTCTTTCCACTTCTGCTGCATATTCAGCTTGTTTTTTACCTGATTTTTTTTGAGTCCCGCAGATAGGCTGACGCCGTTTGAAATACCCTCAAAATGTTTTACGACAGATGTAGGCTGGTATACAACCCGGTATCCATGCTTTCTGACCTCAAATGCAAGGTCTGCATCTTCATAATAAGCAGGTGCAAAGCGCTCATCAAATCCTCCGATTTCCTGCCATAAGCTCTTGCGGATCATCATAGAAGCCCCTGACACATAATCTACATCCTTGACATAATTATATTCCGGACGGTCTGCCTCCTGCCCGCGCCCATAGTTCCATGCAGAGGCATCCTGCCATACAATGCCTCCCGCTTCCTGCAGGCTCCCGTCGGCATAGATCAGCCTGCTGCCGGCAAGGCCGATATCCCCGCTGCCTTCCATAAGCGTGAATAATGCTTTCAGCCATCCTTTTTGTACTTCCGTATCGTTATTGAGAAATAAAATGTACTGACCTCTTGCGCAACGTGCGGCATTGTTGCAGTTACGCAGAAAACGCTCATTTTTTTCTGTCCGCACTACGGTAATGCCGCTTACAATTTGTTCTATTTCATGTGTGATATCAGTAGAACAGTCGTCTGCCAGTATAATTTCATAAGTAATCCCATCTGTGTTCTGCCGGACTGCTTTCATGCAGTGATAGGTATATGCAAACTGGTTATATACCGGAATAACTATGCTCACTGCTGGATCTATCTGATATTCAAAAACAATCCTGTCATAGTCCTCTATCCCATGTCCGCTTTCATCCGCCGTTTTTTTGGACTGGCCTGCATTTGAACAGCCCTGCTTCTGCTTTTTGCTGACACGATTATGCGGCCTGTTCTGGAAACGGCACTTTCCTGACGTTTTTTTTATCATATCCTTCACCGCCTGTGCTATATGCACCGGCCCCCTGCAGCAGGCTGCTGCAAAGCTCCGCCTTCCGCTGCCTTTAGGCAGCAGGAAAGACTCAATGCCCCATACGGCAGTCATTACCTTAAACAGCCTTGAAGCCTTTAAGATTTCCAGTTCCTTTTGAACAGGACGAATGCGCCGGCTCAAATCCTGCAGCTGCAACGTCTTTCGGTCTCTTTCACGTATCAATTCCCTTTTTTCTTTTTCTATTTGAATACACTCTCGTGTCAGATGTTCGATTATGGTTATGCTCTTTGTATAGCCTCTGCTCAGAGCGCTGATCTGCTCCTTTTCATTTAAAGTTTCTTCTAATGAAGCTTTTTCTAATAATGTTTCTTTTAATATAGTTTCTTTTAATATAGTTTTTTCTGAGACCTTTTCCGGCTCTCCTTTGAAATCCTCTTTATAGGTACGCCCACTGTCTGCTTTTCCTGTATATTCCATCAGCAGTCCGCTCCTCTCCGGCTCTTTTCGCAACCCAGGCTGCTGCATCTCTTTTCTAGACTGATCAAATTCTTTTCTCAGCCTCTCCAGCTCTTCTGTCTCACAAATTTTATTATTCATCCGATATTCATGCAGACACTGCTGCAGCTTAGTTTTCTGCGTAAGTACTATCTGAAGTGCCGCGTCTAATTCCGTCAGGCTGTATGCAGCCAGATCTGTCCTTCCAATCCTGCTTTGAAATATGCCCTCGACCTTCTCTGACATAGAATATTTAGCAGATACTCCTGTATAGACGATCGGAACCGAGCCGCTGCTGAATGCTGCTATGGCTAAATGCATACGCCCGCTTACTACAAAATCCAGATGCTGAATGATATACAGCTCTTCTGGATAACCTGTCTCTTCGTGAAGGATCAGACACTGTTTTTCACCGATATACCCGGCTGCAGTTACGCTGAATGCTGCATCTGACAAATGGCCCGCCCACTGCCTGCTGTCATGAGAAATAAGCACAAAATACGCGTTTGGTACTGCCTTTTGGATGCACTGGATAGCATTTTTCACATACATGCATTGATTCTCAGACGTATTTTCGTCATATAGGCTGTCAAACGAAGGCTGGGAAAAGTTCAGCCCAACCAACACCCTCCCATTCTGCCGCTGTCTGCTCAGACACTCTGTGACTGCCGCTGCATAGTTTGTTTTCTGTGGTGAGCACAAAAAGGCCAGATCCGGGAAAAAATCTGCATCGATACCTGTCTGCTGCGCAAAGTTTTGAAGGCTGATCGGATCTCGCATATGCCAGTAAATCTTGTTCTGCCCGAGCGAACTAATCTTATTAACGATCTTCTCATCCACATTTGACCTAAAGGAACAAAAAATATGCACGCACACACCTGCCCACAGTGCATTCTCCACTATGCGCAGCCGCAGCAGGCTGTCGTCTGTCCCATAAGTGCCATCTATGACATCAGCGCCGATAACGAGCAGCTGCTGATTTTTTGAAAATAACTCAGATGTACATTCCGACAGATACACTTCATAATATCTCCCTGTTAAATCTGGAATTTTCCCATCATACGGACGATGACAGTCAATATTCAAAAGCGTCAGGGAAGCCGTCCCAATCATATGCAGTACTCCGCGCAGCATTGCCTCATCACCCCGGCTGCCGCTGCCGTCCGGCATCAGCACAAGGTAGTCTGTAACCGGTATTCTTTTCATATTCATACGATCTTTACTCCTTACTGAAAATCCTCCCGCACAGCCTCCCACGCAGCCTCAACACTATAATATTTTCTGATAAACTGTCGTGAGGCAAGCGCCATCTTATGCAGCAGCGCACAGTCTTTATACAGCCTGAGCACCTCTTTGGCAAATTGATCCTCCTGATCTGCCACAGCAGCGACAGCCTCTATTCCATCTATTCCCTCCGCTCCGATAGAAGTGGTGACAACCGGCACTGCATGATATGCAGCTTCAATAACTTTTCCTTTGACACCTGCACCATATCTGAGTGGAACGACTGCTATACGGCACTGTGCATAGAGCCGGTCCAGTTCATCGTCTGAAATATGCCCTTTTGTCACAATTCCGTACCTGCCGTTTAATTCCCTGACTGCTTTTGGCATATTAGAACCAACTATATAAAACGGGATCTTTTGTTCTTTCCAGATCTGCGGATATATATGCCTGATAAACCAGAGCACTCCGTCTTCGTTTGGCGTATGGTTAAATCCGCCTACAAATAATAAGCCCTCTCTCGCGGCAAAATCTTCTCCGATCTCATCTGGTACACTGTCATAAACATACAGCGTCACAACTCTTACCGGAATCGACGGGTCGATTTTATGTATCTCTTCCTGTTCGATTTTGGATGGATAATACGAAGCAGCTGCCCGTTTCCATATGTAGCGCTCTTTTTTTAACCATTCGTCTGCCTCTGCTTTCTTCCGGCTGTCTTTTGTCACCTCATACTCCCGCATATTTCTTAAAAAATGCAGGTCATGGCCATAATAAAAAGTACGTATATTTGTTTTGCTGCAGAAATAATCAATATAATCAATCGTAATATGCGGCCGGTTTAACAATGCAGAATCAATATACTGCTGATTTTCATCCAGCCATTCAAAAAAGTGCCTGCAGTAATAATCACCATACAAAACCTCTATTCCAAGCTGCTGAAGCTGTGAGGTATAAGGTTCGCTCTGATAAAAATTTGCACCTACAAATTTGACACACCATCCCTTAGCCAGAAACATTTTCATATATGAATAAATACTTTTAGAGCCTGCGTCACAGTCAAAAGTAGGCACGTAGTGATCAAGTATCAGAATTGTCCTTTTGTTCTGACTGCGCTCCCTTGCTTGAAAAATCCCTGTAAGAGGCGCATTGTGCGAAGCAAGCTCTGCCTTCCACTTTTGAAACAGCCTGCGTGTATTTAGGGCCTGATAACGCTTCACCCCTTTTGAAAGATCTAATCCATGTGAAATGCCTTCAAAATGAACCGCCGCAGACTGCGGCTGGTACACCACCCGGTACCCGTTACTGCGAACCTGAAATGCCAGATCCACATCTTCACAGTAAGCCGGGGCAAACCGCTCGTCAAAACCGCCGATCTTCTCCCATAGATTTCTGCGCACGATCATAGAGGCTCCGCATACATAATCCACATCACGCACATAATTATATTCCGGTGCAGCCGGGTCCTTCCGGTTGCCATATGCATATGCCGAACCGTCTTTCCATACAATGCCGCCCGCCTGCTGCAGCCGCAGGTCTGGATAGATCAGTTTAGATCCGGCAAGCCCGATTGTCTTATCCAGATCCAGCAGCTTTACCAAAGAATCCAGCCATTCCTGCTGCACCTGCGTATCATTATTTAAAAACAAAAGATACTCTCCCGCTGCGTATCCCGCTGCATGATTGCAGTTTTTTATAAATCCTGCATTTTTCGTCATGCGCACAACTTTAATGTTTTTTACTATTTTTTCAATCTGTTTTGTAAGATCATCCGAACAGTCATCTGCCAGAATCACTTCATAAGATGTCTGGTCTTCCAATGCCCTGATCGAGCAGAGGCAGTTGTATGTAAATTTAAATTCATTATAAGCAGGTATTATGATAGACACTTTTGGATGATTCGCTTTCGGGAATACAATATGCCCACAATCCAATATTGATCGTATGTTCTTGACGCTCTGCACCGCAAACTCTCTTTGGTATACATCCGTGCCATAGATGCATTCCAAAAACCGCTTTATTGTACCGCTGATGCCTTCCTTATGCAGATATAGAAATAACCGCCCGATACGCTGAATGCTGAATCTGCGCAGTACTTTATAGGGAAAGGCTGCATATGCAGCGATTTTTCTGCATATGCCGGCATTTCCCTTCCAGACCCTTTTTTCACTTTTTTTCATGCGTTGTTTTATGCTGCTTCTTGTTCTGTTTTGTTTCACGCTGCTTCTTTTTTTGTTTTGTTTCATGCTGTTTTCCTGCTTTGTTTCTGCCGTTTTTTCAATTCATGTTGTTTAGTCTATTTTGTTTTCTGCTGTTTTGTTCTATTCTATTATCCTGTACTGTTACATGTCCTATTTTGTTTCATTGCCATTTTTTCTGTTTTGTTTCATTGTTGTTTTTTCTGTCTTGCTTCATTGCTGTTTTGCTTTTTTCTGTCTTGCTTCATTGCTGTTTTGCTTTTTTCTGTTTTGCATCATGCTGTTTCTTTTCCTGCTTTATTTCATGCCTATCCTTTTCATCTGCGTGCCTCCCTTACTGCCTGATCATATGCTTTTTTTGCTGCCGTCTTAAACTCTTTCCAGTATTTCCTGTATTCACTGTATTTCATACACCGAAGCATGTACAGTATCCTGCGGTATTGATACAGCAGCCACAGCTGATATTTTTCTGCCCCGGCGTATCTGCTGCAGTAATACAGTTCACTCTGGCTTATGCACTGGTGCATAAACGGCTTTACGGTTCCAGCTGTCGCTCCATGCCGATGTATGACCACACTCGCAGGCTCATATACAGTCTGATACCCGGCCTGCTCCATGCGCTGCCCCAAAATCAGCTCTTCATAATAAAGCACTGTTCCTTCATCCAGCGGAGTTACTTTTTTCGCACACTCTCTGGAAACTGCAAAACAGCACCCGGACACATAGTATACATAATCTTTCTGATCCGGATCTTTATCCAGACAGTAATATTTTTTCCATTTTCCACGGAATACTTTTTTTGCAGCCGTAAATATCTGTACAATCTCTTTCATGCCTGTCCTCATGCAACACCGGCTGATCTGAACCTGCCCTGCTTCGTTTACAACTTTCGGCCCTGCAATGCCGGCTTTTGGACAGCGGAGCAGACATGCAGCCAGCCTTTCGACCGCATGATCTGTGAATACGATGTCACTATTTGCAACCACAATCACGCTGCATCCATCATTTAGTGCACGTTCAATCCCAAGATTATTGCCTGCTGCATAGCCGAGGTTTACTTCTGCCTGTATATAGCAGACACTCGGTTCACAATGTGCCAGATATTTTCGTACTGTCATAGGCATAGCCTTCTTTGAAGCATTATCTACCAGATAAATTCGAGCTGCGCAGCCTGTATCAGAGATACATATGCTTTCCATACACCGCATGCTCAGCTCCCACGTCTCATAATTTAATATCACAATACCGATCATGCATTCTGTCATATTTACTTATTACTCCGATATACCGTCTTTTGAAATACGATGTTTTTGATAATACCTGCGCTGCAGCCATGCTGCGATCTTAACAGGTATCAGCCCTACTGCCAGAGGCTTTGCTGCATACAGCAGCCCTCTCGGCATAAGCCCAAGCTGCCGAAAGCCTTTGTATTTGACATACGCTTCATGAAAACGGTACCTGTATTTCCTGCGCCCATACTGTGCCTTATCCCTGCGGATATAATAAAGCACATCCGGCAGGCTGCCGCCTTTTAGGCCTGCTGCATACATCCTCAGCAGCAGGTCATAATCTTCCGCCCGGACGGCATGCATTGACCCGTCATATCCATGCACCCGTTCCAATGCTTCTTTACGAAACATAATCGATCCATGTACAAATGGCAGCGAAAACAAAAAATCCTCCGCCTTTGGTTCTGCCAGATACCAGTACAGTTCCCCGTCGTCCCCGATTTCATTTATAAAAAATTCACCTCTGCTGCCTGCAAACGACAGCTCCGTATGAACCTTTAGATACGCAAGCTGTCGGCTGAGCCTGTCTGCAGCTGAGATATCATCTGCATCCATAACTGCTATATAGCGGCCGCGCGAGGCATGTATACACGTATTTCTGGCATGTCCCGCTTTCCGATTTTTTGCATGGCGGATCAGGCGTATCCGCGGATCGCTGCCTGCAATGCGCTGCAGCATGTCCTGCGTATCATTTGTCGATCCGTCATCACAGATGATCAGCTCCCATCCAGTAAAAGTCTGGCTCCGTATAGAATCTACCGCTTTCCTCAGGATCTGTTCATGCGGTATATTGTATACAGGCATGATCACTGATACTTCGGGCACACGATATTGCTGCTGTTTTTGAAGCAGTACAGACTCTGCAGCCATCTGCGCATATATTTTTTTCATCTCCATGCTGACCCTATCAACCGCGTATTTTTGTATGTTCTGCCTGTTATAGCAGCTGCAGCGGCACCGAAGCTCTGGATCTTCTAGCATTTCCTCTATGCATTCCTTAATCCTTTGATCCTGATGCGGTGGAAACCTCCGCCCGCCGCTGCGTCCGATCAATTCACGGTTTCCCCGGATATCTGATACTACGCATGGCATGCCTGCTGCCATAGCCTCCATCAATGCCACAGGCATTCCCTCCTGCAGAGATGGAAAAACAAATAAATCCGCTGCCTGATACAGCGAAGCTACATCCTCCTGATAACCAGACATCTTCAAATATCTGGACACGCCAAGCCTGCGGGCATGCTGCATCAGCTTTTCCCTTTCCATTCCCTGACCACAGACCAGATAATAGACATCCTTCCTGCCCATATGCGCCAGAGCCTCGATTACCGCCTTATGATTTTTTCTCCTGCTCAGCTCTCCGACTGACAGCAGCAGCCATGCATCTTGAGGAACTGCATATTTTCTGCGCACATCCTCCCGGATCATCCTGCGCTGGTCTTCTTCCTGCCTTCCTTGAAAACGGCGGATCTCAATCCCGACTCCCGGTATATGGCAGATTTTTCCTGCCTTTAAGCTGTTTTCTGCAAGCTGGTAGTCTTCTCTATTCAGCGTAATCAGCACTTCTGTCCAATGTGCCAGCAGTTTCTCTGCCGGATAATAAAGCAGCCAGTTTTTCAACGGGGCACCCTGATAAAAATGAAATCCATGTGCCGTATACACGGCCCGGACACGGCAGCGGTGCGCAGCAATTCTTGCCAGTGCACCGCCAATTGGTGAATGACAGTGCATCCATGCAAAATGATGGCATTTCATCAGCTCATGCAGCTGCCTGTATGCCATATATCCCTTTCGCAGCGAATAAATATCTCTTGGACAGTCCCACTGATGCTGAACGACATGCATCTGGTGCAGCGTTTTCTGCAGCTTGTGAATCCGTGCCTCATCACATGTATTTCCTTCTATAAAATTACATGCGACATGCACTTGGTATCCCATCTGCTGCAAAATACGTATGTTCGGCATATTAAACTGGTCAATCATAGAGGCCACAGAAGCGAGCATCAGTACTTTTTCTTTTGCACATTTATGTTCTAAACAGTCCGTCTGTTGTATATGCCTTCGTTTCATTCTTCATTCATAATCTCAGCTACTGATTTAATAATTTTGATATACATAGAATAGCTGTCTTTATCCGCCTGCTTCTGTTCCGTTTCTTGTTCCTCTGCCTGCTCAGGTCTCTGTACCGGCATGCTCCGCAGATCCATTTTTATGTCCGGCAGGTGGATAAATCCCCAGAGCAGTCCATCTGCGCTCGCTCCCAACACACTGCATATATGGCCAAATGTTTCCAGGCTCATGATCTTTGTCCCGCGTTCGATATGTCCCAAAAACGACATGCTGATACCACACTTTTTTGCAAGCTCATCCTGTGACCAGCCTTTTACTTTTCTCACCTGACGGATTCTCCCGCCGATCTTCTCATAATCCAATTCCTTCATGCCGTTTTCCCCCCCTGCAGCAGACTTGTTGTACCTATATGCACCTTTTATGCAATCTATTTCATTGCGTCATATTATTTTGCCTGACATAACAATTTACTGCATATTGTTATGCTGGAGCGTGTCTTAAAATTCATTCCTGCGATCTGTACCCTCTTTGTGGATAATCTATCTCAAATTTAATCAACATAGCCCGCTATGCCTTATGAATTTGGGATAAATTCTCCGCAAAGCGTAAAGCATATCATGGCTTGTGGGCACATCTCACAGAAAGCAATTTTCAAACACGCTCTAGATTCTGATCCGACATGTTCATTTGCGCTGAATATCAAAACAAGCTGAACACACTGCGATAATCAGCCGTTTTGCATAAATGTCTCATTTTCTATTCTAAATACCTGTTTTTCAATTTTATGGATTGGTTATGTGAAAATTATATAAAATCAGTGATCAGATAAAAGAAAAATTGTATAGATTATCCAATTTTTGTATTGTAGTTGCAAAATAATAAATATTAGTATAGAATAATAACAAACAACAGTATGCAGTAAATTGTTATGTCAGACAATATCATGCATATAACAAAATATGTCACAAAGCTCCCGATGATTCTTTTAAATAAATCTAAATCAGCTTTCCTAAAAACACAGTTATCAATGCACAAAAATACCTGACTGAACATTCATCCAGCCAGGCCTGCCATCTTTCATCTCCTTAATTCAGTTTTTCAAATGCCCCACAACTTCATACGCCGTATACTCACGTTCAAAATGATACCCCAGCTTTTCCGCCAGTGCCAGCGACCACTTATTCTGTGCATCCCAGCTAGGATACCAGCCCCGTTTCAGACATTCCAGAATCAATTCTGCCCCGCATGCATAAGCAAGCCCTTTTCTGCGGTGATCCTCCCTCGTATCAATCTCTATTTCGATACCGCCTTTAAAACCAGAATAAGAGGAAGCTCCGCTGACCGGTACCCCATCCTTTAGCACTGCTACGCCAAGCCCGTACGTTTGAAACATCTTATAATCCGCATACTGCGCCGTCCAGTCCCTGCACCAGTCATGCTTTCTGCACTGCCAGAACAATTCTTCATCAATCATTTTCAGCGTATAGCCATCCGGCAGGCTGCTGACAGCTGACTGCAGCTTTACCTCACAAAATACATCCGGTTCTTTTTTGAGTGCATACCGGACGACTCTTTTCGTATTTTCTTTGAAGCAGTCCTCAATCAGGCCTGACCAGCCTTCATGCTGCGGTACGATAATGAAAAACTCTCTCTGCGCAAGCTGCGGAGCCTGACGTACAAGTTCTTTGTCCGGCTCTCCTGCCAGAAAGCAGAAATCTCCAAGCATTGCCATACCCGAAAGCGGATTTTCACATGCCTTAACGTATATTTTTCCCATAATGCCCTGCAGACACGACCAGATCAGCGTTTCCTGCCATCCTTGAAATAATGCTGCCGTTTTTTCTGTGGGCGTATGCTCTATAATCATTTTCCTCCTCCTGCAGATATCTTCCTAAATTTCCTGTGCATTGTCCCTAATATTTTATTTCTGTTATTCCCTATTGCTCCATCAGCACCCTTCATCCTATTTAGGCTGCTCACATATAATCTGCAGCTCAGAAAGCCTTTCCATAAATGACTCGTACTGCTCATCTGTCTGAAAATCCGACCGCGTAAAATCCCGCTTGTAATGCAGCGTTACATGTGCTCTGGCAGCATGTGCAGCTTCACGCAGTGTATACTGATCTTTTGCCCGGTACGGCACATCGGGATGCTTCATGGCATATTTATTAAAAGCCCTGTCATGGTCAAACAGCGGATGCGGAGAAATAATCTCATTTGTAACAGAACTAACATAATATCCAAAATTCGCCTCATGCCTGTCTGTATTTGAAATCAAATAATCTACAATCCACATGGCATAATCATCTGGCAGAGATACACAATAAGGGCGCAGCTCGGCAGCTGCTATGACACTCAGCGAATCCGTCGCCATGCACTTACATCTGCAGCAGTATTCACCATGATCCAATGCTTCAAAATACTGTACATGTGCTACATTTAAATTATCTAATATTTTGGAAACAGCTACTTCTACAGAAGCCGTCTTTCCCTTTTTATAAAGCCATAGGTCTTCCTGCTCCCTGCGCCAGCCCTTTGCCATCGTACCATCCGTCGTGATTTCGGGAGAGCACAGGCTCCCCTGCAGAGATACAACCGTGCCGTTTAAGGCTACATCCGCTAGTATTTCATTTAATGAGTTCGTATGTATATTTACGTCCTGCCAGCGCAGGCTGCTGTCGTCTTCTTTTGTCCAGTAACAGTCATTAATCGAGACTGAATGAAATTTTAATGCTATATCCTTTTTATTTGAATCGCTCTGAGACGGATCTCCTGTAATCATGTTATAAATTTCTTTCGCATGTATTCTTGAAAGCGTAAGAACCCTCCGTGCCAGAAAAGACTGCACTGCAGATCTTGTATTAGCAAGACCTGCAACAGCCTGCGTTATATTATGTACCGTAATCTCCGGCAGATCTGCCACTTTATTTTTCAGAGAATACGGCAGCAGATCCGCCCGGTATACTTCTGATACGGCTGCTTCAAAATCAAATCTCATAACAGGAATATCCTTCAACATCAACAGCATAACACACCCTCCGCACTTACCAAAGCTGGTAACAGTTCAGACAAAAAAGCCTCGAAATACAACCTGCTGTCAGTCTCCATCCGGCTGCTGCCCGTCATGCGCCTTCCACTGGCATTCCATCATCTGTAGATTTGAAAATACTGCCTTAAAAGAAGAATCTTCCGGCGAACAGGCATAAATTCCAAACTGTATGTTCCCTGATCCGGCATGCATATGGCAGATACGCATCTGGCTGAATACCTCACCGTCCTGCGAGCATTCGATACAATAATCATCTTCCCTCCGGCTGAACCGGTACCACATAGACTTGACCAAAGCCCCGATCGCAGTCGTAGCCCAGTCCGAATAGCCATGGTTCGTTACAACGCTGCCCAAATGCTGAAACTCGTCATTTTCATACTCTACAGAAGCTTTCAGCCAGTTTTCACTGTCCAGGTACATGACAATGCCGCACTGGTCAAATCTATGATGGCTTTCCGTAAATTCTGTCCTGACCACAAAACTAAAATATTTTTCATCTGTCTCCATCTGAAAAACCGGTGCATTGTCATTTTGAAAATGATAATATGTCCTCTGCCACAAATCTGTATGAGGTTTTGTAACGATCTCTATTACGCCGTTTTCGATTTTATAACTTTCCGGCTCCCTTATCCACTGAAATTTTGTTAAATCCATCATATTGATGCTGTCCTCCTTCGCATTGATCTAATATGATATACATGTAGTTATTTTTATGCTGTATTTTTGCACTTATCATCCTGACCTGCCTATGAGGCATACCCACAGGGCATGATACAGCGGGCCATGCCTTCTAAATTTGGAATGAATTTTTAAGACACGCGCAGTGCGGCCTCCCGTCAGAAATCAGAGTTTAGTGCTGAATGGCATATAATCTATGATACCATGATCAATCGCTGTCTGTATAGCGAAAACATCAAATTTTTGCAGGAGATGCCCCAAAATATACACCCGAAAAATCACTGACTGTATTAATGAAAACATCACATTTTCTGCAGAAGGTAACTTAAAATAAGCACTGGAAATAAAACGCCTGCCAGTATGATCCCTGCATCTGTCACTGCGAACAATGCATGAAACCGGCAGAATCCTCCTATGCACAGTACGGCCTGCACCGCTCCTACAGCTGCTGCGGCTGCAGTCCCCTGCTTTATGCCCTCTTTGACTGACATCCAATACATCTCCGCTTTCCTTATGCCGATTTTATGCATAACAGAAAAATCATTCCGGCAGTCCAATAGATTTGTAAAGACAGTATTAAAGTATGTAATCAGGCCGGTCAAAACAAGAACTATGATAAAAAAACAATGCATGGCTTTCTGGTTCTTGTCTGACTGGACATATTTTTGGATCTGTCTTTCGGCACTATGGAATGAATATCCGTAATCCTGCGAAATCTGCTCTAACTCAGATTCACAGCCTGCTCCACTGTCATTCGAATCCCATACATTAACCACCTGTCTATGCAGACTGCCCGAAAACAATCCGGCTGTTATTGGATCTACAATGATTAAATTGCCCCCTAAGTGATTTTCTGACAGCACAATATTCCATGTATCCAGAATCGTTACCTCAGCGCTGGTGCACCCGTCTGCCGAGCCGTTTCCGACCAGCTGCTCGTCATAAAGCGTAAATGTATCCCCGATCCTTAGATTTAATGTCTCCGCCAGCTCCCCGTCTATGATCGCGGCACGCCCATCCTTTTGTTCGTCATAAGATCCGGCCAATATATTCATATTGTCTGTCGTTACAAGGATCACGTTATAGAGGCACTGCTTCTGCCCGTCGATTTCCTGTTCCATATCCAGCATATTTTCATAAAACCCGCCCTCTGCGTTCAAATCCGACTTCTTCTTACATACAAATATGCCATTATCATAATTTATCTTATAATCCTGTACCTGAGCGATTTCCGGGATCTTTTTTATTTCCTCATAAACCTGGTCAGACACTGACGGTATGCTGCCGCCAAAAATATTTTCGGATATGCTGCCCGCCGTTAACTGCAGATCTCCAGGCACATATTCCTTTACATACAAAACACCGCTGTCACTCTGGTTGTCTTGAACGCCGAGTATACTGATCAAAACTGCAGATAATGATACAATGGCAAGAGAAAGCACGACTTTCCTTGTATTTTTTCTCCTTCCCCGCATCATTTCCACTGGTGCGGTATTCTGCAGCTGCAGCAGCGCAGAGGCAATGCCCGGCACGCTCACAAGCACAAGCATAATGCCAGTGCCGCATATACTGCTTATTGACAGGTCAGAAGAAACGTAGCCTCCTGCATCATAGGTATCGATAAATGCCTCCATGACCCTGCCGTATACAGCCTTATTCACAAAATATCCCGCAGATATTCCTGTCACAGCTCCAATACATGCAAGAATCAGAAATTCCGCCCCGGCAATTTTAAGGAGATCCCTGGATCTGAATCCGATTTTCCTAAGATTTATAAAATCTTTCTTTTTATCAAACAGGCGGCTGTAAAAAATATTATAAACAACCAAAACGCTGATCAGCCATACTGCCAAATTCATAATCCTATTCTGCCTTTTTAATGCCCCGCCGTTATCCTCAGCATATACCAGCATCTGGTTTTTTTTCGCATTCAAAGTTTCGGCTGATTCCCCATCATATCCTAAATACGCATTCAGACGGTCAAAATACTGCGTTATTTTATCCTGTCTGTCAAACCGTACTACTGCATTCACCTTCCCGCCATACTGCCTGATCACATCATCCGCAAGCGTCTGTGAGACATATGCTGCCTTTCTGTCTGTAAATCCGGTCTCCTGCCCTATGATTCCGACAGCCGTAAGCGTCAGGCCGTTCACTCGAAACAGCAGATCCCCGGTGTCCGAATCTTCTGCTGCCAGATCCACTGTTATTGTATCCCCAAGCTCCAGTCCATGCAGCTGCATAAAATTTTCGGTAAATACAGCTTCATTTTTATGTTCCGCCCAGCGTCCTTTTTCCGCTTTCTTTATATTCCCATCTGCCACCGCTGCACCCAGATCTCGAAAATTTTCATCGATATACGCAAAGGATGTCCCGTCTTCCGAGCGCCCAATGTATACGCTCCGCCCCGCCTGAGCCACAAAGCTGCATGATTTGATTTTAAGAAATTCTTCCTGTGATAAATCAAAATATGCGGCATGCTGTCTGCCCTCCAGTGCCTCTGCATTCAGCCGGTCTGCTGTCTGTACATTTAAAAAAAGCTGGTTGCCCACCAACAGGAACATCGTAACAAAGCAGAGAAACAGGCTGGAAAAAATGGTGCTTTTTTTGTCTTTCCAAAGATAGCCCTTTACGACTGTCAAAAGTTTTCTGCTGTCCATCTATCGATCACCATCCTTACCTCATTGTTCTGTATAGTTCCATGAGCCTGCGCTGTTTCATCGTTCTGTATGATTTCGCCATCTTCTAAACGTATGATACGGTCTGCCTCTTTTTTCAGCCGTTCATTATGCGTAACAAGAACGATGCTCGTTCCATATTTAAAGGCCATTTTTTTCAGCAGCCCGATCACCGTCCGTTCGGTTTTCGAATCCAGATTTCCAGTCGGCTCATCTGCAAATAAGATCGGCGGACGATTAACAAGCGCCCTTGCAATCGCCGCCCGCTGCTGCTGTCCTCCTGACAGCTGGTCAGGATAAAATTTTTCGTATTCTGCTATTTCCAGCTCTTTTAACAGCTCTTTTACATACGCAGCATCCGGCTTCAGCTGCGGCAGACGGATATTGTCTATAATTCTCAGAGCAGGCAGCAGCTCGTATGCTTGAAAAATAAACCCGATTTTTTCCCGCCGGATCATTGTCTTTTGTTCCTCGCGCATGCCGGAAAGATCTGCACCGTCTATAAAAACCTTTCCTTCCGTCGGATCGTCCAGACCTGCCAGAATATTCAAAAGCGTCGATTTTCCAGAACCGCTCCGCCCAAGTATTACGGCAGTTTCGCCTTTTTGGATCTCTAATGATACATTCCGCAGTGCCTGCAGTGATACGGTGTTCTGATGATATATTTTTGAAATATTCAGTGCTTTTAATGCTTCCATAAAAAATCTCCTTTCTTTTCATAAGGAGATTTTAAAGTATAAAAGACAAATAATAGACAAAATTCCAAAAATTAAAGCATAGTTTTTAAAGCTTAACAGCTGCTGTCACACGTGCACCCCCTTTTTCCTGATTTTCTATAGACAGCATGCCTTCCAGCTTCTCGCAGATCCCACTACATATATTTAATCCGATTCCAAAATGTCCGCTGTTTTCTGTAGTATAAAACAAATCTGCAGCGTGTTCCAGCTCTTCTGCCCGAAATCCGCAGCCGTCATCTTCTACACAGATGACCAGTACACCGCCCTCTGATTTCAGCCTGACCGAAACCCTGCTTTCTGCATACCGCAGCGCATTCTGCACCAGATTTTCAATGACCCTGAACAGCAGTGTTTTATCTATATACAGTGTTGGCTGCGCAATCCGGCTGAAAACCTCTATTTTTTTATCCACGCCTAAATTTATACCCGGATGCAGATCTTCTGCTGCACCCATACTAACGCCTATATCTGGTTCTGGACTTTCTTCCACCTCAGGATCTTTTTCCATTTCTGTATCTTTTTCCATTTCCGCATCTTTTTTCATCTCTGCA
>CAJUHV010000004.1:80300-104630 GCA_910586445.1 uncultured Eubacterium sp.
GCATCTTTTTTCATCTCTGCATCTTTTTTCATCTCTGCATCTTTTTTCATTTCTATATCTTTTTCCATTTCTGTATCTTTTTTCACGCCGATCTGGCAGAGATCCCGCCTTAGTTCTTCTATAAAAGCCCCTGTATCTTCCGTCTTTTTCTGGACTTTTACATTTTCCAGACTATCGATATCCTGCAGGCAGCCCACATACTGTTCCATACGCCAGACTGCTTCATCCATTCCACAGACTGCCATGCTGATTTCATAATCTGACCGTTTTTTACCTCCGTCATGATCACCGGCCTCTTCCTTTAAAAAATCCAGATATCCTCTCAACACAGTAACCGGCGTACGCAGATCATGCGCCACCGATGCATTGAGCAGCTTTCTTTTCTGCAGCAGTCCCCACATTTTCTCATTATTTGCGCTAAGCTCCCTGCGCATTCGCTCCATTGACATACACAGGCCTCCCAGTTCATCTCCGCCCTGATAAGAAATGGTAAAATCCAGATCATCAGCCGCAATTTTTGACATGCCGTATTGAAGCTCCCTCAGCGGCTTTTCAAGCTTCAGACGATAAAAAACCCTTGCTGAAACGATCATTCCCAGAGCTAAGCAGACAGCCGGCAGTCCTGCCATAGCGGCATAACAGGCATAATACACCACTGCTTCATTATCCGTAAAAGGCTCCATCCGGTAGTATGTGCCGTCAACAGGATCTGCAGTATACTCTTTTCTCTGAAGAATGCTTTCCTGTATCCGGTTCAGATTTAACACTGCCGCTCCACTTAAAATACAGATACTGAAAAACGTAATGATAAACGTCCAGCGCAGAGACCGGCGCAGCGGAACAGCTTGGAATTTCTTCTCTATTTTATTCAGAATCTGCCGCAGATGCTTTTCCTTTATTTTACCCATTTGTATCCAATCCCCCAGACTGTTTCAATGTATTGTATATCTGTAAAGGCAGCCAGTTTATTCCGTATATTACGAATATGCTCTTTTACAACAATATTGTCCCCCTCTTTATCATATCCCCATACTTTTACGTAGATCTGCTCCCTGCTGAACACCATTCCAGGATTTTTTGAAAGAAACTGGATAACATCGAATTCTTTATTTGAAAAACTTATTTTCTCTAAAGCCCAGTACACCGTATGACTGGCATAATCGATTACAAGTTCACCGTCAAAATGCAGCTTTGGCACAGACATCCTGCGTTCTTCCCTGCGCAGGTGTGCCAGAATCCTTGCCAGCAGCTCTTCCCTGCCAAAAGGCTTTGTAATATAATCGTCACCTCCCGCCAGCAGCCCGTCCACCTTATCCTGCTCAGTGACACGCGCCGTCAAAAACAAAATCGGGCAGCTTACATATCCCCGGATCATCTCGCACAGCTTCAAGCCATCCATGCCCGGCATATTAATATCCAATAGAATCAGGTCAGGATGCATATCCAGACGCGCAAGCGCCTCTTTCCCGGAACATGCAGCCAGCACCTCATAGCCTTTTGCGGTAAGGGTAATTTTCAGCATATCTACGATCATCTTTTCGTCATCAATGACTAAAATCTTATGTTTCATGCCTGTTTCCTTTCTTTTGAAAATACCTGCATCTGACTTTTGTTAAAGAATCCATGCAGGATGCCTGCATCTGACTTTTATCAAAGAATCCATGCATAATATAAGCTGTTAAATATCTTCTATACATCATAACGCAGAAAAGCCAAAAAAAAGACAAATTCTTTCAGCAGTTTACCAATCAAAAAGAGAGGGTACAAACCCTCTCTGCGTTATGCACCCTCTCTTCTCTATTCACCCATATGCTGAAACAGTTCTGGCACAGATCACCCCTGTTTCTCCACCATATGTATAACCTTCTTAGGACACTTAGCCACGCAGGCACCGCACCCTGTACATTTATCATAATCAATATGTGCGATATTGTCCGTCACATGAATCGCATCATGCTCACAGTTCTTTTCACACAGATGACAGCCGATACATCCTGCGGAGCAGGCAGCCATAACATCCTTGCCTTTATCCTTGGAATTACACAGGACTTTAACCGGAGCCTCATACGGTACCAGCTCGATCAGGTTATTTGGACATGCAGCCACACATTTTCCACATGCCTTGCATGCCTCAGGATCTACGACTGCAATACCGTCTATAATATGTACGGCATCAAACGGACATGCCTTGACACAGGAGCCAAATCCCATACATCCATAGCTGCAGGCTTTCGGCCCTTTGTTCGGCACATATACGACTGCCTGGCAGTCTTCTACACCGCTGTAGTCATAATCCTGCTTTGCCTTCTCACAGTTGCCGCCGCATTTGACGAATGCTACCTGGCGTCCGCCTTCTTCTGCAGCAACACCCATGATCCCGCCGATTGCCGCGCTGACTGACGGCCCTCCGACCGGACACTGGTTTACCGGAGCCTCGCCTTTTACAATGGCTGCTGCAAGGCCGGAGCATCCCGGATATCCGCAGCCGCCGCAGTTATTGCCCGGAAGGACGCCCATAATCTTTTCTTCTCTCTCATCTACTTCTACTTTCAGCCGGTCTCCCGCAATGCCGAGTATAAAACCGACCAAAATACCCGTGCCGCCGACTGCCGCGGCAGCAATGATAATTGCTGTTATATTCATCTGACTGTCCTCCTATATAACTCCGGAAAATCCGAAAAATGCGATGGACATAAGCCCTGCCGTAACAAGTACGATTGCTGAGCCCTGGAATGTCTTTGGCACATCATTGTATTCTATCTTTTCACGCAGTCCTGCCATAATGACAATTGCGATAAAGAAACCGACAGCTGTTGAAAAGCCGTATACAGTCGTCGTCAGGATATCATATCCATAAGTAACACTGTTTAATGCCACACCTAATACTGCACAGTTTGTTGTAATAAGCGGCAGATATACGCCGAGCGACTCGTACAGGGAATGCATAAACTTCTTTAAAAACATTTCTACAAACTGTACAAGCGCTGCAATTACAACAATAAATACAATAGTTTTCAGATAAGGTATATCAGCAGGGAAAAGTACAAATTTATAAATAATGCCTGTTACAAATGCAGCCAGTGTAGTAACAAAAATTACCGCACCGCCCATGCCTGCTGCTGTGTCTACTTTTTTAGAAACGCCGAGGAACGGACAGATTCCTAAGAACTGACTTAATACAACGTTATTTACAATCGCCGCGCCGATCGCGGTCAGGATTAATTCTTTCATCTACCTGTCCTCCTATTCTGATTTATTCTTTTCACTGGAATGCAGATGGCCGCTGCACAGCCCGCTGCTGCCGCATGTAGAGCAGTCTCCTCCAAGACAGCCCTGTGCAGGCGGAAGAGGCCTGCCTTTTTTCTCTGCACGGTCACGTAAAATATTCATCACTGCCACCAGCATGGCAAGCACAAAGAATGCTCCCGGCGCAAGCACGAAAATCGTAATCGGTGTATATCCTGCTTTTCCTGCTGCTGCATCTGCCAGCGGAAGTACCTGAGCGCCAAAGATCTGGCCCGCACCCAGAATCTCACGGAATATGCCGATCAGCGTCAGTCCGCATGTAAAGCCGAGGCCCATGCCAATACCGTCAAAGATCGATGGAACAACCGGATTTTTGGAGGCATAGCTTTCTGCACGGCCCAAAATAATACAGTTTACTACGATAAGCGGTATATAAAGGCCTAACGAGACATACAGATCCGGCGTAAAGCCTTTCATTAAAAACTCGATAATCGTTACAAACGATGCTACGACTACGATAAATGCCGGCATACGCACGCCGTCAGGAATAATCTTGCGCAGCAGGGAAATCATCAGGTTTGACATAACAAGTACAATCGTGGTAGACAGTCCCATGCCGACACCGTTCATGGCAGATGTTGTGACAGCCAGTGTCGGACACATGCCGAGCATCAATATAAATGTCGGGTTCTCCTTGATAATGCCGTTATGTAAGCGTTCGGTACATACCTTGCCTAAACTTGAGTTTTTATCTAATTCAATTCCTACTTCTGCCATTAGTTCCCGCCTCCTATCGTTCGAAAATAAGCCAGTCCGGCATTCACCGCATTGGTAACTGCCCTCGATGAAATCGTCGCGCCGCTGACTGCAAGGATCTGATTGTCAGATGTCACAGTGGCTTTTTCTACTACATATTCTTCCACATCTTTTCCTGCAAACTGAGCCTTAAAAGCATCATCTGCCACCTTTGAGCCAAGACCCGGAGTCTCGCTGATGGAAGTCGTAGCATATCCATTTAACACGCCTTCGTTTGTGACGCCTATAGACAATGTAATATTTGCCTGGCTGCCTTCTGTAGATGTCACTGTGATCACATATCCCAGTGTATTTCCAGAATCATCCAGCGCTACCTGTGCGCCTTCTACAAGGTCATTTGCAAAGCCTGCATCGATCGCTGCCTGTGTTGCAGCCGCCTCATCAAACTCTGCGTATTCCTCAAATGACGCAGCATCTTCAAAAACATTACGGTATGCCGCCTGCTTTTTCTCATACTCTGCTTTTGCGATCGGCTCTAATGTAATATCATGCACAAGTCCCAGAAAAAATCCTGCAATCAGCGTAATAGCTGTAAGGATCAGCGCATCGTGTACAATCTTATTTTTCATGCCTGTTTCCCTCCTTTGCCAAATGCTGTAGGAACCGTAAACCGCTCAATCAGCGGCACTAACAGGTTGCTGAAAATGATTGCATAGGAAACACCCTCTGCATTTGCACCAAATATACGGAATATACCTGTCAGCAGCCCTAAAATAATACCAAACACAATCTGCCCCAAAGGCGTGATCGGTGACGTCACATAGTCTGTAGCCATAAAGAATGCACCCAGCATAAGCCCGCCGCCGCACAGCTGTGCTGTCACAAAAGTCCAGTCAAATCCGTGCCCGCCGAAAAGCAGGATAAATATTACAAATGTGATGATATAAGAGGCAGGAATCCTTAAATCAATGACTCCCATTAAAATCAAGAAGATTGCCCCGATTAAAATTGCAATCGCAGACGTCTCACCGATGGTACCGGCAGTCTTTCCGATCAGCATATCCATAACAGAGACATCCAGCGCTTCTCCATTTTTTAACAGGGCAAGCGGAGTCGTCGTGCTTATGCCGTCATATGTAAATGCTGTCATGCTTCCGGTAAAAGAAATAAGAAGGAAACACCTTGCGCCCAGCGCCGGGTTCATAAAATTCTGTCCTAATCCGCCAAACAGCATCTTTACAACAATAATTGCAAATGCGCCGCCTAACACTGCCTGCCAGTATGGCAGAGATACAGGGAGGTTGAGCGCCAAAAGCAGGCCAGTTACCACTGCACTCAAATCATTCAGCGTATTCGGCCTTTTCGTTATTTTTTCAAATATCCATTCCGAAGCCATGCAGCTTAGGATGGTAAGAATAATTAAAATCAATGCCCGCATTCCAAAATTGTAGACACCAAAAAAACTGGTCGGCAGAAGCGCTATAATTACATACAGCATAATTCTGTCTGTGGTATCCTTGGAACGGACATGTGGTGAAGATGAAACTTTTAACAGATCACTCACAATTATCCACCTCTTTCTTAATTCTATCGTAAATTTCTATCCTTAACCTTTATCCGGGTAAAGCTAATATTCCAGGCATATTTCTTTCTGCCTTATTTCTTGCGCCTGTCTGCCAGTATATTTTTCTTCATAGTCTTGATAGACTGTGCAAGCTGTCTTCTGGCCGGGCAGATAAAGCTGCAGCTGCCGCATTCGACACATTCCATGCCGTTCCACTTTTCAAACGTCTCCTTGTCGCCGTAGTCTGAAAACTTCGCAAGCCTTGACGGAATCAAAAGCTCTGGACATGCATCCACGCAGCGTCCGCAGTTAATGCAGGCCGTCGGCGAACATGCAGATACTTCATCCCTTGTCATGCACAGTAAGGCGGAACTCGTCTTCGTCACCGGTATATCCAGTCCGAACAAGGCAAATCCCATCATCGGCCCGCCTGCAATCATTTTCTCAGGCTCGGTCTTGCACCCGCCCGCTGCATCTAATATATCCTGGAAATTGGAGCCTGTACAGACATAAAAATTACGCGGATCGCATACCGCATCTCCTGTTACGGTAAAAATCCGGTGCATAACAGGCCTGCCGAGCTTTACTGCATTATAAACGGCCACCAGAGTTTCTACATTGTCCACGATACATCCCGCATCTGCAGGCAGCATGCCTGAATTAATCGATCTGCCCGTTACGGCATAAATGAGCTGGCGCTCACCGCCCTGCGGGTATTTTGTCATCAGTTCTGCCACTTCCAGTCGAGGGTCCTCTTTTACGATCTCCTGCAGCTTTTCAATACAGTCTTTTTTGTTATTCTCAACACCAAACACGCCTTTTGCCTTTGGAAAGAGCTGGAGGACAATCTTCATGCCTTCTACGAGCTGCTCCGGATTTTCCATCATGCGCCTGTAGTCAGATGTCAGATATGGCTCACACTCTGCACAGTTTGCAATAATATAATCGATCTTTTCCGGCTCCTTTGGAGAAAGCTTTACATGCGTCGGGAAACCAGCGCCTCCCATGCCGACAACGCCTGCGTTTTTGACCTTTTCAATAATCTCTTCTTTGGATAACAGGGAAATGTTTGGAGATTCTTCGTATTCCACTTCTTTCATCTCTCCATCACTTTCGATAATGATGGAGTTCACCTTATCGCCGACTGCAACGCGGCGCGGCTCAATCTTCTTTACCGTGCCGGATACAGAAGAATGGATCGGAGCAGATACAAATCCCCCGGCTTCTGCAATCATCTGCCCTCTTAACACCGTATCACCGACTTTTACTACCGGCTTTGCAGGTGCGCCGATATGCTGTGATACCGGAAATACCAGCTCTCCCTTTGGCAGCAGTTCCTGCACTGGCTTTTCCTTGGACAATTCCTTTCCTTCGAAAGGATGGACGCCGTTCTTAAACGTACGTAATCCCATATGTTACGTCCCCCTCTTTCTAATTAGTATAATCGCATGAACACAAATCTCACGCACTTCACTTTGATTATAACATACAGTTTATTTTTGATATATAAATAAATTGTATTTTTAACAAAACTTTTGTAAATAACGTCTTTTGAAATGTATTCATCCGTGTTATGATAAATCTTATGACGTCAGATTATGTCAATGAATGTCAGCCGAATTATCATACAATCCCTTTCATTATAATACTTTCTTAAAAATTGTGCAATATGGAGATAAGAAAAATGAAAAGAATAAAAAAACTCAATAATATAACCAATGATACAGGCTATAATACAGACTATGACACAGCCTCAGCATTCATACCATCATCCATAAAAAACCGTGCACTGTTTTTGGACATTGAAACAACTGGATTTTCTGCTGCTAAGGCAAGGCTGTACTTAATCGGCACAGCTTATGTCCAGGACCATGTGCTGGTGACAGAACAGTTTTTTGCCGAAACCGGTTCCCCGGATGAAGAAGCAGCGCTGATCTATGAATTTGACAGCCTGGCAGCACAGTTTGACACAATTGTTACATTTTACGGCAGCCGGTTTGACCTGCCGTTTTTAAAAGGGTGCCAAAAGCGCCTGCATATACCGCCCGCCGGCCTGGTTTACCATAACAAAAATTATGTAGACCTGTATCTTGATTTCCATGCCTATAAGCATATTTTTACATTAGAAAACTACAAGCTGCTGTCACTGGAAGCTTTTCTGGGCATAAAGCGCATGGAGACACGAAGCGGCGGAGAGCTGGCCGGCATTTATATGGAATACATAAAAAAAACAGACGACGAATCACTCCGCCTTCTGCTTTCGCATAATTATGAAGATCTCACAGGCATGGTGCGCCTGCTGCCTTTATACGCTTTTGACAGCTTCTTTGCCGGTCATTTTACGCCTGTCAGTTCCACCGTATCCACATACTGCAGAATCGACGGCACGCCCGGCACAGAGCTTTCCATCACCTGCCTGCTGGAACACAGCCTGCCTGCCGCAGTCTCCTGCTGCTGCTGCAGCTATTACCTGCATGCCGGCCAGAACACAGCCATATTCCGCGTGCCGCTTTATCAGGGCGAGCTGAAATATTTTTATCCAAATTACAAGGACTACTACTACCTGCCCGGCGAAGATACCGCCATTCACAAAAGTGTAGCCGCCTATGTAGACAGGGCACACCGCCAAAAAGCACGTGCTGCCAGCTGCTACACCAGAAAAACCGGCAGCTTTCTGGTGCAGTACGAAGAGCTTATAACGCCCGCTTTTTACACAGAATACAAGGCCGGCCTCTCATACTTTGAACTGCCGGATGAATCAGGCAGAAGTACTGCCCTTCTGAAGGATTACTGCATGCACATGCTGCACATATTAAAAAATCCTCCGAAGGCAGAGCATAAAACCTCATCCGGCTAAAACAATATGAACATTTCAGGTCTACTCCTTGATGAAAAAGAACGAAGAAGACCTCTCGTAATTCAGCTCCTTATAATTCATAATCTGTTCTGTGCTGCCGATAAACAAGATCCCGTCTTTCTTCAGCGCCTGATTAAATTTGGTATAAATCTCCTGCTTTGCATCATCCGTAAAATAGATCACCACGTTCCTGCATACGATCATGTCATATCCTGACGGATATGGATCGCGAAGCAGGTTGTGCTCCTTAAATTCTACCCTCTTTTTTATCTCATCAGAAATCTGATAAGAAGCTCCTATTTTTGTAAAATACTTTTTCTTTAAATCTTCCGGCACATTTGCAATGCTTTTATTGTTATATAAGCCGACCCTTGCCTTTTCCAGCACCTGCTTATCGATGTCTGTAGCAAGTATGCGTATCTGATTCAGCGGAATATGCTTGGACAGCGCCATAACAAGTGAATACGGCTCATCTCCGGTAGAACATGCCGCGCTCCAGATTTTCAGGCTCTTGCCAAATTTACTGATCAATTCTGGAAAGACCTTTGTATCCAATATGCGCCACTGGTCAGGATTACGGTAAAATTCAGATACATTAATTGTCAAAAAGTTTACAAACTGCTCTAAAACAGCCTTATCCGTTTTTAAAAGACTGACATATTCATCATATGTTTTCGCTTTCGTCTTGCCGATCAGCGTATCTATACGGCGCTTCATCTGCTTTTCTTTGTAGCAGTTTAAATCAATCTTGGTTAATGTCAATACATTACTTTTAAATTTATCATAGTTATCTAGCATATTGGCAAACTCCCATACTTTTTTCTAAAAAAAACAGCATACAAACAGCGGTGCTGCTTATATGCTGTCTGTATAAATAGCCAGACTATGAAACCAGCCCGCTTTTAAACAAAACTTTTCAATTACTCTTCTGCATCTGCAGCAGCTTCTTCATCCTTCAGCAGCGCTTTCATGCTCAGGCTGATTTTACGATCTGCCTCATTGAAATCAACAATTTTTGCTTCAATTGTCTGGCCTACCTTCAATACATCTGCCGGTTTGTCGATATGCTCTCTGGAGATCTGAGATACATGCAGCAGTGCGTCGATACCAGGCGCTAATTCTACGAAAGCACCAAAATCCGTCATTCTGGCAACCCTGCCGGTGACAACCGTACCTGCAGCAAATTTTTCTGTTGCGTTATTCCACGGATTATCCTCCGGAAATTTCATGCTGAGCGCAATTTTCGTATCATTAATATCTTTGATAAATACTTTTACGACGTCACCGACTTTAAATGCCTTTTTCGGGCTTTCTACGCGTCCCCAGGACATCTCGGATATATGAAGCAGTCCGTCTGCGCCCCCGAGGTCAATAAACGCGCCAAAATCTGTTACATTTTTAACAGTGCCTTCAATCACATCTCCGACATTGATTCTCTCAAACAATGCCTTGCGCAGTTCTGCCTTCTGTGCTGCCAGAAGCTGCTTGCGGTCGCCGATAATCCTTCTTCTCTTAGGATTGAACTCTGTAATCACGAATTCGATTTCCTGTCCGTCGTATTTGGTCAGGTCTTTTTCATATACATCTGACACAAGGCTGGATGGAATAAATACCCTTGCCTCGTCTACGATGACGCTCAGTCCGCCGTTTAATACCTGTGCTACCTTTGCTGTCAGCACTTCCTTGTTTTCAAACGCTTCTTCTAATCTCTTGCTGCCTTTTTCTGCTGCAAGGCGCTTATAGGTCAGAAGCACCTGACCGTCTCCATCATTTACTTTTAAAACTTTTGCCTCCATCGTACTGCCTGCTTCAATCAGGGTAGTCAGGTCTACATTCGGTTCATTGGTGTATTCATTCCGAGTAATGATACCGTCAGACTTGTAACCGATATTGAGCACGATCTCATCAGGTTTTACATCGATAACAGTACCTTCAACAACCTCCCCGTTCCTTATTGTTTTAAAAGATTCCTCTAACATTTGTTCAAAGCTTTGTTCTGACATACTTTTGAACCTCCTCAATAATTTTCTTTGGGGTAGAAGCCCCTGCGGTAATACCTACGTTATCAATGCGGCCTGCATGCTCAATGCATAAATCAGCTGCGGTCTGTATATAGTAAGTATTTGCACATTCTTCTTTGCATATCTCATACAGTTTCTGCGTATTCGAACTGCTCCTTCCTCCAATGACAATCATAATATCGGAAGTCTTTGCCAGACTAGCTGCCTCATTCTGCCGTTCTTCTGTAGCGTTACAAATTGTATTCAATACACGTATATCATTAATATAACCTTTTTTTTGAATAATTTCAACTAATTCTTGAAATTTCTTGTAATTAAACGTCGTCTGCGCCACAATGCACACTTTTTTATCTGCCTGGAGCTCATAATTCTCGGCCTCCTGCGCATTTGAAACCACTGCTGTATGCGCAGGATCACACCAGCCGCGGATTCCTTCGACCTCAGGGTGCTCGCTGCTGCCGATGATCACGATTTCGTAGCCGTCTTTGGAAAACTCTTCCACGATCTGGTGAATTTTAAGTACAAATGGACAGGTAGCATCCTCAATTGAAAATCCTGCCTGCTCCAGCTTTTCATAAACTTCTTTCGATACGCCGTGAGAACGGATAATGACTGTTCCCCGCTTTGGCGCACGGCTGCCTGCCAGAGAATCAATCGAATCAATAACCTGTACGCCCTTCTGCTCCAGATCATTCACGACTTCTTCATTATGGATGATCGGCCCGTAGGTATAAATCGGCCCATTTGATATATCGGCCTGTTCATACACTTTGTTAACCGCTCTTTTGACTCCAAAACAAAACCCGGCACTTTTTGCCACTGTAATATTCATATGTTCCCCTTTGAATGTGCTTTCTCGTAGATACTGCGTATCGCCGCCACTACTTCTTCTATGCCCATGACAGAAGAATCCACCAGTACGGCATCTTCCGCCAGCCGAAGCGGTGCGATCTCACGGTTCATGTCACGGTAATCACGCTCCTTAATATCCGCCTCTATCTGCGCATAGTCAGCATCGATTCCTTTTCTTATTAATTCCTCATGCCTTCTTTTGGCCCTTGCCTCCACCGTGGCTGTCAGATAGATCTTGACCTGCGCATGAGGCAGCACGCATGTGCCGATATCACGTCCATCCATAATGACATCCGCATTCTGCGCCAGCTTCTGCTGGAGCAGCGTCAGCTTTTCGCGCACCTTTGGATAAATGCTGGTATTTGAAGCCATAATGCCGACTTCCTCCGTGCGAATCCATTCATTGACATTTTCACCGTTTAATACTACACACTGCATGCCGTCCTGATATGTGATCGTAATATCTATGTCTGCACATGCGGCTGATATGGCAGCTTCATCTTTATGGTCTATGCCGCCCCGGATAAAATACAGCGCCATCGCACGATACATTGCGCCGGTATCCACGTATACAAATGATAACTCTTTTGACAGCCTTTTGGCAATGGTACTTTTTCCCGCTCCTGCCGGGCCGTCAATTGCAATATTAAAACTCATATGAACTTTTCCTTTCTAAAAGCTGTCTGGCACTTCATTCACTTGCCGCTGCGCTCCTGCCCGCCAGATATCCGGTAGACCATGCGATCTGGAGGTTATATCCTCCTGTGAGGGCATCCACATCTAAGAGCTCGCCTGCAAAATATAAGCCGGGTATCATCTTTGATTCCATTGTAGACGGATTTACTTCCCTGACATTAACCCCGCCGCGCGTAATCACGGCTTCGTTAAAGTCACGCAGCCCTGTAATGGTAGCCGGAAAGCCTTTGATGAGGTCCAGCAGTACTGCACGTTCTTCTTTTGTCACCTCATTGACCTTTTTCTCCGGTGAAATGCCGCTCAGCTCAGTCACGACCGGAATCAGCTTTGACGGCAGCAGGCGGTTTAATGCATTTTTAAAATTTTTATTTAAATTTTCCTCAAAATCCCGCAGGATACGGCGGTCCAGCTGCTGTCTGTCCAGTGCCGGTTTTAAATCGATCCTAAGCGGCAGAGGCTTCTTCTGGAGCTGGCTGCTTATAATGCTGCTTGCCCGCAGCATCAGGGGACCGCTGACGCCAAAATGTGTAAACATCATCTCGCCGAAATCATCATACAGCACCTTTCTGCCGTCTGCAATGACAGCCCGAACATTTTTTAACGACAGCCCCTGCAGCTTTGGAATATATGGTTCCTGCGTCTTCATTGCCACAAGTACAGGATACTGCTGCTCTATTTTATGGCCGAATGCCCTGGCAAATGTATATCCGTCTCCGGTGGAGCCGGTAGCAGGATAGGACAGGCCCCCGGTAGCCAGTATTACCCGATCCGCCATATACCGGCTGCCTGCTGCGTCTTTTACGCAGAAACGCCATGCTGTCTGTCCGGCGCTTTCAGTCTGTCCGGCACTGCCTGCGCCTATTATGCCGTCTGCATCAGTTGAATTGTTTATATCATTTATTTCAGTCTTACGAATTCGTTCAATCGAAACAATCCGCGTATTCAGCAGCACTTTTACCCCCAGCCTGCGCATCGCGCCTTCGAGGCCGCGGATCACGTCGGAGGAATGATCAGATACCGGAAAGACACGTCCGCCGCGCTCGGTCTTTAACGGCACTTTCTGCTTTTCAAAAAAATCCATAACACGAAAGTTATCGTATGTATAAAAGGCACTGTATAAAAACTTGGAATTTCTTAAAACCTGTTTAAACAAATCCTGCGTTTCGCAGGCATTGGTAATATTACATCTGCCTTTGCCTGTAATATACAGTTTTTTCCCCAGCTTTTCATTGCGCTCCAGCAGCAAAACGCTGCAGCCGCATTCAGCTGCTGCAGCTGCTGCCATCATGCCGGATGCGCCTCCGCCTGCTACTATGATCTCTTTAGACATCCATATCTCCTATTTTTGCATAATGCATCTTTAACTTATCATCAATATAGTCGATCTCATCATTTTCGTAAACCTGATATTCGTCCCATATTTCCTCCAGCGTCTCCAGGGTCGTTGCGACTTCATCCTGCTTGCGCATGCACAGTGCCACAATCAGGGCATTGATCACGCTTAAAGGTGCAACCAGCGAATCTACGATCGAGGCCATATCACTGTCTGCGATCAGGTTGCAGGACGAATAGAGGTTCATCGGAGAATGAACGCTGTCTGTCAGGGTGATTACCTTTGCACTGCGGTTATTGGCAAATTCCAGTGCTTTGAGCGTGCGCATGGAATATCTTGGAAAGCTGATGCCGATAATTACATCCTCTTTTCCAATACGCACCATCTGCTCGAACAGCTCGCTGGAGCTGTTTGTATGCAGCAGAATCACATCGTCAAACATAAAATTCAGATAAAATGCCAGAAAACCAGCCAGCGGCGCGCAGCTGCGGATGCCAACGATATAAATCCGCCCTGCCGTCAGTATTGTGTCAACTGCCATTTCAAATGCATTCTGATCGATTTTCTCTAATGTGCCTTTAATTTTTTCCATATCTGCATGCAGTACGGATTCCAATATTCTGGACTGGCTGATCCTGCCATAAGTCACTTCCATGCGCTGGATCGAGCTGAGCTTGTTGCGCACCATTTCTTCGAGCGCTTTTTGAAACTCCGGATATCCTTTGTACCCCAGCTGTGCAGCGAACCGCACAACTGTGGACTCACTGACTCCGACGACTTCCCCCAGCTTTGCAGCAGTCAGAAAGACGGCCTTATCATAATAATCGGTAATATAATTTGCCAAAAGCTTCTGACCCTTGCTCATAGTGCTATAACGTTCGTTAATGCGGTTGGTCAGTTCATTTGTATTACTCATTGCTGCCTGTCTGTTCTCCGCCCTGATTTTGAGCTGCCTGTGCCGTTACAGTCCTTACATGTTCTGTCGTATTTCCCTGCTCATCGGTATAGCGGTAAGTAATTTTATAAATACCTGCGTCAAATAAGGTCAATAAATTGTTCTCATTTAAAGCCAGCTCTGCTTCTGGTGCATTCTGATAAATCTGATAAGTTACTGAATATGCAATACCCTCTGCTGTCTCCGTAACCTGCTTTGTGCCGTCAGACATTTTGGCTGTTGTAACAACTTTCACATCTTCCAATACCTGCAGTGCCGTATTTGTAGTTACTACTGCATCTGCCGGTGCTTCGATTTTATGTGTTACAGACTTTACATATACTTCTTTGGCTACGACCATTTTCCTGGTCTTTTTGGCAATCAGGTATTTTTCCGTCTTTAAGTTCTTTTCTGGATTTGTACAGTAATAAGCGATCGTATATGTGCCGGAGCCTGACAGCTTATAATCGCCGTCTTTGGATACGGTTTTCACCTTTCCATCCGGGCTTGTTACTTTAATGCTGATTTTAGAAGTCATATTTTTTCCAGATTTAAGCTTTGCAGTAACACCTGATATCAGCTTTTTATAAGTAATCGATTCTGTATCTGCCGAAAGCTCTATTTTTTCAAATTTGTCTTTGCTGCTGATTACCGGTTTCTTTGTATCTTTCACCCGCACGATCATATATTTTTCTGTCACCATATTATTTGTAGGATTTTTCAGATAATACATAATCCGGTAGGTTCCCGTATGGCGCAGCTTTAAGGTAGAAGCCTTCATACCCTTATATGTCTCTTCTCCCGGCTTGCGTATTTTAGTTACAATACGGTCTGTCAGTACGGTGCCGAGTGAATTTTTGGCAGTAATGCCTTTGCGCAGGTCCAGGGTGGACTTATATTCTTTTGTGATCTCCTCACGTACGCCGGATATTGTTGCCGGAGCTGCATCTCCGACCTTGTATGTAACCGTTACCGACGCATTTCTGCCGAAAGAATCCGTCAGCGAATAAGTCACCGGATAGCTGCCCATCTGGTTTGTATTTACCGTGCCTGAGGTACGAATCCACGCCTTGCTCAGTGCATTGCCTGCAGAATCATATGCTGTCATCTCTACCGGCACAAATTTTCCTTTGTACTGGGCATCTGCCGTCGTGCTTTTCACACTGATTCTAGGCTGCGTGTTTTTTGTACTGTAAGTATTCGCCGGATCTGGATCCGTCGGGTCCCAGCCCATTCTGACAGATGAGCTTACTTTGATCGAAGCCGGTTTGCCGAGCGGATCATCCGCAGCACTTCCATTAAATATAATGACCTTTGTCCGCAGCGGACAGTTATCATAGATCCATTTTGCCGCTGCTGTCGTCAGCCGTATGCAGCCGTGTGAAGCAAGCGTTCCCAGACGGTTATACTGTACATAAGACTGTGTTGTTTTATCCTGCGCATAGTACCATACCGAATGAAACAGGATTGAGCCTGTGATTCTCGTACAGTACTGTCCGTAAGATGGGCCGTCAAGCACCCACCAAGAATACTTATTCATTGTATAAAACGTCCCGATCGGCGTTGCATAGCCTGCGGAGCATACAAACGCCGTATATGGTTTGTTGTCATGTGTGTAGACAGTTGCAACATTCGTTGATTTGTTTACTTTAATATAGTAGTTTCCCGTTTCTGCTTTCACATTTGTCTGAAAACCCAGTATCATCAAACAGCATAAAAAAGCAAGCAGCATGCTGCGTATCAAAGTTTTCTTTTTCATACATGCCCTCCTTACGATCTACGATCTACACTAAAACAGCAGATCCTTTTTAAGAAAATACAATATATGAAAAAAGGCGCTGCAGCTTACAGTGCCTTTTTTCAAATGGTAATCCGTCTTTTCTTACACTGGATAAGCGCCGTTTTTCGTATCCGCTACTGCAGCATCTACTTTCTTCTGCTGTGCTTCACGATATTTAAAAAATTCTGTAGCTACCTGCGGGAATAAAGCATAGGATAAGATATCTTCATCCTGCTGTTTCCACTGCTTCATTTCTGCTTCGATTTTAGACAGCTCCGGCTCCAGTAAATCCGCCGGCCGGCAGGTAATGGCGTTTTTCTTATCCTCGCCAAGTACTTTATCTACAATCTCTGGATTAAATGGTTTTACGGTCTGCCCATATTTTCCAAGCAGTACGTCTTTTGTCTCTTTTGTAGCTACTTTATAGCGTTCGCCCATCAGCACATTAAATACTGCCTGTGTACCGACGATCTGCGAAGAAGGTGTTACAAGAGGCGGCTCGCCCAGATCTTTACGTACGCGCGGCACCTCAGCCAGCACTTCTTCGTATTTATCTTCTTTGCCCTGCTCCTTCAGCTGGGAGATCAGGTTGCTCAGCATGCCGCCCGGCACCTGATACAGAAGTGTTTTAATATTCACGCCCAGTACCTTTGGATTCATCAGGCCGCTCTCCAGCGCCTGCTCACGCATTGGACGGAAATAATCAGCGATCTCTGCCAGCTGGTTCTGATCCAGCCCGGTATCATACGGCGATCCTTTAAATGCCTCTACCATAACCTCCGTAGCAGGCTGGGATGTTCCAAGTGCAAATGGCGACATAGCCGTATCTACGATATCGCATCCTGCTTCTACTGCTTTCATCAAAGTCATAGAAGCCACGCCGGATGTATAGTGCGTATGCAGCTCGATCGGAAGGTTTGTAGAAGACTTTAAGGCACGTACCAGCGTGTCAGCCTCCTGCGGCACCAAAAGGCCTGCCATATCCTTGATACAGATGGAATCTGCACCCATTTCCTCGATCTTTTTCGCCATCTGCGTCCAATATTCGAGCGTATAAGCATCGCCCAATGTATAAGATAACGCTACCTGCGCATGCCCTTTTTCTTTATTGCAGGCGGTTACTGCTGTCTGTAAGTTTCTAAGGTCATTCAGACAGTCAAATATACGGATAATATCAATACCGTTTGCAATTGATTTCTGTACAAAATATTCTACCACGTCATCTGCATATGGACGGTATCCGAGGATATTCTGTCCACGGAAAAGCATCTGCAGCTTCGTCTTTTTAAAACCTGCCTTTAATTTACGCAGCCTGTCCCATGGATCTTCTTTTAAGAAACGAAGGGAGGCATCAAACGTAGCTCCGCCCCAGCACTCTACAGCATGAAACCCGACCTGATCCATTTTGTCTACAATCGGAAGCATCTGCTCTGTCGTCATTCTGGTAGCAATCAGAGACTGATGTGCATCACGTAATATAGTCTCCGTTATTTTTAACGGTTTTTTCGCAACTCCTGCCATCTTTTATTCCTCCTAAAATAGTATTAAATTCCAAAGATTGCCATAAATGTACCAGCTGCTACGGCAGTCCCGATTACACCTGCAACGTTCGGCCCCATTGCATGCATAAGTAAAAAGTTGGTAGGATCTTCTTCTGCTCCTACTTTCTGGGATACACGCGCTGCCATAGGCACTGCAGATACTCCGGCAGAACCGATCAGCGGATTGATCTTGCCATGTGTAACAACACAGAGCAGCTTTCCAAGAAGGACGCCGGCTGCCGTACCAAACGCGAATGCGATCAGTCCGAGTGCCACGATCTTTAATGTGCTGAAATTCAAAAATGCTTCTGCACTTGTAGAGGCTCCTACCGAAGTACCGAGCAGGATAACTACAATGTACATCAATGCATTGGAGGCCGTATCGGTCAGCTGGCGTACAACGCCTGATTCACGGAATAAGTTGCCCAGCATCAGCATGCCTACGAGCGGAGCCGTAGTAGGCAGCAGCAGGCAGACAACGATCGTAACGATAATCGGGAATAAAATTTTCTCCAGCTTGGATACCGGACGAAGGTTCTTCATCTTAATCTGGCGCTCTTTTTTAGTCGTCAGCGCTTTCATAATCGGAGGCTGGATAACCGGCACAAGTGCCATGTAGGAATAAGCTGCCACGGCAATCGGCCCCATCAGCGCGGACTGTCCGAGCTTGCCTGCCAAAAAGATGGAAGTAGGCCCGTCAGCACCGCCGATAATAGAAATAGCAGCTGCCGCTTTGTCATTAAATCCCATAAATATAGCCATAAAATAAGCCATATAAATACCAAACTGTGCCGCAGCCCCCATCAGGAAACTGATCGGATTCGCAATCAGCGGACCGAAATCAGTCATTGCCCCGACACCCAAAAATATGAGCGATGGAAGGATCGACCATTCATCTAATGTATAAAAATAATATAATAATCCGCCAACACCATTGCTCGTCTCTTCCGGGCTTGCCATGATATCCGGATAAATGTTGACAAGCAGCATGCCGAATGCAATCGGCACAAGCAGTAATGGTTCATAACCTTTTGCAATTGCCAGGTATAAAAATATACAGGCAATCAGAATCATGAAGTAGTTGCCCCATGTCAGGTTAAAAAATGCTGTCTGGTGAAGGAGGTTACTCATTGTCTCTCCAACATAACTAAGCATAATTGTCCTCCTAATTATCTATCTAATAAGATGTTAGTTCATCGTAGCCAGTAAAGCTCCCGATTCTACCGTATCACCAACAGCTACATCAATGCTTGCTACCGTGCCGTCCTGCGGAGCGACTACCGGTGTCTCCATCTTCATGATCTCCAGTACCAGAATCGGATCACCTTTCTTTACCTGGCTGCCGACAGAGGCCTCAATCTTAAACACCTTTCCTGCTGCGCCTGCTTCGATTTTTACGCTGCCTGCTCCGCCCGCCGGCTTTGGAGCAGGTGCCGGTGCTGCTGCACGCGGTGCCGGTGCTGCCATGCGCGGTGCCGGTGCTGCCGACGGCGCAGAACCTGTTTCTTCTACAGTAACATCATAAACATTTCCATTTACGGTGATTGTATAGCTTTTCATTTTATTTCCTCCTGCAATTTTGATCTTATATTAAATTATCTTTTATTTTTTAGTTTATCTTCTTCTCTTAATCGAGCGGACTACAAATCCATCCGCAGCGGTGCTGCCCTCTGATGCCGCGATTGCTGCTGCGATAACCGCAATCAGCTCAGAATCATCCATCTCAGGCTCCTGCGGCTGCACGGTCGGAGCCGGAACAGGCACTGTGGCTGCAGGCTCTAAAACCGGTGCATGTTTTGCCTTTGCCTTCTCCTGTAAGTACGGAATAATTTTAAACGCAGAAATAATCAGGCTGATCAGTATCAGGATCAAAAATACCGTTCCAAGGCCCATCAGCGTATTCATCGCTGCCTTCTGCATCTTTTCGCCAAGAGAATAGATTTCATCCAGCGTCACATCCTCAATCTGCATGTCCAGATAATTGTATACGCAGGTCATAGTGATGTTGCGTCCGGTAAAGTTCATCGTTTGTGTCGTTGTCAGTGTCTTTCCTGATATGTCAATCGAAAAATCGCCCAGATCAACAAAATCGCCCAGATCTGACCTCATTTCTTTCCACTGTCTTAGAAGGTTTGGAATCAGCTCCTCACCCATCTGCTCGTAATATGCAAGGCTGCCCTCAATATCCTCATCCGATATCTCAGGCAGGCTGGATGCCAGATTTGTGCTTGTGCTCTCCAGCTCATCATAAGTGACGCCGTTATAATCCACTTTTTTTGGATCTTGCCCACATGCAGCCAAACTGAGCACTAACATACACAGACTGACGATCAGAAATAATTTTTTCTTCATATGATATACGTCACCTTTCTACTTTGTTCCATGTTTCTTATTCGGCTGATCTACGCGCTTTGTATACAGCATCTCAACTGCCGCGATCAAATACTTTCTTGTACTCGGGTAATCAATAATACGGTCTACATATCCGCGTGCTGCTGCTGTCTTTACGCTGCCCTGCAGTGCTTCGTATTCAGCGGCTTTTTCATCCAGTACTGAAGCAGGCTGGCCTGCATACATAATCTTGGCTGCCATCTTGGCATCCATCGTTCCGGTCTTTGCATCCGGCCATGCATATACAAGGTCAGCGCCGAGAGACTTGGAATTCATTACCACATAAGCACTTCCATATGCCTTGTCCATAATCAGGTTTACCTTCGGAACACTTGCAGCTGCAAATGCACTGGTCAGCCGGCCGAGCGCTTTTGCCAGATTCTTTTCCGAACACATCGTTGCCTTAAAGCCTGCTGCATTTGTCAGGGAAATCACCGGTATGTCAAATGCATCACAGAACGATATAAACTCTGCTGCTTTATTACAGCCTCTTGCTGATAATGCAGCTTCAAATTCTTCCGATTTCTTGCCTTTCGCATCATAAATCTCCGTGCAGTTTGCAACAACGCCTACCGTCATGCCGTCCAGCTTGATAAATCCTGCTGCCATCTCTTTTGCATAATCTGCCTTTACTTCCACAAAAAGATGTCCGTCAGAAATCTCGCTCAGTACGTATCTAGGATCTCCCTTCATTGTATCCAGATTCTCGCAGGCACGGTTTAAATCATCCTCACACTCGTCCACACATCCGCCCTCTGCGTTATTTGCCGGAAGAATGCACACGAGCTGGCGTATCTGGGCTAAAATCTCATCTTCTGTCCCGATTCCATCGATCGTGCCTGTTTCCGCACTCTGGAACGCAGCAGCCGCACTATTGCATTTGTCTGCGCGGTTTCCGTCAATCGCATTCGGAGAATTTATAAACATCTTTGCTTTTTCAGCCTCAGCATACGTAAAATCACTAAGTGCCGGAACAACTGCCAGCCCTCCGCCGCATGTGCCGAATACCGCGCTGATCTGCGGAATAATGCCGGAAGCCATTGCCTGCTTTGCATAGATCATGCCGAAAGCCTCCAATGCATCTATAGACTCCTGCAGGCGGACTCCTGCACAGTCAATCAGCCCGATCACAGGTGCCCCCATCTTAACCGCCATATCATATACGGCAGCAATTTTCTTTGCATGCATCTCACCAATCGTACCGCCGAGTACGGCTGCGTCCTGACTGTAAACAAATACCAGATTCCCATTAATGAGTCCATGTCCGGTGATCACACCATCGGAAGGAGTATCTGTCCCGGCCAAATTGAAATCTGTGCTTCTTGCCGTGACAAGCGCGCCAATTTCCATAAAGCTGTTTTCATCGACTAACTTTGCAATCCGCTGCACTGCAGAGTTATCATTACCATTACTCATTCTTTAGCCCTCCATCTATTTTGAAACTTTTCAAAAATTTCGTCAGAATAATAGTAACGCTTTTCATTGGATTATTCAATAGAATTTTATAATTTTTTTACAAATACGGATAAAAATACCGTGACAGCACCAGTTTAAAATACCACCAGAGCGAACGCCGCGCAATATCACCTGGGGCTGTTACCGGCATCTGTGCCGTCAGCTGTCCATTGACATAATAATCCAGCGTCCCGATCACATCTCCTTTTTTTACCGGAGCCTTTAACACCTCTGGCAGCCTGGCGCGCATTTTTATAACATCACTGTCTGAGATCAGCATATTCTGCGGACTCTGCTTTGCAACCGGCTTTATCTGGATTTTTGTCTTCAGCAGGCGGTCTTTTCCCGCACCGTTTTCTACGGTAATCGGCTTTGGGTCATAATCATAGTCGGTAATATCGGTCTGCTTGTAGTGGTCTATGCCGTACTGGAACAATTTTCGGGCATCCTTCCACTTATAGTTCTTATTATTCGGCCATCCGCATGCCAGCAGAGCAATGACAAACGTGCGCCCCTTGCTTTCCAGCGCACCGACATAGCAGTAGCCTGCATTCCCGGTAAAGCCCGTCTTCCCGGTCAGGGCACCGTCCATCATATGTAAAAAGGCATTGTGGTTATTACAGGAAAAGCTGCGCGTCCCCTGCGACACCGTACCGTCCTCTGCCTTTATGAGATCAGTAAAGCTGTGGCCTGCCGTACGTGTGATTTTTAAAAACTCATCCTTTTTGGGAGACTGCTTGATACAGTAGCTGAGTATTCTGGCCAGGTCAGCCGCTGTAGTAGAATGTACTTTTGTCTCGCTCGACCCGTCCGCCAGCGTAACGGTCTCGGACGCATCCAGCCCGTTCGGGGTGATAAATGTCGTATCCGTGCACCCGATCGAAGCAGCCTTTTCATTCATAAGCTGTGCAAAGCCTTCCACGCTGCCGCCTACATGCTCTGCGATCGCTACTGCCGAATCATTATGCGACTCAAGCATCAGGGAATATACCAGATCCTTTAACCGGTAATATTCGCCTTTTTCTATATGCAGCTGGACATCCGGCATTTTTGCCGCATAAGCCGATACTTCCACGACATCTGCAAGATCTGCATTCTCCAGCGTCACTATGCAGGTCATGATCTTTGTCGTGCTGGCCATGGGCTTTATGCTTTTTTCATCTTTTCCAAACAAAACACGCCCGGTATCGGCATCCATCAGTACTGCCGAGCGGGCATAGAGTTCGTTCTCATTCAGCGCCGCAGACCCTGCACGCTTGGCAGCAGCGGCCTGTGGCGCCATGCTGCAAAGTCCCAGCAACAATATTATTAAAATCAGACAATGGAATACTCGTTTCATACATGCTCCGAAACTGTGTTTGTTTCATAATTATGCCGGAGCACGTTTTATTATTACTGTAATACTCCATGCACTTTTATACTTTCATGCGTATTTCCATCTCTTTTTCTGCCTCATGCCTAAACTCCTCCAGCTGTTCCGGCTGCGGCTGCGGCAGCTCTTCCAGAGAGTTTACGCCGAAGCTGCGTAAAAATTCTTCTGTCGTGCCAAATAAAAGCGGCCTTCCGGGAGCCTCAAGGCGCCCCAGCTCGCACACCAGATTATATTCCACCAGCTTATTGACGGCATGTCCGCTTGATACGCCCCGGATTTTTTCTATTTCCATCTTGGTGACAGGCTGCTTGTAGGCTATGATCGACAGCGTTTCTAACAATACGTCCGTAAGCGTCTGCTTTTTCGGCTGTCCTGCGATCTTGATCAAATATTCGTACATCTTTTTTTTCGTGCACATCTGATACGCCCCGTCCAGCTCGATAATCTGTATGCCCCGGTTTTCCTGCTCATACTGCTCCATCATCCGGCATATGATCTCTTTTGTCTGTTCTAAGTCCAGCTCCAGCACGCCGGCAAGCCTCTCCAAGGATACGGACTCTCCCATTGTAAATAATACTGCTTCTATAATTGCCTCTGGCATGGCTTCTCCTTTCCTAAACCTATGCTGCTATGCGTGATGTAATGCTGATATCATCAAATGCCTGTTCTTGAAAGATCTCGATCTTTCCCGTCTTCATCAGCTCTAAAACCGCCAGAAAGGTGACAATGACCTGCACACGCCCGGACTGCCTGTCCAAAAGCCCCCTGAAGCTGAATGTCTTATGCTCTTTTGCATACTGTTCTAACACGATCATCTTTTCTTCCAGGGATACCTCTTCTTTTTCGATCCTGCCGAATTTCGACCGCACCGGATCTATTTTATCCGTCTGCCTTTTCATAACGGATTCAAAAACCGCATTGAGCTTATGTAAGGTCAGATCCCCCAGCAGCGCCTCCAGATCAAGCGGGGGCGTATATTCCGACACTTCTTTTGGTATGGTAGGCACTTTGTACATCACCTTGTCGGCATCCAGCTGGCGGTCTTTTAATTCATAGGAAAAGCACTTGTACATCTTATATTCCAAAAGCTGCTGTACAAGCTCTGCGCGGGGATCTTTTTCTTCTTCATCATCCGTCTCTTTTTTCGGCAGCAGCATCTTTGCCTTAATGTCAATCAGCGTCGCTGCCATAACCATAAACTCGCTCATAATGTCCAAGTCCTGGCGCTCCATCTCATGTATATAGTCCATATACTGGCTGGTAATCTCCACAATCGGTATATCATAAATATTGACCTTGTTTTTTTCGAGCAGATGCAGCAATAAATCCAACGGCCCTTCAAAATTCTCCAGTTTTACTGTTAATTCCATACTGCCACCTTTCTTCCTAACTCTAGAGCGTGTTTGAAAAATGCTTTCTGTGAGCTGTGCTTCACACTTAGTGGAGAATTTATCCCAAATTTATGAGGCATAGCGGACTATGTTGATTAAATTTGGGATGAATTATCCGCATCATCTTGGACATTAGTAGTC
>CAJUHV010000005.1:0-2738 GCA_910586445.1 uncultured Eubacterium sp.
GTAGCTTCATCATACGCCTGCATACGCAAAGCTTAATATGCATCGTTTCCTACATAGTCGATGCCTGTATTCTAATGTGTAGGTGCACTAGACCAGACAGCTGCCGCTAGGCAGCGTATGCTAAATTATCGTTAGCGTTTAATTTTAATTGTGAGAGTTGACGCATCTCCTGCGGCTCGCTTCTCCAGCTTTAAAATCCCTGTCGAAACCTTTACTATCCCGTATTTTATTTATGTCTGCATTAAGCAGCATCCTATATTTTCTATTATAAAGCTGACTGCCTAAAAAGTCAAGATATTTTCCTTATAATTTGGCCGATACCTTTTTATAGCTCCTGCGGCTGTTTAATAGTTCCGACGTCTTGCAAAAACGCAGAACAGCTCCCCACCCGGCCGTTATCCTACAGACCTTATACGCTGCTTATGCTGCACAGCTTAAACAAAAGAAACATAATGCCTGTAAAAAACAGCCGGATGCGGACATGCAGAGACAAAAATTTCCTAATTCCTTAATTTGGTATCCCTTTTTTATATCTCTTTATTATTTTCTATCTCTTTATATGCTGATGTGTAAACAGATGATCCTGACAGTATTCGTAATTGCCGTCACATTTTGAACAAAACCTAAATTCCAATGACGGATCATCCTGTTCTGTCCTGCCGCATATGGCACATTTGTGCTTTGTTATGCCTGCAGCATTCCCAGGCTGCCTGACTGCCTTTTGGTAAGCCTGCCTTCTGTGGACTTCTTTTGGCGTATATCTGCGCAGATCCCTTGTCGAAAGGAAAAATATAATAAAGTTCAACAGCGACATTGCCATAACGATCCTGCCCGGCCATAAGCTCTGTATAAAATCATACAGCATCAGCGCCGCATATACATATGCAAGCCATTTCATCTTGATCGGTATAATAAAATACAAAAGGATCTGCATATCCGGGTAGCAGACTGCAAAGGCAAGAAAGATCGACATACATATATAATAAGTGCTGACATAGCCGCCCACATACATACCCATTACAGCCGCATTCTTGTATAACAAAACCATGACCAGCCACGTCACCAGGGCACCGACTGCAGTATAAAGTATACCTCCAAAAATATACACATTATAGCGGAACACGCCCCAGGTCCGTTCCAGATTTGTGCCGAGCTGGTAATAAAACAGCATCATAATCAGATAAAATATAATATTATCCATGGACGGCGGAATTAACACCCATGTTACTAAGCGCCAGACCTGCCCGTGCATGATCTCATACGGATTAAAGGTCAGATAGCTGAGCATCTGCGGAGAAACCCTGCCAAGCATATAACCTACTGCATACCCAAAGATCAAGTACATTGTCAGATTTGAAACCGCGTATCTTGAAAACTTACGCTCTAGTTTATTCATAAAATTCATTTGGACCTCCATATACGGCAAAGTATTTTCTTTCCTGTCAAGCATTATATAAATACAGGCATATTTTGTCAATCAAACAGACTCTTCTTCGTTAAAAATTAATAAAAATTTCATATCTGCGCCAGATAATCCTGCATCATCTGTGAAGTGACGCCTGTATTCTCCCATGGCAGCGCATTTTTAGGAGCCGTTCGGCCGGCTTCGGAATATGCTTTCACTGAGCCAAATCCCATCGGGCGCAGCTCTCCCATTGGCTGATCTGCCATCATATTCCCCTCCGACAAATCACCCGGCTCCTGCCTCATCAGATTCATGCTGTTATAATCCACCGCTGTGTCCGCTGTCTCATCTGGATAATCCTGCGCATATCCATTCATTCTGTCCTGCATCATACGATCTGATGTTCCCTGCCCCATGCCATCCTGCATCATACGATCCGATGTTCCCTGCTGCATACCATCCTGCATTCTCTGCTCAGACAGCCCCTGCATTTCTCCCTGCATCATATGGTCTGCCGTCCCCTGCATTCCGTTCTGCACCATCTGATCCGATGATGTATACATTTGATCAGCATAAGGCATATATGATCCCCCTGCTTGGTTTTCGCTTGCAGGCATCCTCATCCGGCCTGCGTGCTGCCAGGCTTCTGCCGGCATGCATCTGCTGCACTGCATGCCGTTATTTCTCAGCATTGTGCGCATGCCCTGCTCCATGCCGTCATCTCTCGTCCGCCTCGGTTCATTTCTGTTTCCGCCATTTGGACACGGCATCATACGGCTCTTTGGCTGCATGCCGTTATTTTCCGGGTTTATATGCCTTCCTGTACCCATGCTGTCTGAATACGGCATTGCACGCAGATCTTGTTCTGGCACCATACGCAGATCAGTATGCGCATTCGGCCCTTCCGGCATCATACGCATGCTGCCATCCGGCGTTGTATACATTCTGCTATCCGGCCTCGTGCGCATATCCCCATCCGGCGTTGTGCGCATGCTGCCATCCGGCATTGTATACATATCTTCCTCAGGCATCGCATTGTACATACTGCTATCCAGCCTCGTAATACTGCCATCAGGCATTGTACGCATACCACTCCTATCAGGCTCACCGTATATATTTTCACCCATCTCACTCTGTTCCGGCCGGCTGCGCATGCCCCGGCCTGCAGTAACATCTGCCGGCATCGGCTGCATATGCATGTTATCAATTCCATCTCTTGGCATCATGCCTCCATTGCCATTTATCCCGTCTCCTGGCATCATGCCTCCATTGCCATTCATCCCGTCTCCTGGCATCATGCCTCCATTGCCATTCATCCCGTCTCCTGGCATCA
>CAJUHV010000005.1:2838-97524 GCA_910586445.1 uncultured Eubacterium sp.
ATCCCGTCTCCTGGCATCATGCCTCCATTGCCATTCATCCCGTCTCCTGGCATCATGCCCCCATTGCCATTTATCCCGTCTCCTGGCATGCTGCGCATTCCTCCCGCCAAGTTTTCTTCCCGTTTATTACGAGTCTGCGTGAAACTCTCATTTTGTCCCAGCAGGTCTGGCTGTACCGGATTCAACGGAGACAGTTCACCTGGCATTTCAATGCTTCTCGGACGGTTTCCTCCCATAGGCGGACGTGGATTTCCCGGGCGGTTTCCATTCGGCGGACACGGGCATGTGTTCCCCGGGCGGTTCCCATTCGGCGGACACGGGCATGTGTTCCCCGGGCGGTTTCCATTCGGCGGACACGGGCATGTGTTCCCCGGGCGGTTCCCGTTTGGCGGGCATGGGCATGTGTTCCCCGGGCGGTTTCCGCACGGCGGGCACGGCCTTCCCGGATGGTTCCCGCATGGCGGGCACGGCCTTCCCGGATGATTTCCAATCGGCGGCCTGGGGCCCATAACAGGCACGCAGATTTCAGATCCAATCTGCAGATTGTATACATCTACATATGGATTTGCATACATGACTCTAGACAGGGGAACTCCATACTTTTTGGCGATCTTATACAACGTATCTCCTTTTTTCACAATATGAAGTATACCCCGGCAGCGGATCTTCTCATTATCCATCTCGTTATCCATTTCCACATAATTATCCATGAAAGTCACCTCTACACTATTATTCTTATAACAATGTATTCCCTTCCCCAAAAAAGGTGCCAGCCGCACGTATAACTGTTCACAAAATAACATACAGTATAAATTTAACAACTGTCAGCCGAATTCCGGTCAAAAATTGTTCACATTTGTTAAAAGAAAATAAATTTAAAATTTAGAATTGAGTTTTTTTATTCATTGTCGTATAATGTAGAATGTTTTTGGACAACAATTCATATTTTAATAAGAAGCAATAGAAATTTTTTCCTTTTCAAAAGGGAACTGCTATTTAAACAAACACAGCAGTTCTAAAACAAGGCCGGTTTATTTGATACATATGGCCAAATCTATTAAGAATGGGTGAGAATATGAGTAAAGAAGCATTGTATAAGCTTGGAATCGACATCGGTTCCACCACTGTAAAAATAGCAATCCTAAGTCCCGCCAGTGCAGATGAACAAAGCAGTGTGCTGTTTGCGGATGAACACAGCCTGTTGTTTGCGGATTACCAAAGGCACTATGCAAATATCCGTGAAACCTTATGCGGCCTGCTGAAAGAGGCTCATAACCAGCTGGGTGATCTTTTGGTTGCCCCGGTCATAACCGGTTCCGGCGGACTTACGCTTGCGAAGCATCTGGATATTCCATTTGTTCAAGAAGTCATATCCGTAGCATCTGCGCTTGAGCACTATGCGCCAAAGACAGATGTAGCCATCGAGCTGGGCGGTGAAGATGCAAAAATCATATATTTTGAAAATGGCAATGTCGAGCAGCGCATGAACGGTATCTGTGCCGGCGGCACCGGCTCCTTTATAGACCAGATGGCCTCTTTAATTCAGACAGATGCTGCCGGTTTGAACGAATATGCCAAAAATTACCATGAGATCTATCCAATTGCAGCACGCTGCGGCGTATTTGCAAAGACGGATATCCAGCCTTTGATCAACGAAGGCGCTACCAAAGAAGACCTGTCTGCTTCTATCTTCCAGGCGGTTGTAAATCAGACAATCAGCGGCCTTGCATGCGGAAAGCCGATCAAAGGCCATGTCGCATTTTTAGGCGGCCCGCTGCACTTTTTGTCCCAGCTTCGTGCAGCATTTATCCGCACGCTGAAACTGGATGATGAGCATACGATCATGCCGGAAAATTCACATTTGTTTGCAGCGATCGGTTCTGCATTAAACTCCACTGAAGAAACGTCTGTTTCCCTAGCATCGATTCTGGAACGGCTTTCCACCGACATTCCAATCGAATTTGAAGTAGAACGTCTGGAACCTTTATTTGAATCGAAAAAAGACTATGACGAGTTTTTAGAAAGCCACAGCAACAATCAGGTTTTATCCCGCAGCCTCGCTGATTATGAGGGAGACTGCTACCTGGGCATTGATGCCGGTTCTACGACGACAAAAACCGCACTTGTCGCACAAGACGGCTCCCTGCTGTATTCTTTCTATGACAACAACAACGGCAGTCCCCTGTCCGCCTGCATTCGCTCGATCCAGGAGATTTATGCCCGTCTGCCGAAAAAAGCGCGCATTGTGCATTCGTGTTCGACCGGATACGGCGAGGCACTTGTTAAGGCCGCACTTATGCTGGATGAGGGTGAAGTAGAAACCGTCTCCCATTACTATGCCGCTGCGTTTTTTGAGCCGGAGGTAGACTGTATTTTAGATATCGGCGGACAGGATATGAAATGCATTAAAATCCAAAACCAGACCGTTGACAGCGTACAGTTAAATGAAGCCTGCTCATCCGGCTGCGGCTCCTTTATAGAGACATTTGCAAAATCACTAAACTTTTCGGTGCAGGACTTTGCAAAAGAAGCGCTGTTTGCCGAAAATCCAATTGACCTTGGCACACGCTGCACCGTATTTATGAATTCCAAAGTCAAACAGGCCCAGAAAGAAGGTGCTAAAGTTGCAGATATTTCCGCCGGCCTTGCTTATTCGGTCATCAAAAATGCGCTGTTTAAAGTAATAAAGCTCTCTGAACCCGAACAGCTCGGCAGAAAAGTAGTCGTACAGGGCGGTACTTTTTACAACGACGCCATACTGCGCAGCTTTGAAAAGATCTCCGGCATACACGCCGTACGCCCGGATATCGCAGGAATCATGGGTGCATTCGGCGCTGCGCTGATTGCAAGGGAACGGCACGAAGCAGGACAGAAATCCTCGATGCTTTCCATCGACGAAATAAATGCCCTGACTTTTGACACCACTCTCTCAAGGTGCGAACACTGTGCAAACCACTGCCTGCTGACAATCAACCGCTTCACCGGAAACCGCCATTATATTACTGGAAACCGCTGTGAACGCGGGCTTGGTGAGGAAAAAAATAAAGAAAATATCCCAAACCTGTATGAGTACAAAAACCGCCGGATGTTTGCATACAAGCCGATCTCGGAAAAAGCGGCACTGCGCGGAACAGTCGGCATACCAAGAGTACTGAATATGTATGAAAACTACCCGTTCTGGGCAGTATTTTTCAGTAAACTGCATTTTCGTATTATACTCTCCCCCCCATCCTCCAGAAAAATCTATGAGCTGGGCATAGAGAGTATCCCGAGTGAGTCGGAGTGTTATCCTGCAAAGCTTGCACATGGACATATCGCATGGCTGATAAAGCAGAATCCTGATTTTATTTTTTATCCATGCATACCATATGAGCGGGATGAATTTCCCGATGCAAACAACCATTATAACTGCCCGATCGTCACCTCATATGCAGAGAATATAAAAAACAATGTAGACGATATTTCAAGCGGAAAAGTCGAGTTCTTAAATCCGTTTTTATCTTTTAAGGATCTGGACACATTAAAAAAAGGCTTGGCAGACGCACTCTGTGCACGCTTTCACATACTGGACCACGAACTCTTTCTCGCTGCGGATGCTGCCTGGGAGGAACTTGCTGCGGTACGCGAGGATATGCAAAGACAAGGGGAAAGCGTACTTGACTATTTAAAAATGACTGGAAAGCGCGGTATTGTACTGGCAGGACGTCCATACCATGCCGACCCAGAAATCAACCATGGCATACCTCAGCTGATTACTTCTTACGGCATTGCCGTGCTGACCGAAGATTCCATCTCCCACCTGGCACAGGTAGAACGCCCGCTGATTGTCATGGACCAATGGATGTACCATTCGCGTCTCTATGCAGCTGCGACTTATATCAAGTCTACGGATCAGCTGGATTTAATCCAGCTAAATTCCTTCGGCTGCGGGCTAGACGCGATTACTACAGACTGTGTCAGTGATATTTTAACCGGTTCCGGCAAGATTTATACATGCCTTAAAATCGACGAAGTAAGCAACCTGGGTGCAGCCAGAATCCGAATCCGCTCACTGTTAGCAGCGATACGGGTACGCGAGAAAAAACACGAAGCACGTAAGATTGTCCCTGCAAACTTTAAACGCACGATTTTTACTGGCAGAATGCGTAAAAAATTTACGATTCTATGCCCGCAGATGTCACCGATCCACTTCGACCTGCTGGAGCCTGCATTTGTTACTGCCGGATACAATATGGTCGTCCTAAACAATGACAACCGGACTGCCGTAAATACTGGACTGAAATACGTAAATAATGACGCCTGCTATCCTTCGCTGATGATCGTCGGGCAGATTATGGACGCCGTTACTTCCGGTGAATATGACATGAGCCAGACCGCCATCATGATCACCCAGACCGGAGGCGGATGCCGCGCCTCGAATTATATCGGCTTTATCAGGCGGGCTTTGGAAAAGGCCGGATACAATGACGTACCTGTAATCTCGCTCAATTTAAGCGGACTGGAAAAAAATCCGGGATTTTCACTGACGCCTGCCCTGCTGCAGCACGGACTGTATGCCTTAGAATTCGGCGATATCTTTATGCGCTGCCTCTACGCTACCAGACCATACGAAGCTGTACCGGGTTCTGCAAATGAACTGCATGAAAAATGGAAACAGAAAGTCATTGAATTTATATCACAGAACAAAATGCTCTCACACCGCAAATTTAAGCGGATGTGCCGCGAAATTATACGTGAATTTGACAACCTGCCGCGACTGAATATCAAAAAGCCTCGCGTCGGCGTAGTCGGCGAGATTTTGGTAAAATTCCTGCCGGCAGCAAATAATTATCTGGTCGAAGTATTAGAAGCAGAAGGCGCAGAAGCAGTCGTGCCTGATTTGACAGACTTCCTGCTGTATACATTTTACAATCAGAACTTTAAGTCCAAAATGATAAACAGCCCGAAGAAAAATGTACGCATGGCAAATTTCGGCATAAAATTTTTCGAATGGCTGCGCGGTGCTGCCAGAGATGAATTTGAAAAAAGCAAGCACTTTGATCCGCCTGCGCGGATTGAAAAGCTGGCAGAATATGCCGACCCGATCGTATCTCAGGGCAACCAGACCGGCGAAGGATGGTTCTTAACCGGAGAAATGCTGGAGCTGATCCACAGCGGTACAAACAATATCGTATGTATCCAGCCATTTGCCTGCCTTCCAAACCATATCGTAGGCAAAGGCGTGATCAAAGAGCTGCGCCACCGCTATCCGCTGTCCAATATCGTAGCCATCGATTACGATCCGGGTGCCAGCGAAGTAAATCAGCTCAACCGCCTGAAGCTGATGCTGTCTACCGCACAGAAAAATATGAACAAAGAAAAAAATGCGTAGCTGATGCTGCGGCTGTATGCCGCTCATTGCTTCGCAGAAAGAAACTGCTGCATGAAATGTTTTCATGCAGCAGCTTTTTAATTCATGACAACACAAAGTACAATTTTTAATCCTAGCACATAGTTATGCTGGAGCGTGTCTAAAATTCATTCCCGCAATCTGCACACCCCGCTCATTTGGAACACATCTCCCACAAACTGTAACGCATATCATACAATCTGCTTTTCATACGATACCTGTCTCCCGTTATAAGAAAGCGTCATAGGTGTATTCTGATTCTGTTCTATGGCCAGCAGTACATAGCCGGCAGATGTCCTGCCCAGATCTAAAATGCCTACCTTTAAGCTGTCCTCATCCATCTCCGTGTGAAACGCATAATTAACAGGCAGGCCCTCATAATAAATATACTGCTTTTTATTCCTGCTTATTACATACCACTGCCTCCGGCTGCATGCCTGGAGTGCTTTTCTGACTTTTTTCGGCACCTCTTTTTTGGTCATCCGCACGATTTTCGCATACGAGCCCGTGCCTTCCTTATTCGAATATACCTTTGTTAAATCCTGTTTTGTATTTCCTGTTTCCGCAAGATCTGTCAGCTCCAGATCATCTCGTATTTCATCAATCTCCTCCGGCGCAGGATTTTCTATTTTTATAATCGAACCATCTTCCGCCCGCCGCAGCCGCAGGTCAATCGTTCCATTTCGATCATAATTGAATACAAAAAAGGATTCATCTGCCTTTACGTCCATAAAAATACGTATCCGTCTGCCTTTATAATAATAGCTGCCGTTTTCCTGCGCAATTCCGTATTCCGCATAAGCTTTCGCATATGCCCGTTTGGATGATTCCTGCGTTTTGACCTTCACTTTGCAGACATACGTAATCCGGCCGATTTTAGCATAAATCTTTGTTTTTCCGGCTTTTTTGGCTGTCACCTTTCCATTCTGGTCTACTGCTGCGATTTGATCGCTGCCAGACGACCACACAGGCTTTTTTCTTACCCGGATCATTTTCAAAGACGCCGTGCCGCCTTCTGCAACCGTAATCGAATGTTTATTTAATTTTGGAAATTTATCCGAATCCGTCCGGCTGATGCGGTCTATTTCCTGTGCAGCAGATAAAAATACATCATACTCCTCCTGCGTGCCTGTTCCGTGCTTCATGTCGTAACTGCACTGGCTTTTCACTTCTTTTAGAAACTTCTTTCTGCTGCCAAACGGCCCGATTGTACAATAGCCGTCCATGCTGATATAATCAAGGCCGACCATTCCATCCGTAACACTGGAGGATGGTTTGTCAGACGCCTGCGCATCTGGCGCAAAAATGTAATAGCTACTGCCATCTTCACATAAAATCGGCAGTTCATCCGCATCCAGAGCGCCTGCACCTTTTGCTTCACTGCCTGTAACTGCTGCCGGTGTCCGATGGATGCCGATGGATGCCGCACCTGCTGCAAACAAGCATGCCAGCGCCACGGCAGCCATGGCTGCAGCTTTGGATTTTTGTTTATAATTCATAATCGCGTCTAACCTTCCTTTCAAAAGTTCCCTTCCCTCATTAAATCCGGCTGATACGCCAGGACTGCTATATGTACCTGCTGTTACGGCATTTAATAATGTGCTGCCGTATTCCTTCCTGGCCTGCTCATCCATTTTGCGTATGACCGCTTCGTCGCAGGACAGCTCGCACTCCCGGCTGACCGCACGCTCCATCAGATATACAAAAGGATTGAACCAGTGCAGGCATACCGTGACCTGTACAAGCCACTTATAAATCAGATCACCCCGCCTGTAATGATTCAGCTCATGCAGTACTGTATAATGAAATCCAGTCTCCGATAAGAAGTAATCAGACGCCGGAAGGACGATACACGGCTTTAAAATCCCGATCAGCAGCGGAGAAGAGATCAGGCTGTTCGTGCATACTTCTACCGCCGCTTTCCTGCGATTCAAACGGTTCTGCTCGATCAAGGCTCCAGCCTGCTCAAGCAGCTGTATGTCATCTACTGCGCTGCTGCCCGCACGGATATATTTATAAAAGCTCTGGTATACCGTAAGCTTTCGCAGCAGAAGCAGCATTGCAGTTACCAGCCAGATCACAGGCAGATATTTTATTACCATAGCAGGCATTTTTGCTGCTGTATACTTTGCTGTCTCAAACACACTGCTGCCTTTTGCTTCTGCCTGTTCTGACTCTGTGCTGCCCGCATTCTCATTCGTTTTCACAGTTTCACTGCCTGCTGTTTTTTCATTGTCTTTTATCGTTTTACTGCCTTCTATCGTTTTATTGCCTTCCACCATTTCATCGTCTTCTATCGTTTCATTTACTGCTCCCGCACTCTGTAATGATTCGACTTTGCTGTCTTGTACAGGTGTCTTTTCCGATTTCCAACCTAGATCTGCTGACTGTCCGATATTATTTAAATACCCTGCATTTTGATCCATAAACTGATAAGCAGCCTGTACAGCCTTCTGCTCCGCCGTCTGAAAGACTGCTCCAAACGGGCTGCGCTCAGGTGTCCAGGGAACCAGCAGCCGCGCAATCACAACAAGCCAGATATAATACTGCCATCTCCTGCTCAGACGCTCCTTATACAACGGCCGGAATAAAAATAAAATGCCTGTCAGCAGTGTCCCTGACAGAGAAAGCCGCAGTACAATGTTCATCACCTCATACATATTCCTGCCTCCGATCCTCCTGTTTCATCCAAATATATGTCCTGTTTCCCGCTGCATGGCTACGTCATTTTAATCTGCAGCGCCGTGCTTGTGCCAGTATGCCTTTAATTCCTCAAAATCACTGGCAGACAGCCATTCTTTTTGAATCAGCGTAGCCACAAGCCCTTTTGCATTTCCTTCATACATCTTTCCTAAAAATGCCTCTGTCTGGACAGCCTGATATTCATTTTCAGAAAAAACAGCCGTATACCTGTTGCGGTGTCCGATTTTATTTGTTTTGACCAATCCCTTTTCAATCAGCCGGGAAAGCAGCGTAATGATTGTGTTTTTTGTCCAGTTCATTCCCTGCTCTGACAAGTCCTGCATGATCTCGGCATACAGCGCGCTCCCTCCCCTGCCCCAGATCACTTTTAACAGCTCAAATTCATAATCAGATGCCTGCTGCATATTTCCACCTCCCTCTTTCTCTATGAGTACATTGTGTTATCTATATACAAGATAACACTTCGTCATCTTTGTGTCAATACTTTCCAGAACATTTTTACGATCTGGTATCAAGGCTGCATAAAAACGCAGTTATTTTTCTAATCCATAAGAAGCCGCCTTCCATGCCCCGTCTTCTTTTACAAACCAGACGGAAAGATAATGAAAGCTGTCTTCACCCGGCACGCGGAATTCCAGCGATAATGTACACTCATCCATCTTTCCTTCTATTATGCTGCCAAGGCCCTTGATTCTGCCAGTCTCCAGACTCTCTGCCTGCTGCGGCTGATCATACACCTCCACCTGTGCCGTATACGAGCCTGCCAGATATTTTCTGACCGTATCTGCATGGCCTGCAAAATAGGCTTTTGCAAATGCTTTCATCCTGCGCCTTAATTTCAGGGCAGCTTCTGCTTTCTTTAATAAATCTTTTTCTGTATCGTCCTCATCCGCTCCAAAAATACCAGATTGACTGTAGATTCCGCCATAGCTGGATCGCTCCAGCAGCCCTTCTGCACGGTTAGCCTCCACCACTGACACGGAATCATCCTGCACCGCTAATGTCACATTTTCAAAAATTATACTGTCGTCATCAGCTGCATTTATGGCATTGATCTGTATCAGCCCGTTGCTTCTTAAATATGCAGGCCCTGCTATATAATGAAGCTGGTCCAGCTGGCTTAATACCTCCCATATCCCTTCATATGCAGTCAATTCTTCAAATGTCATCTTCTGCGCCTTATATTCTTCAAATCCGCTCCCTGTCCATTTCGCATAATACGGCTTGCGCGTATGCCCGCTCATAGCTCCATCCATATAGATCCGGTCATATGCATCTACATATACTTTAAAATCACCGCCCGATATCTGTTCCAGTATGTTTTCGCCATGATCTGCCTCATATGCCTTTCCAGACTGCACATAATAGCATCTGGAAAAATAAGTGCTGCCCATCGTGCCGCAGTCTGCGATAAACAGCTTTTGTCCGTTTCCTGTCTCATATATGCCCTGATCCTCTTCATTAAATACCGCATATCCTGCCGCCTCATCCATCAGGCAGGTTACTTCCTGTGCACTGGCAAACCAGATCTGATCTGCGCCTCCGGCAGGCCCGGCTCCTGTTACCGCAAACAGTTCAAAGCTGCCGTCTCCATCATAATCCGCATAGTACTGCCCCCGCAGCTGTCCGCCTGCCTGTTCCTTGATTTTTTCTGCCAGTATCTGCTGCGCATCCTGTACGCCGGGCGCGCTGTTTTTCTTTTCATCCGCCGTCAGGCTGTCGGTATCTCCAGCTGCGGGCGCGCCGTCTTCTTCTTTTCCTGCGGGCACGACGTTTTCTTCTTTTCCTGACGCTGAGTCGTTTTTTCCGGCTGTCAGGGTGTTTTCATCTTCTTTTCCTTCGGCGTCTTTCGATGTCAGGAAAAAAGTACCGCATACTGTCACGATAACAACCAGTATGATGCTGACGGCTATACACGGCTTTTTCAAAAACAGGATATGACGTATCCTGTTTTCGGTATCGCTTTCCCCAAAATACAGCATTACCGACAGCCCGCTGGACTCTGCGGCAGACTGCAGCAGCGTGCTGGAATACCGTCTGCGTTCTTCCATGCTCCTGCCGCGCATCACACATTCGTCACAGTACATCTCCAGATCTTTGCCGATCCATGCATATGCCGCCCATACAAATGGGTTGAACCAATGCACGGCTGCCGCAAATGCTGCCAGGCATTTGATCAGATGATCCATATTTTTAATATGCTGCCTTTCATGTGCCAGAATATCCATCCGCTTCTGTCCCGTGAGGCCGTCCGGCAGATAGATTTTCGGCATGAGATATGGCATAACAAATGGTGTAAGCGACTCCTCCATCACCCAGCATCCATCCTCTGCCACATAAAAAGCCTTCGCCGTCCTTTTTTTCAGCTTCAGAAACTGGCACAGATAAACAATACAAAAGATGACTGCTCCGGCTGACCATATGACAGCAGCCGCTGTACGGACAGCCGCAGGCATCCTGCCAGATCCTGTTCCCAGATGCTCTCCTGCTGCATTTTTCAGATTGTACGGACTGCCATTATGCTCCTGCGGCAGCGTATTTTGTACCTCTGATATATGCAGTGTATTTGATGTATTCGATGTATCTAGCGCATTTTTATTCTGCTGTGTATGCAATCCACTTTTTTCCGGCTGTGCATCCAGCGCACTCTTGCTGCGCTGCGCTGCCGGATTCAGGCCCTGCGTACCAGCTGACGAATAGCTTCGTATGATCTGTGCATTCTGCGCCAGATTACGTATTGTTTGAAACGGCCCCTGCAGCAGGGGCGGTGCCAGCAGCTCTACAATCAGCAGAATCCACAAGATGCGCACATAGCCTTTTGACATACGCTTTGTTACCTGCCGGAACAACGCAATAAACAATATAAACAGCGCACCTGCCACACTATTGGGCAGTATGATTTCATAAAACAATGAGCTTAATAGTTCTAATAACATAGTATACACCTCCGTAACTCCAAATAAAAATCTTTTCAACAGCCACCGCTTGAGTCTATAATTATAAACCTTTTCTATAAGTTTATATCTATAGACCTTTCTTGTCAAGAACTTTTCTGTAAAAAAGAACGCTCTCTGCATAAGATTTCTTTCGTCATGAATAGGAAAATTAAGTCTGAAAACAAAAAAACTTCCGGCTCCGAAAAGCCAGAAGTTAAAATGCTGCTATTTACTGCTCCTGTTTCATACTTTTAATTCTTTAATATATCTTTCAAGGTTTCCAACAGCTTCGGCACATCGATCGGCTTTGCCACATGCCCGTTCATGCCTGCCTCCAGAGCCAGCTGCCTGTCTTCTTCGAATGCATTGGCAGTCATCGCTACAATCGGTATCGCAGCCTTTATCGGATTATCCAGCGCGCGGATCGCCCTCGCCGCATCATAGCCGTTCATAATGGACATCTGTATATCCATTAAAATCAGGTCATAAGCATCATCCGGCACTTTCTTCATCAGATCTACTGCCACAGATCCGTCATCGGCAATATCAATCACAAATCCAGCCTTCTTCCAGAATCGCCTTTGCAATCTCCTGATTGATTTCGTTATCTTCTACAAGCAGTATCTTTCTGCCGGTGAACATCTCCAGCTGCGTATCTTCTTCCTCATCCTTTTCCTGTTCAAACGGTGCAGCTAAGATACCACGCAGCTCTGATAAGAAAATCGGTTTTGAGCAGAACGCCGTGACGCCTGCCTCCTTCGCTTCTTCTTCAATATCTGCCCAGTCGTATGCAGTCAGTATGATAATCGTAGGTATATCGCCTATCACCCTGCGGATTCTGCGTACTACTTCGATACCGTTTAGATCCGGCATAAGCCAGTCAATAATGTATACACTATACGGCTCATTCTGCTCCAGTGCAAATTCTGAACGGACTACCGCCTCTTTTCCCTGCGTCGTCCAGTCTGCGTGCATGCCGATGGATGACAGCATCTTGCTTATACTTGTACATACATGAATGTCATCATCTACGACCAAGGCTCTCAGGTCTGCGAGATTTTCCAAGCCCTCCATCTTTTCAGACTCATCTACAATGCGGAACTGGAAGGATACCATAAATTCGGTTCCCTTTCCCTCTTCGCTTTCTACCATAATCGTTCCATTCATCATGTCCACAATATTTTTTGTAATCGCAAGCCCCAGCCCTGTTCCCTGTATGCCGCTGATCGTGGAGGTGCGCTCCCGTTCAAACGGTTCAAACAAATGCTCCAGAAAATCCCTGCTCATGCCGACGCCGGTATCCTTTATCTTAAACTGATAAGAAGCGTATCCCTCCGGCGCATCATCCGTCTGAATAATCTGTACGCTTACGGTGCCGCCTGGCTTTGTATATTTCATGGCATTGCTCAAAATATTTAAAAGCACCTGATTCAGGCGCAGCTTATCACATATGATCGTTTCATTGACCACATCCAGCGTATCAATATAAAACTCCAGCTGTTTTGCTTTTACATCCGACTGCACAATGGTCTTTAAGTCGTGCATAATCTCCGGCAGGCTGGCTTCTTTCTCATTGATTTTGACCTTTCCGCTCTCAATACGGCTCATGTCCAGCACATCGTTAATCAGGCTCAGCAGATGCCTGCTGGAAGTCATGATCTTATCCAGATAATTCTGTACCGTCTCTCTGCTGTCGATATGGGTAGCCGCCAGCGAGGTAAAGCCAATGATCGCATTCATAGGCGTGCGGATATCATGGGACATATTATTCAGAAAAATGGTCTTCGCATGATTGGCATGCTGCGCTTCTGCCAGTGCTTCTTTCAGAACTGCTTTCTGCTCCTGTTCTTTGCATACCATATCGTCGATATTTCGAAATCCAGACAGTATGTAGCTGCCATCCCCCTGACTGTCTCCCTCTATATTAATAAAAGTATACTGATAGTTATGTATTTCATCCTGTTCAATCACGCGAAAGCTTCCTGTATACTCACCCGTCCTGCCCAGCTCTTCTACTACCTTTTCCAGTGAAAGTGCTTCAACAGCCTGCTGCTTTTCCTCTGGATGTACAAAGCTTTGAATATAATTATGTATCACAGAATCATATAAAAACTTTTCCCCTTTTTTCAGCTTTAAAACAGACGCCGCAGAGCCTTCTGCTTTGATGACTCTTGAAACAGCCCTTTTAACATCGATCGCAAATACATTGATATAGTCACGGCTGAGCGCATTTACAATCGCAAGCTGCTCTTCCAGTCCCTTTTTAGACCGTTCGGTTGTCTCCAGCATTTTCTGGTTCCATCTGGCCCTAATGGTCAATAAAAGAATAATGCCTGCTATTACTACACACAGCAGAACGATAACAGCCAATATGCCGGGATGAGCCATTATATATTGCTGGAATGACAGATCCTTTGGTGCGTATGTGGTATACTTTGAAATCAGCTGGTTGAGCGTATCATCCGGCATCTGCTGGATGCATTTGTTCAAAATAGTCACAAGCTCATGGTCACAGCTGTTTCTGACATACATCTGAAACTGAAAGCTGATTTCATTTATAATACTGTAATGCAGTGAATCGGTATAATCATTATTGACAAACAGCTGTGCCGCATACGTATACACATATGCCGCATCTGCCTCTCCGTCCATGACAGCACGCAGAGCCTCTTCCCTTGTAGGATACTTTAAAATCTCCGCATCTCCCGTAATCCCCTGCTCCAGCGGAACATATCCCTGCGTTTCAGCAATTGCTACAGTTTTTACCTCGTCATTAAAATCATTTCTGGTTACTTTGGCCATGCCTGTCGTCATATATGTATTTGTATTGAACCCCTGATACATGTCGCTCTCATTGACTGCATCGGTTGTCCTCCTGTCAATCACTACATCTACGCCGTTCGTCTCTGCAAGGTCATAATAGTGCTCCCTGTCTTTTGGCACCACCATCTCATACGGCAGCCCCGCCAGCTCCATAACGTCCTCGAAATATTCAACAAAAATTCCTTTCAGCTCTCCGCCGTCCACAAAGGAATAAGGATTCCGGTCGCCCATTGCCATAGCCGTAATCTTTTTTTTGCCCGCAAGCACATCCTGAATATATGCTTTTTCCCTTTTGTTAAATGTCAGGGCGTCCGAATAAACAGCTCCATAATGTTTATAATGCAGCACATTTGTCCAGTCGCCTTCATTGATGTTCATCTGTTCAATGGCATAATTAATCTCACTTAAAAGCTCTTTGTCATCTTTCCGTACAACCGCATAAAAATGGTCAGATCTGATCGTATCGAGTATCTTTTCATTTTCCGTCCTTCTAAGGTCGCTGGAAAGAATAGCGTCAATCTCTCCATGAGCCAGTGCCTTTGTAACCTGATCTGTATTCTCATATTCCCTGAGAGTACAGGTAAACCCTTTTTCTTCCGCAAATTTTAACAGGCTCTGATTCTGGCTGCTCCCTTTGATCACGCCGACAATCATTCCATCATAAGTCGCATAATCGCCGCTGCGGAGATGTGTATGGTCTGCCCGCATGGAAAGAATTGTACGATTTCGGCCGATCGGAAGTGAAAAAACAAACCTCTTTGAACGCTCGGGTGTCTTTCGAACCGATGTCACTACATCGACCTCACCGCTTTCCAGCATATCAAGCATCTCATCCCAAGATTTATCGTATCCTGCATATTCAAAATTTAGATGAGAGTATTCAGACACAAGGTTCAAAAAATCAATGCCGTAGCCTTCCAGATTTCCATCCTGATCCTTCATATGATAACCGTCAAAATAAAAGATCCCCGCCTTTACTGTCTGATTGACTGGCTCTCCGGCTGCCGCTGCGGGGGACATGCTGCCACATACCATAATGATACATATAAGCAGTAATATAGTCCGTTTGTAATATCCTTTCGTGTGCATTGTTTCTTTTGCTTCCTCCAATTTTTTCATCTGCTACCTTATTATATACCAGCTCAGATATAAATTCAATGCAAATCTATTTTTCAAAGCACACACTCATACAACAGCCGCAGCCGCTCTCGCTTATACCATTACACGCTCCAGCCTGGCTCCCATACGGCTTAATATCTCATTTGTAATCGTTCCTGCCTGCGCAGCAATATCACAGACAGAGATTTCCATGCTGCCGGACCGGCCGATCAGTACGGCCGTATCTCCTGTCTTCACATCGCCTATCCCTGTCACATCTACAATCGTCTGATCCATGCATATGCGCCCGATCACAGGTGCCCTCTGCCCATGGATCAGGACACTTCCCACTCCTCCTGATAAGGCACGCGGCAGTCCGTCTGCATAGCCGATTGCAAGCACCGCAATCTTCATATCCCGTGCTGCCGTAAATGCCGGACCGTATCCGGCAGACTCGCCCTGATACAATACTTTTACAGCAGCAATCCTTGCCTTTAATGACAAAACAGGCTGCAGCTCTTCCTGCCACCTTACCGTATCCTCTTTTGTACTGAGCACGCCATACAGCGCAATTCCAACCCGCGCATAATCTCCTGCCAGCTCCGGGTAGTTCAGCACGCCATAGCTGGCGAGCATATGCAGCTTTGGACACGGATATCCCTGCTCCCTCAGTGCAGCGACTGTACGGCAGAACGCTTCTGCCTGCAGGCTGGTATATGCCCTGCCATACATCTGCAGCGTATCAGAGGCTGACAAATGCGTATATAAGCCGTCTACAATCAAATGCTCCAGCCCATAGACTGCCATGATCTTTTTTATATTTTCACTCCGCTCGCCAAGGCGGTGCATACCGGTATCAATACCAATATGTACATGGATATCCACCCCGCAGCTGTTTAACTGTAAGGCATATTCGTAATCAATCACCGTCTGCGTCAGATGATACTGGTGCAGCAGCGCACACTGATCCTTATGCGTATAGCCTAAAATTAGAATTTCACCCCGGATTCCCTGCCTGCGCAGCTGTATCCCCTCCTGCACACAGGCAACGCAGAACGAATCCACGCCCATTTTCTGCAGCTGCCCTGCGATCAAAACAGCTCCATGTCCATAGGCATCCGCCTTGACTGCCGGCATCAGCCTGCAGTCTGCGGGCAGCTTGGAGCGCAGCACCGCTACATTATGCTGCAGTGCCTCATGGTCAATCTCCAGCCACGCTCTGCCCAGGCAGAAATCCTGCGCCCTGCTTTCCTGACGTTCCTGCGCCCTGCTTTCCTGACGTTCATGTTCCCTGCTTTCCTGACGTTCCTGCGCCCTGCTCCGCCTAGATTTTTTCTGCTGTAAAAGCAGCTGTCTTTTCCTTCCGCCCACAGGCCCCTTCCATTGATCTAAAAATACTGCGATCATAAATGCAGACGCAAATGAGCATATGCATACTACGAAATAATGTACGACGCTGTTTTCCACAAGCAGATCCAGCTTCGTCACCTTTGCGGCTCCCCGCACTATGACAATCATCGCTGGGTGCAGGATATAAGTCCATGTCGCCGTCGTGCCAAGATACCGCTGCACGCCGCCAGGTCTTTTTTTACGTACTGTCCCGCGCCCGGTATTTTGAATCAGTATTTTATATAGAAAGTACATGACCGGCACAAGCAGTATATACATGCTGTCATGACGCTGCAGCTCAAAATGCCTTAACAAAAACGCTTCTTCTGTCATTGCTACAAATGAAACCGCAAGCCCTGCCCACAAGATACGCGCATCCGCCGCCCGCTTTTTATTTTTCGTGCCGGATGAGGCAGCTTCGCCGAGCAGCAGAAAAACAGGCGCTAAAAAAATACCATTGCGCGTATAGGAAAACAGCTGAAACGCGGCTTCGTAAAAATCTCCGACTACCGGCAGTTCTTCAACCAGCCCGTAGTAGCTGTCGCCAAACAGTCCGGCTGCATACAATACTGCTGCAAGTATCATCATCTTGTTTCGGCGCATCACGCAGCTTGCCGCATATACGATCAATATGCCTATGATGCAGGCCGGAAAATACCACAGATGGTAAAACGTGCCGTCAAATATAAGCATGCGGAGTACATCAGAAATTCCCAGATTTTTATACTGCCCCGCATAAATGCCGATCGGTATATATAAAATAACCGCTGCTCCATAAAGCAGTGCAATCTTTTTCACATAATTTAATACCCGCGCCATGCCGCACTCTGGAAAGGCAGACACCACAAACTGCCCTGTCACCATAAAGAAAAACGGCACTGCAATCCTGCCCAGCACCCTTGTCAGAAAAAAATCCGCATCGGCACTTAGTGACATCAGCGGCGAGGTATGAATAGCTACGACCAATGCCGCTGCAAATATCCGAAATTGTTCCAGCCTGTCAAATCGCTGTTTTTCACGCATACATGTGCCTCCATTCCATGCAGCGAAAAATCTTCCGCATACAAAGCTCCCCTGCGCTGCTTATGCGCATTTCCATATCGTAACAATAAACCCGTCCACATTATTTCCAGAAACAGAATACTGTGTTCCGGCTTCTAAATCAAACTGCGCCTGCCCGGATTCTGTATCCGCAGATTTTAGATAAATGATATCCGCTGCACGCCCATGTCCTTCATAATGCAGAGGCTCCTGCCCATATGGGAATCCGCGCAGATACGAAATATATTCCTCCAGCGTAAAGCCATGCTCTTTGATCATGGCAGCATGCGGCGTGCCTACAAAGCGAAAGTGCCACGGTTCATGTCCTATTCCCGTAATACTTTCCCTGCCCTTTGGATACCGTTCGATAAAACCATATTCCGCTGCGTTTTCGCGGAAGATCTGGCAGAGGCCGTCATACGGAAAATCCGGCCTGATAAAATCGATCACATCCTGCTTCTTTCCAAGGTCAATCGCAAGCCCCGTCTGGTGCTCACTGTGTCCCGGCACTGCCACATAGGTCTGTGTAAACTCCTGCCCATTCTCCCTGAGTGAATCCGCCCAGATCTGCTGCTGTTCTTCCATAGAGCGCCAGCCGCTGACAGGTACGATCTGCTCCATGCCGCCTATTCTGCGAAGCAGCATAAGCAGGCTGCACGCTGCAGGTTCCTTTAATAAAACCGGCTCCGCCTCCTGCATATAAGACAGGCCAAGCGGCTGCGCTGCCTCCCACAGACCGCGATACGCATGGTCTGCATTTACTAATATCAGATTACCCTTATTTATATCCTTGTCCTCAAAATAAATCCGCATAATAATCCCACCACCAGCTTATAAAATAATTGATCTCATTTATTACGGTGCCTTCACCGCCAGCCGTATGATCTGATCTATAATCCAGCCAAAGGTATGCCCTGCTGCCTTCATCATGCCCGGATAACGGCTGTGTTCGGTAAATCCCGGAATTGTGTTGACTTCATTAAATACAATCTCGCCCCCAGGCGTCAAAAACAGATCTACACGTGCAAAGCCGCTGCATCCAAGCGTCTGGTATATCAGCTGTGCAGCCTGTTTGACCTCATCGCTTTTATGCGCATCAATTCTTGCAGGTACATGTATCGCCGAGGTTTTCAGCGTATATTTTTCTGTAAAATCAAAAAATCCTCCCGAGAGCTCGATCTCGTCTACCTCTCCGGTAATCAGCTGGTCATTTCCAAGCACGGCGCATCCTACCTCAAATCCGTCGATATTTTCTTCTAAAATCACCTGATCATCATACTGAAAAGCAAGCACAATCGCATTATGCAGCTGATCATGTGCTGTCACCTTTGTCACGCCAAATGACGATCCGGCTTTTACCGGCTTTACATAAAGCGGATACCCTATTTCAGCCGCAAACGCATCTGCCCTGTCATAATCATCCGCATATGCAGCACCTGATTTTATAACTACCGCCCGCGGCACGCGTATGCCCGCAGCAGCGGCAAGCCTGTGCGCACGGTCTTTATCCATGCACAGTGCAGACGCCAGCACACCGCAGCCTGCCAGCGGAATGCCTGCCAGCTCTGCGGCTCCCTGCACCGTGCCGTCTTCTCCGTTTTTTCCATGCAGTACCGGAAACACTACATCAACCGGAAGTTTTTTTACCCCGTCTTCTTCAAACAGCATAAGGCAGTGCTCGCTGCGGTTTGGTGAAAGTGCTGCCGGAGTACAGTCTGATTTATTATGCCAGGTGTTCTCCCTGATCGCCGCAGGATCTCCCTTAAAATAAAACCAGTCGCCTTCCTTTGTAATGCCGACCGGAACAGCATGATATTTTTCTGTATCCAGATTACTGATTACGGCACCTGCTGATTCTAAAGATACACTGTACTCCGAGGAATGTCCTCCAAAAATAACAGCAACATTTAATTTTTCCATAATTATTAAATCCTTTCTGCTTTTATGATTTATTTTTCTTTATTAATTTGTAATTATTTATAATTTGTTTTATAGTTTGTTTGTCATTGCTTTCTACAAATGCATGCCCGTATCTTATATGTACTATTCGTATCATGTGTACTATGTACATTAATACACTATACGCCTTCACACTTTTTTTGTCAACTATATTTTTATGCCTTTCAAATATATCTGACCCAGACTTTATTATGGCATCATTTTCCTCTCTGAATCTATAATATTTTCCATCAAAAACCTTACAATATTCATACTGCCCTATATTTTCCCAATTAATCCACGGCTTTCTATGATAATCACACAGAAAAGTTCTCGCCGCACGAGCTTTCTATTGTTAGAAACCACAAAAAGCCCCCTGCCAGACAATGCCGGCACGGAGACATTTATAAATCTACATTTAATTATATATTGTTAATTAAATGTACGCTGTCCAGCAGTTCCTCAATTTCCGATCCGGTCATCGTCTCGCTCTCTAACAGCTTTTCTGCTAAAACCTCTACCAGCTGATAGGAGTTTTCCAACAGCCCTGCTCCCTTATCATAAAAGATCCTGGACAGAGCCTGTACCCTGTCTGTCACTATATGGGCTGCTGCGCGCTCTTCTTCTTTCAGATACATCAGGTCTACAGGGCCGATTTTCGTATCAAAGCCGTAAGACGCCACATATCCTTTTAACAGTTTTGTTGCCTGTGTAAGGTCATTTGACGCACCTGTTGTAACGCTGCCAAACTTTATATTTTCGGAAATCTGTCCGGCATAGCACGCCATAACATCATGCTCCAGCTTATCACGCGTCACAAACTGGCTCTCTCCCTCCTGCCCGAATACCGCTCCGCCGACGCCGGAGGTCGTCCCTATCGTAGACACTCTCGAAATAGGCTCCCCGCAGAGATATTTCATAACGGCATGGCCTGCTTCATGGTATGCGACGATTTCGCGGTCTTTTTCATGCTGCTTATTTTTCGAGCGGCTGCCTTTGAACACCTTTTTGTCAATCGCCTCTTCAATGCATTCCATATCGATTCTGCTTTTTTCCTTTGTAATCGCAATCAGGCTCGCTTCATTGCAGATCATAGAGATATCCGCTCCGGTAAATCCGCTGATTGCTTTTGCTAGCGAAGTAATCTCCAGATCCTCTGCCACCTTATAATCTTTTAGGTAAAATTCCAGCATCTGCTTTCTGACCTTCCAGTCTCTTGGAGGATTAACGATAATCTGCCTGTCAAACCTGCCTGACCTTTTTAATGCACGGTCTAATTTATCCGGGCAGTTCGTGGCCGCAAGGACAAAGATCCCCTCTGTCGGCGTAAATCCGTCCATCTCCTTCAGCAGCTGGTTTATAATCTGTACATCCTCCGAATCAGCTTTTATGCTGCTGCGGCTGCCGCCCATCGCATCTATCTCATCAAAAAACACAATGCACGGCGTATGCCGTCTTGCAATTTTAAATACCTGCCGTACCCGTTTTGCACCGACACCTTTAAACAGCTCTGCAAATTCAGAACCGGAAATACTGATAAACGGCACTCCGGCTTCACAAGCCATCGCTTTTGCGATCAGCGTCTTGCCCGTACCCGGCTCTCCTGCCAGCAGCAGCCCTTTTGGTGCCCTGGCCCCGATCTTCCTGCCGATCTTTGGCTCTTTGATCATCGATACATACAAATTAATGTCATCCATGATCTCGTCCAGCCCGATTACATCAGTAAAATGCACATCGCTTTTTTTCACAATGTCGCCAGCACGCAGCTTGCCGGTATTCCACTGCGAATATATGATTACTACAAACCAGACGCTTACAATTACAAGTTCTAAAATAATCACCATAAGCTCGGTTGCTGCAAGATCTGCATGTGCCTTTAAATTTACCCCGTGTTCCAGCATTTCCTTACGGAACTCCTCATATCTGGGATGGAGTGTTTTGTATCTGCTGCCGTGACTGGCAACAACTGTCATATATTCCTTATTCTGCGAATATTCGATTTCTGTGATCTCCCCTTTGTCCAGCATGGCGCGAAACCGCGTATAATCGATCTTTTCTATTTTAGAATCTGCTATATGCTTATATCCATTGATGCCCGCAAAAACAGCCATGCAGATCACGAATCCAATGATCACCAGCTTTTTGTGCTTTCCAAAAAATTCCTCAAGCTTCCCCAGCATATATCCTCCCCTGCTCTACTTTTACTCCATACTTTTTAAGATCCACCCTGCCCCGTACGACCGTCACTCCGTCCGCCTCCAGCAGCTGCTGTTGGACACCTTCGCCGCCAAATGCAAATGCGCCTGCCAGCTCTCCTTTGGCATTCACAATGCGGTAGCATGGAATCGTATCCGGGTCTGGATTTTTATGCAGCGCATTGCCGACTGCCCTGGCCATTTTCTTATCTCCTGCCAGCTCTGCGATCTGCCCATAAGTAGCCACCCGGCCTTTTGGTATCTTTTTGACCGCCTCATAAATCCTTTTTGACGGGCTGTCAGTTACAAGGTCATAGCTTTCCGCGATCATGCGCTGTATATCTTCTTTAGGGATTGTCCCATCCAGGATCACGGTATTCCAATGCTCTTTATTCTGATGCCAGCCTGCCGTGACAGCGGCGTAGGTACTGCGCCAGAAATCCCTCCACGCAGGATCGGCCTTTACATTCAGATGGATACAGCCGTCTTTTTCATATGTCCACAGAAAAGCCTTTCTGCTCCCCTTCACCCTGACCAGCTGCCAGTTTGGATCATGAAACGGCGCGTCCTGATAAGTGCCCGCAAACGACAGTCCATATGCCAATGCTTCTTCTCTTGTCCTCATGCCCTACCTCTTAATATATGGGGCTGCCGCACTAAGAAAGATCTATACAAGATCCAGCAGAATCCGATTTGGAATGAAATCCATACCTTGTATATGTAATCTCTGCTGCGACAGCCCCGCTTATAGTAAAATTTATGGTAAAATAACGGTAAATACTATGCTTTCATCGCTGCTGTGCGCCTGTATGCTGCCGCCGTGCAGCTGTACGATCTCTTTTGCAATTGCAAGCCCGAGCCCTGACCCGCCGGTTGCCGATGTGCGTGAAGAATCTACCCGGAAAAACTGCTCAAAGATATGTGACAGCTTTTCCGGCGGGATTGTCCTGCCATGATTGCATACACGGATACGTGTCTCCTGTTCTTCCCTCTCCATAAAAACAGAAATCTCTGTACCCGGATAACTGTAGTTTACCGCATTGCGGATTAAATTATCAAATACACGCTGCAGTTTATCAGGATCACATGAAAACATAATATCCTGCTGTATCTCCAAATGCCAGCGCAGGCTTTTTTCCGCCAGCACCGGCTCAAACTCACTGGCAATCTGCTCAAGCATACGGCTTAAATTTATCAGCTCCATCTCCAGCGTCAGCGCCGTCAGGTTAAACCGGGTAATGTCAAAAAACTCGTTGATCAGATCCTCCAGCCTCTCCGCCTTATCCAATGCAATATGTGTATAACGCTCTCGCAGCGGCTCTGAGATCTGCTTTTCATCCTTTAGCAGCGTCAGATAACCGATCACGCTTGTAAGCGGTGTTTTTAGGTCATGCGCCAGATAAACAATCAGGTCATTTTTCCGCTGCTCCGCCTCCTTTGCAATGATCGCATTGCGCAGTGCCTGCTCACGCACCAGATTTAACTCATCCTGCACATTGTGCATTGCTGCCGAAAGCTCAATCGGATCATCCGACGGATGCGCCAGCTTTTTTGAAGCCGCGATCACCTCATCCAGATACCGCAGCGGCTTTGCCAGATAATAATACGTCACTCCAACTATTATAGTAATGCTTAATGTAAAAAGCACGGGAATCAAATTGTCCCATACCATATGTATGACCGGATACAAAAATTCACTGCCATACCATATGCGCCCCTGACAGACCAGCCAGGCAATGAATACCCCGCCATACAGTATCACGATCAAAAGCATCATTGTAAAAAGATATTGGAACAGAAGCTGCCCTGCCATAGGACTTCGCTTTCTCCGGCTGTTATCTTTACTCTCATCTGTTTTTTTGCTTTTTACAGTAGACATTTTGGAAATTATATAGTTATTTATTTTTTCGAATAATCTGTTGTCTGATCGGCTGCCTAATTTGCTGTCTGATCTGTTACTTAATGCGCGTTCCCCGCTGCTGTCTGATCGGCTGTTCAAGCTGCTGTCGCAGCTGCCGTCCGATTGATTGTATATCTTACTATATAAATCACGATCTAATTTTATATTTGATGTATTGTATAACCTGTTATTTGAATCATGATCCGGCTTTTCTTTTGATGGATCGTATAACCTGCCGTTTGAACCGCAGTCCGGCTTTGCTTTTGATGTACTGCATAAGCTGCCAGATGAATCGTAGTCCGGCTTTGCTTTTGATGTACTGTATAAGCTGCTGTATGAATCGTGATCTGTTGTTTTATTTGCTGCATGATCTGTGCTGCTGTTTGATTGATTGTAAAATTTGTTTTTCAATTTACTGCCAGGCTCCTTTTGTGCTTACGCTACAGTCTGATTTATGATAATGCCCGCATGAAAATGCTCTATCCAGACAGAGCTTAAAATTGATCAGGACATCATACTTCAATCGTATATCCCACGCCCCACACTGTCTTAATATATTTCGGCTTTCTGGCAGGCTCATGCATTTTTTCCCTCAGCCTTGCTATATGCGTCATAACCGTATTGTTATTGTCCAGATACTGCTCACCCCAGACTGCCTCAAACAGCTCCTCGGAAGATACGACACTGCCGCGGTGTTCGCACAGATACCAGAGAATATTAAACTCAATCGGCGTCAGCATCAGCTCCGCACCGTTCAGCGTGCATTTATGGCTGCTTTTTGAAATAAAAAGCCCTTTTAAATCATACTCTCCTATTTGCGGCTGTTCTGCAGTATTATAGCGGGTATACCTGCGCAGCTGCGATTTGACCCTTGCCATCAGCTCTAATGGCTGAAACGGTTTTGTTATATAATCATCCGCACCTAAGGTAAGGCCCATGATCTTGTCCATTCCCTCGACTTTTGCAGTCAGCATAATAATAGGAAACAAATATTTTTCCCTTATTTTCTGACAGAGCGTAAATCCATCCATATCCGGCAGCATGACATCTAAGATTGCCAGGCTTAACTCCGTACTTTCCACACACCGCAGCGCATCCAGTGCATTATAAAATTTATAAACCTCATAGCCGTCATTTTTTAAATAAACCTCTACCAGGTCTGCAATGGCGGTCTCATCATCTACAATCAGTATTCTCTTATTCATCTGCTTTTGCTCCTCCATGGCCCTTCTAACCATTATATATCATATACGCCCATTGTAAAGACTGCAAATACTTTATAAAATTTTAATATTTCCAAAACCCTTGAAAAATCAACGTTTTACGCAGATTGTTAGCACTCATTCGAAAAGAGTGCTGATTTTCTATTGACTTTTTAATTTCAGAGTATTACTATTTCATCTAGAGCGGGTTTGAAAAATCATTTATTGAACATAATGAAACATTTCAAAATAAAGAATAAGAAAAGGAGTGCATATTCATGGATAACAAACACGGTAATCTTTCCATTAACAGTGAAAATATTTTTCCTATTATCAAAAAATGGCTTTATTCAGACCACGATATATTCTATCGTGAATTAATTTCTAATGGATGTGATGCCATTACTAAACTGAAAAAACTCGATATGATGGGAGAATACGCCTTTCCTGCTGACTACAAGCCGCAGATCCAGGTCACGGTAAACCCTGACGAAAAGACCCTGTCTGTAACAGATAACGGCATAGGCATGACTGCCGAGGAAGTAGAAGAATATATAAACCAGATTGCATTTTCTGGTGCAGCTGATTTCCTTGAAAAATACAAAGACAAAGCAAATGAAGACCAGATCATCGGCCATTTCGGACTCGGCTTTTACTCTGCATTTATGGTTGCAGATCGGGTGACAATTGATACGCTTTCTTATAAAGACGGCGCATCCGCAGTCCACTGGTCATGCGACGGCGGCACGGAGTTTGATATGGCTGACGGCACGAAAGACAGCATAGGCACAACGATCACGCTTTACTTAAACGAAGACTGCCTTGAATTTGCAAATGAATACCGCGCAAGGGAAGTCATTGAAAAATACTGTGCATTTATGCCGATTCCGATTTATTTAAACAAAGCCAATGCCGAAACAGAATACGAGACAATCGATGCTGAGGACAAGCGCGATGACGACACAGTAATAGAAACGATCATTGAAGAAGCAAAAACCGAAGAGCAGGAAAATGAAAACGGCGAAAAAGAAGTCGTAGAGGTATCTCCGCGCAAAGAAAAATTAAAGATCGTAAAGCGCCCGGTATCTTTAAATGATACAAATCCTCTGTGGGCTAAGACGCCGAAGGACTGCACAGATGAGGAATACAAGGAGTTTTACCGCAAGGTATTCCATGATTATAAGGAGCCTTTATTCTGGATTCATTTAAACATGGATTATCCATTTAATTTAAAGGGCATTTTATATTTCCCAAAAATCAATACAGAATACGATTCCATCGAAGGCACGATCAAACTATATAACAATCAGGTATTTATCGCAGACAATATTAAAGAAGTCATTCCTGAGTTTTTAATGCTGCTAAAAGGTGTCATCGACTGCCCTGACCTGCCGCTGAACGTATCCAGAAGTGCGCTGCAGAACGACGGCTTTGTAAAAAAGATCTCCGAATACATTACAAAGAAAGTAGCTGACAAGCTCTCCGGCATGTGCAAGACAGAAAAAGAAACTTATGAAAAATACTGGGATGATATCAGCCCGTTTATTAAATACGGCTGCCTGAGAGACGAAAAGTTCTGTGATAAGATCAACGACTATATCTTATTTAAAAACTTAGACCACAAATATCTGACACTGCTGGAATGCCTCAAGGCTGATGAAGATGAGGCTGAAAAAACAGATGAAGATGCAGCACAAAACAACGATGAAAAAATCGAAGTAGAAAATGCCGACGGCACATCTGCAACCGGCGACGATGCCGATGACAGCGATGAAGCTGAAAAGGATACCCGCAAGATTATCTACTATGTAACAGACGAGCAGCAGCAGAGCCAGTACATCAATATGTTTAAGGACGAGGGGATGGATGCTGTGATCCTCGACCACAACATTGATTCTTCCTTTATCACGCAGCTGGAGCGCCGCAACGAAAAATTCAAGTTTATGCGTATTGATGCTGATGTAACAGAATCGTTGAAAGAAGATGTGCCGGAAGAAGAATTAAAAGAAGAAACAGATGCGCTCACAGAAACCTTCCGCAAAGCGCTGGGCAATGACAAGCTGACTGTGAAGGTAGAAAAGCTGAAAAATGAAAACATCTCCTCTGTCATTACGCTGTCCGAAGAAGGAAGACGTATGCAGGATATGATGAAAATGTACGCTATGGGCGGCATGGGCGGTATGGACCCATCCATGTTCGGCGGGGATATTTCCCTTACGCTCAACGCAAACAATGCACTTGTAAAATACATCTTTGAACACAAAGACTCCGAGCATGTGCCGACATTCTGCCAGCAGCTGTATGACCTTGCCATGATCAGCAATCAACCGCTTACTCCAGAAGCTATGACGAAATTTATCGCAAGAAGCAATGAAATTATGATGCTGCTTGCTAAATAAACTTTTTATAACAGTATTATAAATAAACCATGCTGTCTGTTTTATTTCCCAGACAGCATGGTTTTTGTTTAAAGTAAAAGTCCCCGACATCCTAGACTTTTACACTCTTCTTCCCTTTCTTTTTCTCAAATGCCTCCGCAAACGGCATATTCATCCCCTGAGGCGGCTGTTCCAGATATTCCTTCTTTATCTTCGTATTTTCCCAGTGCACTTCCTCTTCCAGCTCCCTTGCAGACACCAGCCGGCACCCCTGCCCATGTATAATAATCTGCTCCAGCCTGTCGGATGTCGCCACTGTCACCTTGTATTTCCTTCCATATTCATGAGAAAAACGTTCGATATACTGATCCGCTGTCTCTGCTTCTTTCGTAAATACGACATGTATGTTGTGATAATCATAATACTCCGTCTGATGCCCCACGACCCGGTAGGCATCAAACACTACAATCAGGCTGCATTTTTTTAATGCCTGATAGTTGCACATAATATCAAGCAGGCGTCCTCTTGCCCCGTCAATATTGTCTTTTGCAAGATCACTCAGCTCTTTCCATGCAAATATAATATTGTATCCATCTACCAGAAAATATTCCTGCTGGTTCTGCTGCTTCCTGCCAGCATCCTGCCTGTTTTTTCTGCCCTTTAAAGCTGTTTGATAATCCTGCTCTTCCTGCGTCTTATCCCCCTGCTCTGTTTCCATCTTCTGCGCTGACAGATCCTGCCCGGCATTATCATCCCGGTTTGTGCCGCTGCCCTGCTCTTTCGTGCCGTAGGTTCTTTTTTTACGATGTGCACCGTTTTTCCTGGGCGTACTTTTGTCCCGTTTATTTGCCAGATAAGTACTGGCGATAATCTTGTCCACTTCCTCTGTGCCGATATTTACATTACGCACCGAGGCATGTTTTTTCAGCTTCTCTGCCTCTTCTAACAGGCGGGTTTCCTCCGACTTTGGAACAGACAATGCACTTTCTAAGTGCATATAGTCTTTGACCTCATACCATTCTACCAAAAATCCTGCTCCATGCGCACAGAAAACAGACGCGGACGGATTCTCCAGATCTGCGGATGGATCATAGCCAATGCGTGCAAGCACCTCCTGTGTATTATGGCACGGGGCATAGCCTCTAAACGTACACTGAAGCGTGCCGATTCCTTTTGTATATTCTGTTACCTCTTTCTGGTAGCCCCGCATCGTTACTACCGGCGCACTCCCAGTCAGTACGGACATCCCGTTTTCAATCGCAGGCAGTCCAAGCCTGCCGTGCATATTTTCAATATCAGTCATCGCCCTGCCGACCATCCGCTCCGGCAGCTCCAGATAAAAGTCATAATAAGGCTCAAGCAGCACGTTCTGTGCCTGCATCAGTCCCTGCCTCACTGCACGGTAAGTAGCCTGACGGAAATCACCGCCCTCGGTATGCTTTAAATGGGCACGTCCTGTCATCAGCGTTATTTTCATATCCGTAAGCACAGATCCGGTAAGAACTCCCTTATGTTCCCGTTCTTTTAAATGCGTCAGAATCAGCCGCTGCCAGTTTCTGTCCAGGATATCTTCACTGCAGGCAGAAGCAAACTGCATGCCGCTGCCTTCCTCCCCCGGTTCCAGCAGCAGGTGGACTTCCGCATAATGGCGCAGCGGCTCAAAATGTCCGACGCCTTCTGCCTGATCACTGATCGTTTCTTTATATACGATATTTCCGGCGCCAAATTCTACTACAGTATCAAATCTATTCTTGATCATGCTGGCCAGTATTTCCAGCTGCACTTCTCCCATCAGCTGCACCTGAATCTCCTGCAGCTGTTCATTCCATACGATATGCAGCTGCGGTTCCTCCTCCTCCAGCTGCCGCAGCTTTGGCAGCATGACAGCGGCATCCATACCTTCCGTCAGTATGACCTGATACGTCAATACCGGCTCCAGCAGCGGCATGCCGGAATCCGGCTCTATTCCCAGCCCGTCACCGGGCTTTGTATGCGTCAGCCCTGTCACTGCACAGACTGTACCAGACGGCGCTTCATTGACCGCTTCATATTTTGCACCAGAATAAATGCGTATCTGATTGACTTTTTCTTCCCATGTGCCTTCTCCCGTCTCTGCCGGATCATTGGCAGCAGATAAGATTTTTCCTGACAAGGCAGTGCGTACTTTTAAAACGCCCCCGGTAATTTTCATATAAGTCAGCCGGTTTCCCTGCTCGTCCCTTGCGATCTTAAATACTTTTGCGGCAAATTCTTTCGGATACTGCGGAGTCTGCATATACCTATAAAATCCGTCCAGAAACGCCTCTATTCCCTGCTGCTTTAATGCAGAGCCAAAAAAACATGGAAAGCACAGCCTTTCACGGATCATATTACTGATACATGACTGGTCTATCATCCCCTGATCCAGGTACTGTTCCATAGCCGTCTCGCTGCACATCGCAAGCGCATCATAAAATGCCTCGCTGCCCTGCTCTGTAAAATCTACGCAGCTGTCGCTTAACCGCTCTTGAAGCTGCGTCAAAAGTGCCTCTTTGTCTGTTCCGTTTTGATCCATTTTATTTATGAACAAAAAAACCGGAATCTGATACCGGTTCAATAGTCTCCACAATGTCTGTGTATGTCCCTGTATGCCGTCTGCTCCATTGATCAGTAAAACCGCATAATCCAAAACCTGCAGGGTACGTTCCATTTCTGCCGAAAAGTCTACATGCCCCGGCGTATCCAGCAGTGTAATCTTTAGATCCTTCCACTCAAACAATGCCTGCTTGGAAAATATAGTAATTCCTCTTGCACGTTCCAGCTCATATGTATCTAAAAAGGCATCCTGATTGTCTACGCGCCCCGGCTTTCGGATCTTTCCGCTTGTATACAGCATTGCCTCAGACAATGTCGTCTTTCCGGCATCTACATGTGCCAGCAGCGCAATGCTGACATGCCTTGATTTATTGGATAATTTATTTTTAGACGTATCTTCCGTCGTATCCTGCATAAAAATATCCCTTCCTATTCCTGTAATGTATATTATGCGCTGCGCAGTTTTGATAAATAATTCACTAATATGTGATTCTTTTGACACAATCCCTTTATCACATACCTTTGGGCGCATTATCAAATATTTTTATGGCACTTTTACGACACCGCTTTAAATTTTCAATTTCCTACGACAATATCTTATGCCATTTTACACATCTATTCTTTTCCCTATTAATGATTTCCTCACGCAGACTCCTTTCCAAAAGAGCCTGATATGGTTTTAATTTACCACATACATGCTCAATTTGCAACAATTGACATCTGGATCGAATAAATTCATATGCAGCTGAGCTGTCAGATCTCAATGTTTTGCGATATGTACTTCTCAAACCCTTGTATATAAGGTGTCAATTAAAATGATACAACATCAATATCTCTTTGCTGGATGAAGTTGTCGACTTGCTGCGTCAGGGCTGGCAGCTCGAAGAACGCTGCCGCGACCATGGGCTGACCGGAGACCTTTCAGGTTTTCGGGAATGCCATATCAAGCCGGACTGGCTGTTAATCTATCTCATCGAAAATGATATTTTAACGCTGACCTTAATCGATACCGGTTCACACTCAGATCTTTTCAAGAAATAATGCACAGGCAGGTAATTCCATCTTTGTTGGGTTTCCTGCCTGTTACTTTTTCTGTCAGCGGCAGTTTGTGGTGTACTTCTTCCATCAGCCGCAGCAATGTTTTGCGGACAGACAGTTTTTTCAAAAATATCAATATCGTCCCAATTTATCGCACACAGCTCTCCTGCACGTATTCCTGTAAAAAGACAAAGCAAATACCCGGGTATTCTTATATTCCCTTTTCAGACTGATACTCGGCAGCCCTCTGCTCATCCCTTTTTTACCAGACATTTCTTCTGGAAAAATGCAATCCCCAGCCGGCCTGCTTTCTTATATCCATCACGTTCCACTTTTTCTGCATATTGTTTCTCCCTGATCTGGGAGAGCGCTTCTTCGCATGCGTTCTCCATCTGATCTTCATAATACGTTCGCTTTGCCTCCAGCACAACAGCCCTGCGGTTTCTTCGGTCTTTTACAACAAGATCGGAACGTCCAAGGCCATTTTCATAATTGGATTCCACGCGGTACCCTGCGTTGGAAAACAACCCGGTCAGAAATGCATGGTAAAAACTCTCGGCATAATCATGGTAACTGATGGTATCAAACAGCAGATCTGAGATCAGCTCGGTCAGCCGCTGTGCATTTTCATCCCACAATGCTGCAAATAATTCATTCCGGTCTTTTTGGGCGGTGGTTTCCATCAGCCACGCTTTGACGCTTTTTTTGAAAATTCCGAGAACCTCTTTGTTGGGAACCTTCAGCGCGTACTGACCGGGCAGCAGCTGCAGGCCGGAAATCTCATCCGGGCGCAGCCTTGTCAGATAACCCGTCAGATACAGAAGGCTCCATAGATTTTCTTCCGAACTTTCCAGTACGTCATAGGTGAGATTTTCTTCAACGTGCTCTACGATATGTTTCCCGGCGAGCAAGGTTTCAAATTTGTCATTTATATCAAAATCCGTTCTTTTTAAAAAGGTACGGATGATGGAATTATCACTCGTATTTTCCCAGAAATTCTTTGGCTTTGAGTCCGGATTCAGAAGCAGGTTCTGCACATGGTTCATCACATCCCAGGGACAGTAAACGTCGAAATCTCCGAAATGGTATCCGTCGTACCATTCCCTGACCTCCTCCGCATAAGGCGCAAGACCCGTATCCGCAAGCAGACGGTTGACTTCGTCCTGTGTGAAACCGAAGCATTCATTGAGCTGCGTATCGGAAATGGTATCCGATACAAAATTATTCGTTCCTGTGAAAATACTTTCTTTTGCAATTTGAAGACAGCCTGTAATCACTGCAAACTCCAGTGAATTATTATCCTTAATGACCTGCATGACCCCCTTTATGGCATCCTGCATTTCACGATAGTATCCTTTTTCGCTTGCCTTAGCCAGCGGGACATCATATTCATCAATAATCAGGATTACGGATTTTTGGTAGTGCAATTCCATAAGCTGCGTCAGCTTCAGCAAACTGTTTTTGATGCCTTTTAGATCCGCTTTTTCCGCTGCTGTTCTGTGAAACTGTTCTTTGTCCAGAGGCTGGATGCGCTCGCTTTCTGTCAGGTAAATGTGCTTTTTGTACAGCTCGGCAATGACAGATGCGAGCTGTGCGTATGCGCCGGAAAAGTTCAGCCCGTCCACACTTCGAAACGACAGAAACAATGTGGGATATTGATTCATCCATTGCCTGCAGAGCTCTTCATTTCTCATAACAGACAGCCCCTCGAATAAGGCGAGGCTGTTTTTCTGTATGTCAAAAAATTCTGACAGCATACTCATACCAAGTGTTTTTCCGAAACGGCGGGGCCTTGTGATCAATGTGACTTTTGTACTTTGTGTTTTTAATAATTGTTCAATCAGAGAGGACTTATCAATAAAGTAGCTGCCTTTTCTTCTAATCTCGGCAAAGTTAGAGGTCCCGACAGGGATATTAATGGTATTCATAGGCGTTCTCCTTCTGTTATCATCAGGATAAAACTGGGGCGGTGCGTATATGGGTATGCCACACTCGCATTTTTAATGATCGTGTCACACACTTTCCATACCGTATGATATTCGGCATGTTTTTGATCACATGCGGTGCCGTATTTGCGGATCGTCTGCATTCTATTATATCTATGACCGTTTTATAAAGTATAACAACTCCAGGCGGATGATTCAATAGTATTCTTTCGGTTTGAGTTCTGCAATTTCCTCAATTGTCAGCTTTCCCATTTTCAACATCCTGATCGTAACCATTATCTCCCAATGCCAATTGAGGCAAAATTCGGGCAAACCTTGATTTTCAGCTAAAGCCATGCCATACTTTCATTCGTTGCAAAGCCCGCAAAAACCAAGGTCTTTTCATTCCTCCATGTTCGCCTATCCCATACGGAGGGCCAGCCACCGCAATATCAAAATAATTGTCCGGGAAATGCGGCAGATCGTCCATGCAGTCCCCACAGACAAAACTGTTCATTTCCAACATATCCGCACCTCTTTCCATATTCCTATGATCTCATGGATTGGAACGGGGATTGTACCAATTATAATTCATGACAATAGAAAGTTCGCGCAGCGTGCTTTCTATTGTTTATTTTTGTTTTGGAATAATTAATAGAATATTACAGTATCAGGCTCTTATTTTATTTACAACATTTTTACGACACTTTGCCAAATATCTCCTTAATCCATTCCAGATACTGCTCCATATAATAATCCTGCCCATATGCATGATTTTTTCCTTCAGCTATAGCGATCGTTACATCTATTCCTGCTGCCTGTGCTGCGGCAATATATTCTTTCGGGCCGTCTCCCACAACCGTATCCGCTGTCCCATAGGAAATAAACTGCGGCAGATTGGCAGAATGATCCAGATACTGCTTTAAATCCAGCATGTCCAAAAGCTCCTCCCGCTTTCCGGCATCCCGCACATCTTCATCGTCAAACAGGCAGAACAGCATGCCTACATTGCAGCGGAATGTCAGTGCCGGATAGATCATGGCAGGCGCGGCAATGCTGTCGTCTATTTTGTCAATTTCATCAGGTGTATAGCCATCAGGAAACAGATCCCTGCCTTGAACCAGATTGATATAGCTGCCTGCCTGATACCCTCCTGCCGAAAAGCCGAGCAGACCTATTTTAGCAGGGTTTATGCCGTAACCATCCGCATTCGCTTTCAGATAACGCACGGCTCTCTGCACATCCAGCTGAGGTATTGGATATTCATAAGGATTGCTGCGGTAATGCAGGACAAATGCATTTATGCCGTGCTTTTGCAGAGTCACTGCTACATCATGCCCCTCCGCGCCGCTGCCGTCCATTGACTTATAGCCATATCCTCCGCCCGGGATCACAATAACCGCACAGTCAGAACCCTCTGCCGGATAAGGAATCATATATGGCTGATCTTCATATGTTTCCTGTTCATAGCCCGCCTGGATTTCATGGAAATAAGTATATGTATCCATATTTCTTTCGACGTCCTGGTACACCGCACCTGGAATAGACCGGTAAAACCCCGCGGCAGAATCTTCCCAGCTGGAATTAAAATCGATATTCATATCATCAAGCTTGCTCCCGCTGTGATTACCTGCTGCAGTATTCCATATTTCAATGCAGTTATCATTGCCGGCCCCGTCCTGCTTTCCAAGATCTGGTTTGTTTGTGTAAATGGTTATAAATATGGCAGCAGACACAGCCAGTATTATTATGACAGGCATAATAATGCCCAATTTTTTTATTCTCTTTCTCATATTTTTCCTCCTGCTAAATACGGTCTGGCCTCCCAGATCAGACTATGGTATACTGAGAAAAAACAAAAAGGAGCTTGCTTATGCCAAAACGAAAAGCCATTGTCAGCATCCGGGAATGTGTTGCCTGCGGGTGCTGTTTAAAGGTCTGTCCGAGAAACGCAATATCAATTCCAAAAGGCATTCATGCCGAAATCAGCCGGGAGCTTTGTGTCGGCTGCGGCAGATGTGCAGCAGAATGTCCTGCAAGTATAATCGTGATGGAGGTTGTCGATCGATGAACAAAAAAAAGAACTGGTATGATTACCTGTGGATTTTTTCACTTACCTATCTGGTCTTGGGATTTTTTAATATTCTGTTTGCGTGGCTTGGGCTGCTGTGCTTTTTTATCCCGCTTTTGATCTCTATAATAAACGGCAATAAAGCTTACTGCAACAAGTATTGCGGCAGAGGACAGTTATTTTCTCTTGTAGGAGGCAGATTTGGCCTTTCCCGCAGAAAGGATATTCCAAAATGGATGAAGTCCAAATATTTCAGATATGGTTTTCTGGCCTTTTTCTTCGCTATGTTTTTTCTTATGCTTTGGAATACATATCTCGTATTCGCAGGTGCAAAAGATTTAAGCAAAATCGTTACGCTGCTTTGGACATTTAAGCTGCCATGGCACTGGGCGTATCACGGCACACTGTTTTCTGACGGAGCAGCACAGTTTGCCTTCGGATTTTACAGTGTCATGCTTACCTCTACCGTGCTTGGATTTGTTACAATGCTTTTATTCAAGCCACGTTCATGGTGTGTATACTGCCCGATGGGAACAATGACGCAGCTGATCTGCCGGGTGAAAAACAAATCGGAATAAACTACGCAGCCGCTTTCGTATACGATAATAGAAAATCCACACGTACCCACAGGGCATGATATACCCACAGGGCATGATATGGAAAATTTATCCCAAATTTATAAGGCATACTGCAGGATATGATATAGCGGGCTATGCCTCCTGAATTTGGGATGAAATATCCGCGGCATCTTGGACTACGAATGTCCAAGATGCTTGAAGTATGGCGTGCAGATAGCAGGAATGAATTTTAAGACACGCTCCAGCTTTCCTTTCAGATCTATATGCGCAGTGCGCGGCATCTATTTAAGCATGCAAAGATCTCCTGCTGTCTCGGCACCGCCAGGCCGCACGGCAGATACCTTCCCTCGCAGACTGCGCCGATCCCCTTTTCCTCTACCATCTTCTGCAGCAGCCCCGCTACCGCTTTTAGGTCTTTTTTTCCGTCAAACAGGCGCTGTCTTGCATATTTTACCATATATCCCAGCGCCATAGTCTGCTCACTGTCTACGAGCTGTTCGACATAGCGCAGCTCAATCGTATCCCTGTCGATGGATACGGCATCCCTGCCCATTCCCTTTACCTTTATCCGGTCATTCTGCGCGGCTTTTTTATCCGAGGCAAACCTGCGGTCAAATACCGGCGGCTCACTCTGATTCAGCCCGGGCTTGTCCTTTGCATAGCCAGCAAAACGCTCTGCCTCCTGTTTTGCCATCGCGGTAATCTCTGACGGCTCATACTGATACATCTGGATCACATGGTCAGCCTTGTAAAAATACGATCCGCAGCTGCCCGCTACCAGAATCGTAGAAATGCCGTACGTCTGATACAGTTCTTCTACCCGGTCAATAAACGGCGTAATCGGCTCCATATCATGATGTACGACACGCGCCATCAGCTCATCGCGTATCATAAAGTTAGTCGCGCTCGTATCTTCATCAATCAGAAACAAACGCGCGCCCGCCTCCATTGCTTCAATAACATTTGCAGCCTGCGATGTACTGCCGCTGGCATCCTCCGTCATAAAAGCCTTTGTATCCTTGCCGTTCGGCAGCCCGTTGATAAACATAGAGATATCCGTATGCTTGATACTCCTGCCGTCCTCCGCACGGATTTTTACCGCTGTATCATCGGTAATGACATACTCCCTGCCATCTCCGGCAATATGATTATATACCCCTCGTTCCAATGCCTTTAATAAGGTTGACTTTCCATGATAACCGCCGCCTACAATCAGCGTCACGCCCTGCGGAATGCCCATGCCCTTGATCAGCCCCGCATTTGGCAGCTCCATAGCTGTCTCCATTGAAGCAGGCGTATGAAAACGGACAGCATTTTTCATCGGGCGGTCTGATACGCCCGATTCACGCGGCAGTATGGAGCCGTCAGCCACAAATGCAGCCAGTGCGCGTTCCTTTAACTGCGTACGAATGTACTGCTGATCCTGCGCCAGCTCCTTTACTGCGGCCAGATGCTTTTTGTCTGCATTCCTATAAAATAAAGACTGCTCAATACATTTTGGCAGAAACTGGAACAGTATTTTCTCCAGCTCCCCCGCATTGATTGTACGTCCGTTTGCCGGAAATCCTACCTCGAGGCGGAACACCAGATTTCCGGTATCTGCTGCTATTTCACACGCACTGCGTTCAAGCACCTCCTGCCCCGGACGGCTCACGGACAAAAGCCCGCTTTTTCCAGAACCCTTCGCCTTATGCGAATACTGCTCTGCTTCTCTGCCAAAGCGGCGTACCAATGCATCCGCCAGTGCAGTGCGAGTATATTTATACTGTATCATATCTGCCGGAAATCCTGCCTTTGCCCCGTCAATGTGTATGCTGACCTTCGAAGGCGCTGCAAACGGATCTCCCTGCACATGGTCGATACTCAGTATATAGCTGCCAAACTGATATGATCCTGTTGTGTCCTTATACGCCGGATAGCCTTTATGGTCTATCCGGCGCAGAATCTCTCGTAAATCATCTGACCGTTTCATTCTATCTTTCCTTTCCGTTTTTCTTTCTGTTGTTTCTTGCCGTTTCTTCTTTCTGTTGTTTCTTGCCGTTTCTTCTTTCTGTTGTTTCTTGCCGTTTCTTCTTTCTGTTGTTTCTTGCCGTTTTTCTGTCGTTTTGCTTTTTGCCGTTTTTTCTTTCTTCTCTCAGTCTTTTATCTTTTTATCGTTTCTTCCGGTTGGTCGTTCTTCTGCTTATCCGGCTTTTAAAACGGCACTTCTTCAAAGTCGCAGTAATCTGTTCCACCTTCGGAGCGGAATTGATATGCTTTTTTCTCACCCTCATATTCCCAGAAAAAGCTGCCCTCCATATCCATAAAAGAGTTTGCAGCTGCAATCGTATCCAGAAACTCTGCCATATCAGGCACAAAAGCCCTGGCCTGCTCCGCCGCAGCGCATTCCGCTTCATGAATCTCGTTTTCAATGTAAAACCGCAGCACAAACTCATCCAGATCGCTCTCATCATCGACCGCAGCATTTTTAAAATAAATGCTGCTGCAGTTTGCCATCAGGTTTTTTACAAATGCGATACTGGATAAAATGCGTGACTGAGCTACGTCATCCGCCTCCAGATATATGTTATATTTAATGTTCAGCTGTCCCATATAAATATCCTCTTTTCTCTTGTTTTTTATATTTTTGTTTTCTTTTTTGGTTATCTTTTTCCGGGTTCCTTTTTTCAGTTCTTCTTTTTTGTTTTCCTCTTTTAGGGGTTTCTTTTTTGTTTTTTTCTGGTTTTGAGTTTATTTTTCTGGTTTTATTCTTTTTTAGTCTACCATATTTTCGTTCTATTCTTTTGGGGCTGTTCCTTTTTCTGGTTCCTTTTGGGGGTTCCTTTTTCTGGTTTTTCTTTTTCTGGTTTTTCTTTTTTTGGTTTTCTCTTTTTCTATTTTCTATTTTTCATTTTCTACATTTTTATCAATCGCACTCTTTTTTACACCAACTGCGTCATCGCGCCCAGCAGAATGCCGATATTATCTTCGTAAATCTGCGCAAACTGGCTCATTGGCAGCGGATTCGTGCCTCTTCCGACTTCTACTGTATATCCCGGCAGGTTGTATTCCTGTATAAACCAGTCTTTATAGCCGGCGTAGCCAGAAGCAGCCGGTGTCTCTTCCACCGCATAGCCGCTGACCTCGCCAAAATATCTGGCAATCCGGTAGGAATTATCCGGCTCGTAATCCAGATATTTCCAGTATATGACCTCACCCTGTGTATGGTAGGCCAAAATCAGCTCGAAGCTGCTCCTCTTTGTATAGTCATATACGGCCCTGCTTTCCGGCGCAGATAAAGGTGCCTCACCGACGAAATCTCTTGGAGCAGGCGACTCATATCCCTGTTCATATTTGATTTCCTTGGCCTCCTCCCATCCTGCCGGAAACTGGAGATTGAGGTCAACACCCTCAATATTTGCTTTCCATCCCTGTGGAAACGGGATATGCGGATAGTCTTCGGCAATCTGCTCTGCCTGTTTACGATACTCTTCCTGATCCAGAACACCTGTCACCAGATCCACGCCGTCAGGATTGACCAATGGCAGCATTGACAATGTAAATCCGTAATACAGCCAGGATGCACGCACACCATACAGCTGCCCGCCCTGTGCCACTGCCTGTGCATATTCTTCTGCAAACTTTAAAAGAACCGGCGTCGTAATCCACTCGTTTGCATGAAATGCGGCATTGTAAAATACCTGCCTTCTGCCCTCCCCGATGTGCAGAGCGGTCAGCCTGCGCCCCATTACGCTGCTGCCGACCGGTTCCTCATGCAGAAACGGATAGCGTACCATAAGCCCTTCTAAAATCCAGTCTGTCAGCATAGAAGAATAATCGACCTCTTCTGATACCAGCGGAAAGTCATATGGTATGATCAGCACAGTTCCTGCCTGCATATTCTGCGGATCTACAGTCGGATTCGCCGTCACGATTCTGCGCACGTTCGAATGCAGCCGCTGTGCCAGCTCCCAAAAGGTATCTCCCTCTTTAACCTGATAGGTCGTATACCCTTTCAAATAAGGCAGCAGCCGTCCCCACTGCGGCTTTTCAATCTCGCACGGATGCTCTCCGCCCAAAAAAGCCTGCAGTGCCGTACAGGTCTTTTCACCAAATATCCCGTCTATTACGGCCGGATGGCCCGCACGTGTCAATGCAAGCTGGACATACTGCACCAAAGTTCCTCTGTCTCCAGGATACAATTCCTTCATATTTGCTGCTCCATTTCCAGCAATATAATGCCATGCATTATATGCCGGACAGTTTTTTTTATTATATGCCGATCCATGCATGTATGTGCATTTTCATAAACTTATCATATACAATGTTAAAACCTATTCCACATATTTACAAGACTTCTGGAACAGGAAAAAGCCGAGAATAAACAGCACAATCAAAGACCCTACTCCATAATTAATATTATTCGTCAGCTGGCTTGTAACGCTCACAAGCATCGTTCCCAAAAAGGATGCTCCCTTTCCGCATATATCAAAGATCCCAAAATATTCTCCCGATTTTTCCGGCGGTATGATTTTTGCAAAATGAGACCGCGACAGCGCCTGTACCCCTCCCTGGAACATGCCGACACATACTGCCAGTATCCAAAATTTGGGCTGTGAATCCAGTGTAAATGCAAAAACGGATATAAATGTATAGGCGGCTATACAGATCGAAATCAGCCGCTTTGCCGGATACCTGCCGGAAAGCCTGCCAAAAATAAGCGTAGACGGAAACGCTGTTATCTGTGTCAGAAGCAAAGCCAATAAAAGCCCGGTTGTATCAAGTCCCAGCGCAGTGCCATAGGCAGTCGCCATATCAATGATCGTGTATACGCCGTCAATATAGCAGAAAAAAGCGAGCAGAAAGACAAACACCGCTTTCTCCTGTTTTATGTTTTTCATTGTATCTGCCAGCCTGCGAAAACTGCTGCACACTATCTGCCGCTGCACTCCTACGTAGTGTGTCTGCTTATAGGAAACCAGCAGCGGAATCGTAGAGGCCAGCCACCACAACGCAGATAATACAAATGCAAAGGTCATTGCAGCCATCTGCCCGATTCCAAAGCGGCTGCCAGACAGCACAACGAACAGGCCGATCACAAACGGAATGCAGCTGCCGATATACCCAAACGCAAATCCTCTTGAAGACACTTCATCCATACGATCGGATGATGTAACATCCGAAAGCATTGCATCGTAAAAAATCAGACTGGAAGAATACCCGCATTTTGCAATGACATAAACAGCCAGAAATACAATCCAGGAGCTGGTAAATCCTAAAAACATGCAGCCTGCCACACCTATCAGCATACTGATCATAAATACAGGCTTTTTAAATCCCTGAAAATCTGTAATCGTGCCCAGTACCGGCCCCAGAAGTGCTACTATTATCGTGACTGCAGAAGTCGCATATCCCCAGTATGCCAGATAATCTGTCGAAGAAATCCCCGCCTGCTGAGCAATTGCATTAAAATAAATCGGCAGCAGCGTAGAGACTAACAATATAAATGCCGAGTTTCCAACATCGTATAAGATCCATGCTTTTTCCATCTTGGTTAACTTTATTTTATCTGGCATATTTTATCTCCTTAAATACATATAACGCTTATTCAGATAAAAAGGCAAAAACCTCATCGTAAAACTGCCGCATTGCCCGTTCCCCTGCGTTAAATATCTCATGCTTTGCGTTTACAAACCAGACAAGCCTTGCCTTCGGCAGCTTTCCTGCAAACCTGCAGATCTCATCGGTATTTACCATATGCTCCCTGCCTGCTGCAAACACGAGTACCGGGATTTTAATGCGCCGGATACTGCGCTCATGCTGCATATAAGCCGAAGCCAGCCCGGCAGCTGACACCCAGCCATAGGTTGCCCCGCATGTCTGGCTGCGCCTGTCCTTTTTCCTCTTTCCATGCGCATACAGATAGCGTTCCTCTGACAGGCAGCAGCTGTGCTCAAAATCCGGCTCTCTATGAAAGCCCTCCTGTCCGGCTGCATACATCCTGCCAAGTCCGCACAGGCGGAACAGATGTGCGATCACGATCGCAGCCGGATAAGGCACTCCTCCGATTTTCATCTGAATCATCGGCGAGGATAATACCGCCTTTTTAAAATCATAAGGATACCTCTGTAAATATACCGCACCGATACCTCCACCCATAGAATGTGCAAATAAATACATTTCATTCCGGCAGGGCATGACGAATTTTTTTACAAATATATGCAGGTCGCGCACATATTCTGCAAAATTTTTCACATATACCTTATCCAGATTCTGCATCTTACGTTCCGACCTGCCATGGCCGCGGTGTTCCGGCAGAAACACGCAGTAGCCTGCCTGCAGAAAATAAAAAACCATTTCATTGTATTTTTCTGCAAATTCGCTAAATCCATGCGAAATCACGATACTGCCTTTTGCTTCTTTCTGCATATACGTCACAAAAAAAATCTGTGTCCCGTCAAAACTTGTAAAACTGCCGCAGCGGCGGTACTTACGCAGATATGGCTCCACCACCTTTTTCATATTTTTACGATATCCTGCCTCAGGCAGGTAATAAATCTGTGTCTTTTTATTCTCAGTCTGTGCCATTTTTTCAAAACCTATTTCCATCTAAATCTAAAAACAAATACTTTTTACCCGCACACCTTACGCGCCAGCTTAGGATCATTTGTAATGATCGCGTCTGCCCCATATTCACAGAGCATATGCATATACGATTCCTCATTGACCGTCCAGACATGCACTTTTTTCTGCCTCCTGCGGCAGTCCTCAAAAAATCCGGGATACTGTACATTATAAAGTGCAGGGTGCAGGGCATCTGCCTGTACGAGATCCGCTGCATAATCTACTACCCCGATCCATCCGTCCTGATAAAGAATGCCTGTTTTCGCGTACGGCTCCAGCCTGCGGACAGCCTGCATGCTGTAATGATTAAAGGAAGAATAAATCACACGCTCCTGCATGCCCATATCCCGCGTAAGCTGCAGCACCTTTTTTTCAATATCCGGGTAAAACACTACTCCTGTTTTTAGTTCTACATTTACCGTAAGCTCTGTCGGCGCGATCAATGCATACACTTCCTCCAGTGTCGGAATATACTGTACACCGTATGCCGGAAATTTTTTGTTTATATTGATATGCCTCAGTTCATTGTACGTAAAATCCTTTACCCAGCCCTTTACCCCGCCAAGGCGCTCCAGAGTTTCGTCATGTATGACAGCCAGAACACCGTCTTTTGTCATCTGCACGTCCAGCTCAATTCCATCCGCGTTCATCTCCACGGCCTGCCGGAATGCCTCCAGTGTATTTTCCGGCGCATATGCGCTGGCTCCGCGGTGTGCCCACACTTTTGTCTTATTCATCAAATCTCCGCTGCCTCCCATTTTGTTTTTTGTTTTTCATGCATTTTCTAAAGCTGGTCCAACAGGCCCCTGAGACCCTCACGCTCATAGACAGCCCTGTAATACTCGACCTGTTCACGTATGATCTCATCAATCACCTGCATGCCGAGCAGCTCCACCGGTGCCCGGTCATCCGTCAGCAGGTAATCTCCCGGCTCGTAGGCATCCAGTCCCGCCGCCACACGGTCCATCAGCTCTGTCAGCTCAAAATCCGCAGACAATGCCATATTATCATGCATGGCCTCCAGCATATGCGGCGATTTTGAGGCAAACAGCTCACGGTTCGTAGATCCCGGGACATCGATTGTATATACATTTTTAAATACCTGCGAGATTGTATCCGCCAGATACTGGTTCATATTTCCTTCTTTACTGCCGCGCATATTCATATTTACGACCATTACGCCGTCATCTGCCAGATGATTCTGCACTAAGTAAAAAAACTCCACAGAAGACATCTGAAACGGGATCGTAATGTCCTGATAAGCATCTACCATGATGACATCGTATTTTTTATCCACAGCATTTAAATAAGCCCTGCCGTCGTAGGTCGTAACCGGTATATCTTCTGGCAGCTCGAAATAGCGTCCTGCCAGATCTGTGATCTTTTCGTCGATTTCCACGCCCTCGATCTGCATATTGTAAAAATAACGCTCACACTGTGAAGCGAATGTCCCTGTTCCCATGCCGAGTATCAGCACATCCATCTGCTCTTTTTCATAAACGCCTGCCATAAAAGGTGCGGCCAAGGCATAATCATAATACATTCCGGTCAGCCCATGATCCTTTTTCATAATCGACTGCACGCCGAATAGTACATTTGTAGATAAAATCACACTGTCCTCGTCTTCCTTTACCTGCAGGTAATTATACACCGACTCCCCTTCATAGGCCAGCCCTTTTTCCCAGAATGCAAAACTGCCCGATGACCCGAATATACAGCAGAGTACAAAAATAAGTATGCCAAGGCCGATCTTTTTCCCGCCTCTTTTTGCTGACAAAAAGTAGATAAACGCCAATGCAAGCAGTATGCCTGCAAAGATCAGAAATGTCATAGAAGTACCGACTGCCGGAATTGTAACAAAAGTCGGCAGAAATGTACCGAGAATGCTGCCGATTGTATTAAACGCATTCAGCATGCCTACCGTCCTGCCGTTGTCTGAAAGGCTGTCTACCGTATACTTTACCAGAGACGGCGTGACTGTGCCGAGCAGGAACAGCGGGAACACAAAAATAACCATACAGGCAGAAAATGCCGCCCAGATTAAAAATTTGCTGCTGACCGTAAAAATAAGCAGCGCCGAGATTCCCAGTATAATATATTTTCCAACAACCGGTATGGCTGCAATCCACAGTGCCGCCAGAATCATTCTCGCATACAGTCTGTCCGGGTCAGGATTTTGATCCGCTTTTTTTCCTCCATAGATATTGCCGAGCGCCATTGCAATCATAATTGTTCCAATAATAATCGTCCAGACAATCTGAGAAGAACTAAAATAAGGAGCAAGCAGACGGCTTGCCCCCAATTCCACTGCCATGACAGACATCCCGGCAAAAAATTCCGTGAGGTACAGATAAGTTTTATTCTGCAATATACGTGCCTTTTCCATAATTTCTGCCTTTCTTAAAGTGTAGATCTTCACACACTTTCTATCCACTGGTAACATCATATCAAATTCTGGCATTTCTGGCAATCATTGTTTTGCATTCATTTTCTGCATTTATTTTTTTCCTAATGCAAATGAGATCCGCCCGCATAGGTACAGCGGCACGGTATGTCTTTTTTCTGCAGTCCCTCCGTAGGTACGTTTCAGATTATATACAATATCCAGCTTTCCCCTCTCCAGCAGCGCATTTGCCGTATGGGACTGATTTTTGCCGCGCTTTACCTCCAGACCGTAATTCCAGCTGTCGATCCGGCTTTTGACATAAAAATCCAGCTCCCCGCTTGTCTTTTTATCAACCGCAAACCAAGGTGCCTGCCCGGCAATCTCACGCTTTCTGATCCGCTCAAGCAGCTCCAGATAGACAAAGTTTTCACACAATACGCCATCTATGACTTCCTTGGATTCACCGGTCAGCTTCAAAAAATACCCCGCTGCACCCAGATCACTGAAATAATAGCGGCAGTTATCTACAATATCCAGGTTGCTGCAGTCCACGCTCATGCTGCAGTATCCGATCTGGTGTGACAGATACAGCCAGCTGATCGCATAATTTGTCATTTTTTTTGGAATGCGCCCGCTTTCTTCCTTAAATACAATTTTGGTCAGTGCCGTCGTCAGGTCTGAAATGCCCTTTTTTTCTTTTAAAAGGGTGATCGCTATTGACGAAAATACTTTTTCAAACATTTCCAGCTCAAGCGGCCCTTCAAAGTATTTTGACGACTCCTTTACAAATATGCGGATCAGGTTTTCAATAATTTCTTCGCATTCCCTCAGATCATGATTTTCCAGATACGTAGTCACTACCTCTGGATAGCCCCCGATCTGTAAATAGATCTCAAAGCACCCGCGCAGCTGGTCATAGAGCGCATGATCCGAATGCCCGTACAAATCCAGCTCTTCATATAGCCGGCGCATGCCGAATGCTTCTACAAACTCGGGAAACGACAGTGTCGTCATCGTAAGCGTATCGATATCTCCCGCTGACAGAAAATATTCCTTCTCCCGCGTCTTGCCCAGATAAGAACCAGTGACAATAAAACGCGCTTTAAAATCCCTTGCAAACTCCCTGATCCTGCTGTATACAACAGCCGACTCCTGTATTTCGTCAATGACAATCAGCATGTCTTCATCATCTACAAAGCCTGCCTCAAACAGCTGGAATGCCTTGTGGATCGGATTTACTTCCCGCTTCTGTCCCGGCTCCCATCTTCCGGCAGCCTCCAGGCATTTTAAAAAGTCTGCCCCGGAAGAACCTGCCATATTAATATATATATGCTTTTTATACTCATTATCTGCAAATTTATTTAAAATATAAGTCTTGCCTACCTGCCTCGCCCCTTCCAGCTCTAACACCTTGTGGGTTTTCTTTTGTTTCCAAGCAAGAAGTCTCTGATAAATATCCCGTTTTAGTTCCATGCTTCACCGCCTCGGCCTGATTGTTATTTCGCATCTTACAAACTTCATTATATGTAAAATAACAAATATGAACTAATAATTCAATACAGAATTTAAAATTTATAAACAATTTATAGTTAAAAGCCCCTGCTTCTAAACTCATAATTTTACCTATGTTCCTTGATACATCATAAAATAAATGGTATAATATTCATAAAGTCTAAAAAAAGTCAGGTGTGAAGATGAAAAATTCGAAAAAATGTCCAAAATGCAGCAGCTCGGATATCATTATAGTAGACGGGTATACAGGTGCATATGGCAGTGGAAACAACATTATCACCGGATATTCGATATTCTCCGGTGTGGGCATAGACCGGTATATATGCTGCAGCTGCGGCTTTACCGAAGAATGGATTGCAGTCGATCAGATCGAAAAGATAAGAAAATCCAAGAAATCACATACGTAAATATTTCTAATGTCATAAATAAATTGAAGGAAGGAGAATGAGATGACAGAAATACAATGGAATGATCGTCTCGGCATTGGCGTAGATCAGATTGACAACGCGCACAAGAAGCTCTTTGCCATCATAAACCGGATGATCAAGTTAAACGAAGACCCGAAAAACCAAAAATTAATCTGCGAGGAAGGCATCAAATATTTTAAAAACTATACATTGAGGCATTTTGCAGAAGAAGAAGCATACATGCAGTCCATCGGCTATAAAAAATATGACCTGCACAAGCGGCTGCACGAAAACCTGCGCAGCATAACACTGCCGATTCTGGAACAGGAGGTCATAGAAGCAGAATACTCATTTGAATCTGTCCAGCATTTTATTAATGTCTGCCTTGCCTGGCTGAATCAGCACATTTTGTCAGAAGACCGCTCAATCAGCGGCCGGGTGCCGATACGGAATGATTTTATATGCTCACAGGACGAAGTACATAATCTGGCTGTCACTACAGCAGAATCCATTGAAAATATTTTAGGTCTAAAAGCGCAGACCGCCAGCGAATATTACCGTGGGGAAAATATCGGCAGCTCCATCTTTTACCGCATGACCTACCGCATCGGTGCTGACCGGCCGGTTCTTGTGTACCTCGGCTTTGAAGAAAAACTGATTCTTGCCACAGCCAAAGCACTGACAGGCACGCAGGTCAATAAAGCCGCGCAGATACCGATTTCTGCCGTTTCAGATCTGTCAAAACAGATGATACATGAAATCGGAAAACATATCCCGCAGTCAGAAGATTATAAGCTGGAAAAAGAAAATATCTTATCGTACGACCTGCTGCTAAAGACTTTTCAGAATACCTATCCTCCGTACAGCCTGCTGTTTCGCACAAACGAAGGATATTTTGTATTCTGCATTTATATAAAGCCGTAACAGCATATATCATTGAGCACATATCATTGATTCATTTCTGCTTTTAGATATGCTGTAATTTCCGCAAGCATTTCATCCACAGACAGCCTGACTGCTCCTATTACGATATTGTCACAACGGTTTACCGTGGGCATCGGGATCAGCAGCCTCTTGGCAGCACTCTGTCCGACCGAGCGCGCCATGCGGGGCGTAACCTCCCCAAACAGCGCATCGGCAATTACGATACCGATCGGCCCGATGATTAGATCCGCCCGCCGGCAGCCTGTAATAACCGCATTTTCACCGGTCGCCGCATGGTCTGCCCCTGCTTTTAACATATTTGATGTTGCAATCGCATTCGTACCTACGGCAGTGATTATAATCTTAGGAAACTCTTTTTTCACTGCCGTAATAATCTGTCTGCCAAGTCCTCCGCCCTGCGCATCAATGACCAGCACATCGAGTTCTTTCATCCGGCCCTGTCCTCCTTAGTCTGAACCTGTCACGCCTTTGATTACCGCTTTTAAAAGGTTCATATCAACCGGCTTGCCTACATGCGCATTCATGCCGGCATCCAATGCGTCTTTGACATCTTCTGAAAATGTATTTGCAGTCATCGCAATAATCGGCACCGTCTCTGCCTGTGGATGGCTGCACCCTCGAATCGCCCTGGTCGCATCATATCCATTCATCACAGGCATCTGGACATCCATTAAAATCAGATCGTAATGCCCCGGCTCTGACTGCTCAAACATCTCTAATGCCTCCTGCCCGTTGCCTGCCCATTCACAGGTTGCACCCGCTATCTTTAACAGCTCCATAAGTATTTCGGCATTCAGCTCAATATCCTCTGCTGCCAGAATATGCATACCCTCAAGCGTGATCTCCTCATCATCCGGCCCGAATTTTGATTGTGCTTCTTCGCCTGTGCCTTTCATGCTGTCTACAATCATCTTAAAGTTGCTCAGGAAAAACGGCTTCTGTAAAAATCCGTCAACACCTGCTTTTGTTCCTTCTTCTTCGATACTGCTGATGTCATATGCCGTCAAAATCATAATCGGCACATTTGAAGGAACAATTTTACGAATGCGGCGTGCTGTTTCAATGCCGCTGATATCCGGCATCTGCCAGTCGATAATCACCAGGTCAAAACCCCTGCCGTCTGCCTCCGCACCCTCTGCCATTGCTACGGCCTCCTGGCCTCCAAGTGCATACTGGATATTTACGCCGGTTCCGGTCATCGTTTTCTGGACTCCCAGACAGATCTCTTCCTCGTCATCTACTACCAGAAGATGTGTCACGCCATGCTTGATCCAGAACTCAGGATCTACATTCTGCTCTTTAATCCGCAGCTCTAATACAAGCGTAAACGTGCTGCCATGATCCAGCTCACTTTCTACACTGATCGTACCGCCCATAAGGTCTATCAGATTTTTCGTAATTGCCATGCCAAGGCCCGTACCCTGTATGCCGGCTGTCTTTTTACTGCTTTCCCGGCTGAACGGCTGGAAAATTGTCTCCAGATACTCTTCTGACATGCCGATACCGTTATCCTTTATAACAAACCGGAAACGGGCATAGTTTTTCGTATGCTGCGGCAGCTGCCGGACACTCATCTCTATTTTTCCTCCGTCCGGCGTATATTTTACCGCATTTGACAATATATTAATCAAAATCTGGTTGATACGCAGGCGGTCTCCGAGTATTTCTTCGTTGCAGACATCGTATACATAGATCCGAAAATCCTGATGCTTTGCTTTTGCCTGCACCTGCATCATGGCTCCAAGCTCATCTACCACCTCCGCAAGGCTGATTTCAGATATATTTAATGTCGTCTTCCCGCTCTCGATCTTGCTCATATCAAGCACATCATTAATAAGCCCCAGCAGATGCTGGCTTGAGGATGAGATCTTGCGTGTATACTCGTAAACCCTGTCCGGATCATGCGCATCCCGCTGCAGCAGCGTGGAAAACCCTACAATCGCATTCATCGGCGTACGGATATCATGGCTCATATTGCTTAAAAAGACGCTCTTAGACTCATTTGCCGACTTTGCAATCTCAAGTGCATCCATCAGCATCTTCTTGCTCTGCTGCTCATGTGTCCGGTCTGACAATACGGCGACAAAACGCGTGGAGCCGTTTGCCTGCGTCTTATACACTGTCTCTAAAAACCATCTGTGTTCACCGTCCAGTTTGTTAACACGTTCACCTTCGTATGTAATCGATTCTCCGACTGCCAGCCCTTTGATGGAATCATAGATGTCCTCTGCCTTATTATCCGAAAAGACCCGGTTTAACATTCGGATATCGCCTTTTACCTCATCTTCCTTTATGCCAAACAGACGCTCAATATTTGGGCTTACATATTCGACCGAATAATCATCTGTCGTAAACATCACATATACGTCATTTGTACTGTTTGCCAGAATGCTGCACAAACGCTCCCGGTGCTGGACGTCTTCTTCCTTCTGAAGTATCTTTCTGTATGAAATCCGTCCCATATAGATAATCATCACAGTCACGGCAAAGACGCTGCCGAACAATACCATGAATGTCCTCGAACTGTTTAAAATTTCTTCTCCATGCTTCATAATGACCGCATCCGGCACGACTGCTACCAAAGACCAGCCGTCCGAGCCTTTAATTGACGTAAATGCCAATACCGTCTCTTCTCCGTCTAAGTTGAACCTTCCGGCCTCCTCCTGCCCGAGCTTCATTCTGTCATGGAATTCCTGGATCTGCCCCTGGTCATTGCCGGACTCGGCAAGCATTGTCAAAATATTGGAAAATGGACTTTTACTGCTCTGCTTGGACGAATGCACTAAAATATCCCCGTCACCATTTGTAATATAAGAATAGCCTGCCTGATCGTAAAAAGTAAGTATAAACTCTTCTTCTACTACAGATAACTTTCTTTTTACCTGCACAATGCCGCGCACGCCGTCTGCAAACGCAAACTCCTGATAACCACCGATAATCTGCTGCCCGGTGGCTTCGTCTATAAAAGGCTCGCGGATTCCCTTTCCACTGCCTGTTTTGTATACTGCCAGCTCATCTTCTGACAATTTTCGTCTGTCCGTATCTACATCCGCATACAGATGCCTGTCATCCTCGTTCATCACATCAAAACTGACAAAGTCATCTTCAAATACTTCTACGACATGGCGGATTGCAGCTTCATCCTTTGATTTTTCTTTCGAGAGATTCTTTACGACCTTGGAAAGTATCTGCATATCTTTTTCAATATATACTTCAAATGCATGGCTGCCCTGCGAGGTCACTTCCAGAATCTCTGAAACTGCCTGCTGCCAGATCGCCCTCTGCATACCGGTTATATAGCGCACGATTCCTATTGTCAATATGACTGCCACTAAAATAATCGGAACCATAATTTTCAGCTGTTCGTTATTTTTTTTCATATACACACCTATTCCTAATACACTCTAAGAAAGATACTGCCTCATTACATTTTCAATCGGTCCCATGTCGATCGGCTTTGCAATATGGCCGTTCATGCCTGCATTTTTAGAATTTTCCACATCCTGTGCCAGTGCATTGGCAGACAGCGCAAAAATCGGGATTTTTCCTGCATCTTGTCTGTCCATTCCCCGGATCTGGCGCGTCGCTTCATATCCGTCCATCACAGGCATCTGAATATCCATAAAAATCAGGTCATAATATCCGCACGGCTTTTCGCGTACCATCTGCACGGCCTCCTGCCCGTTATAAGCCTTCTCTATCTGCACGCCTGTAGTGCTCAGCATAGCTTCTGCGATTTCCATATTCAGCTCCACATCTTCTACGATGAGAATCCGTTTATCTGCGTAATCATCCTCTTCCTCTGACTGTACCCCCTGCGCTGCCTCAGATTCGGCAGCCACATCCTGCTGTGCGCTTTCACAGATTTTAAGCGGCAGGCTCACCGTAAACACAGACCCTTTACCCGGCTCGCTGTCTATCGTAATGCTGCCTCCCATCAGATCCAGCAGGCCTTTTGTAATCGCAAGCCCTACTCCTATGCCGGCAATTCCGCTCACAGTCGTATTCTGCTGCCTTACAAATGACTGGAATATCTTTTCCAAAAAATCTTTCTCTATGCCTATGCCGGTATCCGTACAGCTGAAACAGTAAACTGCATGCCCGTTCTCAATTTTGCTTATCTGCGACAGCTCCAGATAGACATGCCCTCCCGTCTGCGTATATTTTATGGCATTGTTGATAATATTTATAAAAATCTGCCGGATACGTAGTGCATCCGCGGAAACCATCTCATTTTCCAAATGGACAGGCGCAGCTTCCATAACGATCCCCGCCTCTTTCGACACAGTCTCCATCAGGTCTATGACTTCTTCATACAGACAGACAAAATTCATATTATCTTCTTTTAATATGATCCTGCCGTCATTGATCTGTGCCATATCCAGCACATCATTGACAAGGCTTAAAAGATGCTTTCCTGACTTGTTGATTTTTTCCAGGCACTCCTGCATCTTTGCCTGATCATCTGTGCTGTCTCTCGCAATTACGGTCATCCCGATTATCGCATTTAACGGTGTCCGGATATCATGGGACATGTTCATTAAAAACTGCCCCCTCACCTTATTTGCCTCATCCGCTTTATCCAGCGCCGCACAGAGCTCTATCGTATGTGCCCTGCTTTCCCGCATTTTAATACCATAAAAAGCTGCGGCAATCAAAAGGACAATTATCACAACCATGCCGGCAAACACCATTATTTTCTGCAGAATGCTTTTCTCCTGCCCTGCAATCATATACTCTGGTACAACAGATACTAAAAGCCATCCGGCATCTGCCCAAAGCGGCTCATAGCAAAAGATCAGGCCGTCTCCCTGGTCTGTGAATTCGGCCCATCCCGATCGATTTTCAGAGATGTTTTCTTTTAATAATTTTATTTGATCCGAGCCATTTTCATCTTCAGAAATCATTTCATATAAATTAGATATTGTATTTTCGCTGTTTTTATGATGTGAACGCACCATAATCTTTCCTGTCTGATTTACCAGATAGGAAAATCCCGTATTATCATAAAATGTCAGTGTAAACTGTTCCGAAAACTCTTTTGCACGGTACTCCTTTACCAGATATCCCGTGCCGATATCTGCCAGGACAGTCCGTTCAAATATATAGAATACATTTTCCCCTGTCATACTGTTCACATGCGAATCAGCAATTCCCCGTTCCTTTTCTGTTTCATCTAAAAAACTACAGATCGTTTCATCAAGCTGTGCTGCTCTTTGAAAATTGCCTGCCGCATTATTCAGCCGCCCGATATCTTTATTTGGATTTTGGCCGGCAGGCAGATACACGATCACATCAGGCTCCATCATAGCACACAATCCTGCTGTTTCTTTCAGCCCGTCTACGCCTGCCTCTGCTAAGACCTTTTTGATCCTCCCAAGCTCCGCAAAATCTTTTGCAATCTGTATATTTACCGTATTTGCTCCCTGACGTGTATTTTCTTTTATAATTTCAATGGAATTCATCCGCAGCTCTCTGCGGACCCCACGCGCAAACAGCCAGCCGCATGCTGCCAGCAAAATCAACAGCACAATGATCACAATAACATGTATATCGTTTTTCTTCTTCATAATATATATTTATCCATCCACCATAATCGCCTTGCTCAAACCTATTTTAGCACTCCCATCCCATAAAATCAATTTATTTTCTGTTCCGTATCAAATTTTGCAAAAAAACCAGGGCTTTGCAGAACAATCATTCTGCAAAGCCCCAACCCTTTATCGTTTATTCAGAAGTATTTTTCGTGCTTTTTCTTTATCCCTCAATCGCAATATATCTGCTCTCTTCGACTTCCGGCTTAGCCAGCTTCTTAGGAACTGTTACTTTTAAAATACCGTCTTCAAATCTGGCCCTGACCTCCTCCTGTGTCACCGCACTGCCTACATAAAAGCTTCTGCTGCATGAGCCAAAATACCGCTCCCTGCGGATATATTTTCCATTTTCGTCTTTCTCTCCGCTATCCTCATTCTTAGAAGCGCTGATTGTCAGATATCCCTCCTTCAGCTCTGCCTTGACATCTTCTTTCTTATAGCCCGGCAGGTTGATATCCAGTTCATAGCCTGCCGCAGTTTCTTTTACGTCTGTCTGCATAACGCTGCCGGATGGGGCATCGTATCTCATCAGGGATCTTGCCGGACGGGCAAAATCATTAAAAAAATCATCAAATAAATTTTCTCCAAAAATACTAGGCATTAACATAGTTCGTTCCTCCATTCTTATAATAGGCAGCTGCGCTGTCGTAAATATCTTGTTCTTTGTTACAACTATGTTATACCACTTTTATTAGCACTCGTCAATATCGAGTGCTAATAATTTCTGTGAACTTTTTGTGAAATCAGATAATTTTGTCATACTACAGTAACATGATCTCCAGCCCTGCGTTTTTTATACACTTTAAAGACATCCTCTGCATTATACTTTGTCGATCTTAATCAGCTTCGCATTCAGGCTCTCCAAAAATCCTTCCGGCACCATAGCGCTGCCCATATCACACATAGCCTGCGGCGTCATCTTCTTCATCATATCCCACATTCCTTCTCCCGGAACTACCTTCATATTCATCGAGAGCTTGACTGCTTCTGTTACTAATGCCATAGCCTCCTGCGAATGCGAGATTTCTTCAATAGAATACTTGATATTATATTTTCCTTCCGGGAATTCCATTGGAGCACTAAGATCTAAGTCGCCTGCGAGCTTAAACCAGTTTGCAACTCCTTCTGCCCTCTCGTTTACTTCCGGCAGTACATAAATCGAAGGCTCTTTTTCTACCTTTTCCAGCGTCATGCTGTCTATCAGATCTCCCGCAGCCGCTGTCACGATATTCAGCCCGTCTTCCAGTGCCACGTCAAATACAAATACCTTTTCCGCAGCCTTTTCCTCTGCCAGCTTTCCATTGATATACAAGGCTACCGACGGCTGGTTCGAATATACCCTGATCTGTGTCGTATCTCCCGCACGCTGTGCATAACGCCTTCCGCACAGATGCAGCACCGGAGATTTGCTCCAGTATGCCTGATATACGTAGTAGCTGTCCTTCTTTGTCTTGCGGTCCATGGTGACAAGCCCTTTGTTATTCCTGCCTGCTACGCCGCCCTCATCACGTGCCGCGCATCCAAAGTCAAACATGTTCCATACATGGCTGGACCAGATCCAAGGACGCTCATCCAGCACCTTTGCCATATGCTCATGATACAGTGCCTGATATTCTTCACTGTAGTCCTTGCATGCCGGACTGCTGCCATGGTATGTAATAATGCCCTCGCATCCATACTCAGACAGTCCGAGGCAGATATCCGGGTGCACTTTATGGAAGTTGTCCATCCATGGCCCGTTGTCTTCCATCCTGCCGCCATACCAGCCAAAGTAGTGGTTATAGCTCTCTACATCTGTGATCTTATGCATCGGGCCTTCCACCGGAGTCATGGATACATGTGCAATTGTCGTCAGACGTGTCGGGTCCAGTTCTTTACACAGTTTCTGCAGCTCCTTGTGGTTTTCTACCAGCTGGTCCGAAATTCCGCCGATTAAAATCTCATTGGAAATGCCCCAGAAGCAGATCGAAGGGTGATTGTAATTTTGTATGATCAGTTCTTTCATCTGGCTGATACAGTTTTCATGTGCAGCCGGGTCCTGATTCATTACGCTGATAAACGGAATCTCCGCCCATATAATAAATCCTAACTCGTCACAGGCATCGTAAAAATCCTGTGAATGCTGATAATGTGCCAGACGTATTGTATTTGCCCCAAGCTCTTTAATAATGCGGGCATCTTCATAATGATCCTCTTTTGTAAGCGCATTGCCTTTGTACAGCTTGTCCTGATGACGGCTGACACCACGCAGCGGTGTTTCCACGCCATTTATAATAAATCCTTTGTCCGGGTCACAAGAAAAGCTGCGAACACCTGCTTTTACCTGAATCTCGTCATAGGCTTCGTTTCTTCTCTGCAGTACAGCTACGACTGTATACAGATATGGATGGTCAATCTCCCATCTTACGGCATCCGGCACAAATACTGTCACCTTCGTATCATCTGCAGGACGTACGGCTGAAGCAGCCTCGTTTCCATCTGCATCCAATACGGTATACAATACAGTAAAGTTCTCATCTGCATTCTTTACCCATGCCTGCATTTCAAATGTCGCACCGCCGGACTCCTCACAAGGCTTCGGTGTCACCATAAGCCCCGGCCCGCCATAATAATCCAGGTCAAAATGCACATTCGGCACGCTGATTAAATTAACGCCGCGGTATAGTCCGCCGTAGAATGTAAAATCCGCTGACTGCGGATATACGCTGTCTTTATGTTCATTGCTGCAGGCAACTGCCAGCAGGTTCTCCCCCTCGTCTTTACACAGATCCGTAATATCCGCGCGGAATGTAGAATAACCTCCCTCGTGATATACGGCCTCAGTGCCATTCACATATACTGATGCCTGCTGTCCTGCAGCCGGTATTTCCACATATACCCTGCCGCCTTCCAGAGGCTGCTTCGGCGTATCAAAGCTCTTTGCATACCAGCATTTTTTACGGGCATAGCTGCCGTTTCCGTCATGCCCGTCCACTGCATTCCAGGTATGCGGCAGGTCTACGGACGTCCAGTCCGCCGGCAGGCTCTGCGGCAGCCCTGCATCCTCCTGCTTAAAGCACCAGCCCTGATTCAAGTTAATGATGTTCCTCATAGTAATCTCCTCCTTAGGTTTGTCCTTCACATGTTAAGTACTATTATATCGATTTTCTATTTTCATTAAAAGATAGGCTATATAGTGATTATCGTATTTTTTTTAGATGAAAAGGCTAAAATTTCCTTGATTTGTGATATACTAAATGCCGTGCCGAATCATAGGACAAATTTTTAAGGAGATGAGCCGTATTGAAACATATATTAATTATTGACGATGACATTCATATCTCAAATATGCTAAAGGAGCTGCTTACAAAAGAAGGGTATGCCGTTTCCCGCGCATATTCCGGCACGGAGGCAGCACTGGCTGTTTCCCATATAAAGCAGGGCAGCACAAGGCCGGACCTGGTGCTGCTTGACCTGATGCTGCCGGGACTTGACGGAGAGGATGTCCTTCCTCTGCTGAAAGGAATCCCGGTCATAGTCGTCAGTGCAAAAGCAGACTGCGACCATAAAGCCGAGCTGCTGTTTGGCGGGGCTGTTGACTATGTGACAAAGCCTTTTCATGCAAAAGAGCTGCTTGCCCGCATTGCCATTCATCTAAGCATAAGCAGCCATGCTGCCGCCGATACTGCCAGAACACTCGCCTGCGGAAATATTTCCTTATATATGGATACCCACACGGCAGTGCTGAATGACAGGCCCGTCAGGCTGACCAGAACCGAATACGCGATTTTAAAGCTGCTTATGCGAAATCCCTCACAGGTAATTACCAAGTCCCAGCTTTTAGACCGGATCAGCATGGATACGCCTGACTGTACCGAAAGCTCTTTAAAAATGCATATTTCAAACCTGCGCCGAAAGCTGCGTGCCGTGGATGACCATGATTACATCGAGGCTGTCTGGGGCATCGGGTTCAAGCTGCGGTTATAAGCTGCTGTTTTTTATATAAATCTTTACATTTTCTTTACTGTTTTCTTTACTGCTTTCTTTACGGTCTGGCGCTAAAATGCCAGCATAAGCAAAGGAGGTCACATATATGGATTATGTTTTAACAACGAATGCATTAACTAAAAGCTATGGGCATTTTCAGGCACTCCACGGACTGACAATGCATGTACCCAAAGGCGCTATATACGGATTTGTCGGCAGAAACGGCTCCGGCAAGACGACGCTGATCCGCTTAATCTGCGGGCTGCAGCATCCTTCATCCGGCGATTTTACGCTTTATGGCAGAAAAAATACGGCAGACGACATTAACCGCTCGCGCAGGCGCATCGGGGCTGTCGTAGAGACACCGGCGGTCTATCTGGATATGACGGCAGAAGAAAACCTAAAAATGCAGTACCGCATACTCGGGCTGCCGTCTCTGGACGGGCTGACTGACGTTCTGCGTATCGTAGGACTGGAGCATGCCGGGAAAAAGAAGGCAAAAAACTTTTCCCTGGGCATGCGCCAGCGCCTCGGCATCGCCATTGCCCTGGCAGGCTCTCCCGACTTTTTAATACTCGATGAGCCTGCAAACGGCCTAGATCCGCAGGGCATTATCGAAATGCGGGAGCTGATCTTAAAGCTCAGCCGTGAACAGCAGATTACGATACTTGTATCCAGCCATATTTTGGATGAGCTGTCCAGATTTGCAACCCATTACGGATTTATCGACAGCGGACGCCTTGTAAAAGAAATCAGCGCGGCTGAGCTGGACGCCGCGTGCCGCAAATGCACGCGCCTGGAAGTAAACAGCACCAGACCGCTGGCACGCATACTGGAATCGTTAAACATCGAATACAAAATACTGTCAGAAACGCAGGCTGACCTGTTTACAAAAATAAATGTCTCACAGTTATCCAATGCACTGTCTGCGGAAGGCTGCGAAATATTGTCCATGCATGAGCATGACGAAAGCCTGGAAAGCTATTATATGAATCTGGTGGGAGGTAATCGAAATGAATAAATTAATATCTGCCGGTTTTTTACGGCTCAGACGTGATAAAATTTTCTGGCTGCTGGCTGCTGCCATGCTGGTCTATGCTATTGCCTATATGTTAAACGGCTGCCGGACGGCTTCTTCTGACAAAATGAAAGACTATGTGTACCATCTGGATCAGTTTTATTTTCACTATGCGCTTACAATCGGCTTATTCAGCGCAGTATTTACGAGCCTGTATCTGGGTACGGAGTACAGCGACGGTGCCATACGCAACAGGCTCATTATCGGGCATTCCCGCACCTGCATCTATCTATCCAGCCTGGCCATCAGCATATCGGCAACGCTGTTTATTATGACCGCATGGCTAGCCGGGGCACTGGTCGGCATTCCTACGCTTGGCTTCTGGCATATGGGAACCTATGTTTATATCTATCTGCTGGTCAGCGTTTTATCTGCCGCTGCCTTATCCGCCATCTTTACGTTGATCGGAATGCTCTGTCCCAACAAAGCAATGTGTGCGGTTGCGGCTATTGTATTATTTTTGATTCTGATGACCATAGCGTTCATGCTGTATAATGCACTGAGCCAGCCGGAATTTACCGACAATATTGTGCTGACTGCAGACGGCATGCAGTTTGGTGATCCTGTCCCAAATCCCTCCTATGTCAGCGGGACAAAACGGGAAGTCTACCAGTTTATGCTGGATGTGCTGCCTACCGGACAGTGCATACAGATCTTTGACCTGAGCATCGCACATCCGCTGCGGATGATCGTCTCCTCCATTTCGATCCTTGCAGGCGTCTCCTTGTGCGGCATCGGCATCTTCCATAAAAAGAATATCCGGTAAATATATCGTAAAATTATACAGTCAAAGGAGACCACTATGGAAATATGGTTATGGGCCTTCCTCGGCCCTGCGCTTTTTGCAGCTGCTGTCCTGACAGCCAAAATATACCTGATCAAGCTGTCTATCACAGAAATAGAACAGGCATTTGCCGACAGGCTTATAACCGATACCAATACGCTCATAGATATTTCCAGCCGCGACAGGCATATGCGGCGTCTGGCAGCCTCCATCAATAAACAGCTGGTGATCCTGCGCGACAGGCGCCTGCAGTATCAGCAGGGAGACATGGAGCTGAAAAACGCAGTGACAAATATTTCCCACGACCTGCGCACGCCCCTGACCGCGATTCTAGGATATCTGGAGCTGCTTGAGCTGGAACGCCATACGCCGAAAGCATGCAGCTATATCCAGATCATCAAAAGCCGGGCCGAGCTGATGGCACGCCTGACCGAAGAGCTGTTTAGCTATTCAGTCATTCTCACCGGCCCGAAGGATACTGGCAGCATACACACCGAGCCCGCCGTCCTAAACACGATCCTGGAAGAAAGCATTGCCGCCTTTTATGCAGAGCTTAACAGCCGCGGCATCAGCCCCATTGTGCATATGCCGGATACAAAAATTATAAGATCCATTGATCCGTCAGCGGTATCGCGCATATTTTCCAACCTGTTAAACAATGCGATCAAATACAGTGACGGCGACCTGGAGATTACGCTTTCACAGGACGGAACAATCGCATTTGCCAACAAAGCCTCCAGACTAAACAAAGTACTCGCCGCAAAGCTGTTTGACCGTTTTTATACGGTAGAATCAGCCGAAAACTCGACCGGGCTGGGCCTTACCATTGCCCGTACATTAGTGGAACAGATGAACGGCTCTATAAAGGCCGAATATGAAAACGGCAGGCTGTGCATATTCATTTTGTTTCCTGACAAAACAAAATGAAGACGTGAAGCCTGCTGTACCAATATCTTCTTAATTTTATAGTTTTTTATATATTTATTTTTTATAGCTTCAATACATTTTTATCTCCATGCAGCACCCGGTAGCGCTGTGTCTCATCTAATTCGATCAGCCTGCCCCGCCTGTCATAATAAGTCAGCAGGTCTGAATTATGTGCCAGCTGCCTTGCGCCGTTTCTGGTCAGCAGCTGCTCGATCTGCTCCAGATTTCCAGATTTGACGGCTTCATCGGAAATCGCCCCGTATTTTGGCAGATCGTCGATATCTTCTAATGGCGGCAGCCCCTGCAGGTCATCTTCCGTTTCGATCCGGCTGCTTTCTAAGATCTCGTATGCCGTCTGTGCGGTCAGGTCTGCTGCCTCCCCAGCTTGTTCCAATGAGCCTTGTATCAGATCAGAAGCTGCTGTGCCCAGAACGCCTGACCTGCCGTCTGCTGTCTGTCCCTGTATGTCAGCTGCCGCATCTTTCTGCTGCTGCGCTGTATATTCTGATGTTTCCTGCTGTGTGGGCGCATTGATCTGGCCCGCTGTATCATTCTGCTGCCGGGCAGTATATTCTGCTGTCCCCTGCTCCGCTGTCAGAGCCATTTCTTCTGTCTGTCCCTGTATCTGGCCTGCTGTATGTTCTGCTGCCCCCTGTGCCGCTGACATTTCTACATCGATACCTGCCGCATCTTTCTGCTGCTGCATTGACGCATCGATCTGGCCGGCCGCACCCTGCTGCGGCTGTAATCCGCCTGCATCTGCCTGATTGCTGCCGGGCCGCATTTTTCCCGCATTCCCTGCCGCTGCGGTATCGGATTCCCAGAAATTTTTCAGCCAGCGGATCACGGGTGCAAATAATTTACGCAGCGTCTGCGTCAAAACACCCGATAAAGCTTCCCCGTCCGTCTGAGCTGCTTTTGCCTTTTCCCTGCCAGACTGGCTTGACAGATCCAATATAACACCCTGACTGCCTTTTTCCGGCTGCTTCATGCTGCCTGTGCCGCGTTTTTGGTCTATTTTATGTCCTGCAGCCTCTTTTTGGCCCGGCGTATTTTCATATGCTCTTACAGCCGGATTTTTTCTCTTCTTTTGATCTGCATAACCATAGACATCATTCCCTTTGATTTTATCAATCATACGCTGCACCGCCTTTATACGAATTTTTATTTTTGTTCTTCCCTGCGCAGTTTACGTGCCGAAGCCTTCCACTCCTTTGACACGCGGTCAGACTCACAGGTCTTTTGAATCGACTTATTATGTGTAAAACCATCCAGCGTGCCTTTCTCCAAAAATGCACAGGTCTTTTCTGGAAACCTGACAAAACAGACAGAAATCAGCCATGCTACAGCCATCCTTGCATAATATCCTTCATTTCGGATCTGGCTGCATACATGAAATATTTCTTCTATATAAGTCTGATCAACAAAATGATCCAGCATCGATACGATGCCGAACCGAATGCCGTATTCTGTATCTGTTAAAATCCATCTGTTTAAATAATCCCACCAATACGCAGGCTGTTTTTTCATCCATTTATAGGTAACGCAGCAGCTGTCACATACGCCCCAGCTGTCGATTACCGGCACAAAAGCCTCAAGATACTGCCTGCGCTCACTGTCATTCATTTTTGCATAACCTATCACCATGCCATACAGGAGCTTTTCCTCATAACAGCCGTCATCCTGCCAATCGACGTCCTGCATCTGCGAAAGATATTCAAATGCACCGCTTTTTGCTGTCTTTTTTGCAATTTCCCGCAGTTTCGGCACACGCACACCGAGCAGGTCAGTAACGCCCGGCAGCAGTTTTTCCTGAAAAGCCTTATAATCCGGCTCCGCCAGCTGCAGGAGCTGCGCCCGTATTTTATCTCTCATGCCATACCCATCCTTAGAGCGCGTCCTAAAAATCACGGAACGCTAAAAAAGTTCCCCGCAGTATTCCTGATATATAGAGAAAAAGCTGTCCGTTTTAATATCGCCGGATGTTTCTATTTCAATCCCATCCCAGGCCTTCTGATACAGTTTTTTGGAAATCGTCTTACTGTATGCGTCAAAGACATCTCCAAACGCTGCTTTCTCACGCTTTTGTACGATTTTCAGCTTATTGATATCGGTCAATTCTTCATTAAATTTATTGACACAGTATAAATAACAGTAGCCTTCCTCTGTTTTAATACATTTTGAGACTTCGCCGTTATCCAGCGCAAACGCTGCCTGTTCTACTTCCTGTGCCAGTTCTCCCCTGCCAAACTGAATCTTTACTTCTTCCGCTTCATTATAAGAACCTGCAACCGCGGCAAAATCACCGCCGTCATTCAGCGCTTTTTTCACGGCCTTTGCTTTCTTTTTGTCAGATACTACAATCTGCATAGCATCCATAATGCGTGCTTCGTCATCGCTGACCTCACTGTTTATATCACCGGTCAGCGATTTGTATAGCTTCTGTGCCAGAGCATAGTCTTCGTATAATGTTTGGAGATCTTCCTCGCTTATTTCCAGATAATCCAGCTCCTTTTCACTCAGCGACTCGTAATACGCCTTTGCAGCCTTTTGTATGCCGGCGATCTCAGGCTCTTCCAAAGCAATGTCACGGCTTTTTGCCAGTGAATCCATGCTGAGAATCTTTGTCATCTGTGAAAGTGTCAGATTTTTGATATATTCCTCGAGCGGCTGCGCCTGACTGTCCTGTGCCCACAGGTCTACGCCCGCTACCGTTCCATATAGATTCTGGTAATTAGCCAGATATACTTTTGCCTCTGTGGCAGAATAACTGCGCCCGTCTACTTTCAGCACCTGCCTGACTGAAATCTGCGGTACACGCAGGGTATCTCCTTTACTGCAGCCCGTGCACACCACTGCCAGAAGCAGTCCCGCACACAATGCTGATACCGTTTTTTTTCTTCTCATTCACTAAACCTCTACAACCAGATATCTTCCATCCGGCAGTGTAAACACCTCACTGGCTTCTTCAATATCTTTTAAGCTCATATCACTGATGTCTGCCCCGCTCTCATCCAGATAATCTTTTACCTCCTGCAGGCTGTCACAGACCACCGCCATGCAGTCTTCTAAAAACTCCTCTGCCTCTTCAAGTGATGAAGCCACTTTCTCACGAAACAACTGGGACTGGTGCTTCAAAAAATAGTTTAAACAAACCTCATCAAACTGTTCCATCTTTTGTTCTCCTTCCCTATACCTCTTCTACATCTGCTTAATGAATTTGTCATAAATATTGTTACCGGATCTTATTTTATCATAGTATGAAAAAGGCGAAAACGCAATCTTTAATTTTAAAAATTTACGTTACTGATGCTGCCGGCAAATCGAAACTTGCAAACAAACAGTATTTCCTTTATAATAACCTTATGCAGTAAATCAAAAGACAATTTTATTCAGCAAATGAAAAAGAGGTATCTGTATGATTTCTAAATTATTATCAAATCTTCTGCAGCTGTTCCACGATGTAATTCCAGCGCGGAATATGGAAGAATTTGAACAGCGGCTGACAAAGGCACAGGAACGTGAAGACCTGCCCGCACTCTCCAAAATCTATTATGACCTGGGTGTACACTGTATGAAAAACGACGACCCAAACCGCGCTATGATGTATCTAAGCCGTTCTGACAGTATATTTAGTTCACGGGATGATATCTTTGACCAGGTCAAGGAATCTGTCCGTGAGGATTGTTCCGACCGGATTGGCGAGCTGGAAGAACTCCCTCTGCTGACAAACCAGATTCCCGAAGAAATCGAGCAGTTAGCAGGCCAGTATCTAGACGATCTGCGTATTCGTATATGGGGTCTGTTTACGATATCCCGCCTGGTTCAGGTAGGCAGCCGCCTCAGCGTACTGGAAGGCTGTGAGGTGCTGGGCGAATTAGGCACCGCCGTAGACTTGATGTTCCGTTCCTTTCAAGAGCCGATCTCGCAGGAAGAATACCAGTTCCTTTTTGATGTATGCAACGAGCTGTACGATTTAGGCGACAGTGAGTGCTTTACAGATATGACCAGACAGGTGGATGTTCCAAACAGCGCACCGATCCAGGCCTTTGATTTGAACGGCCTGCTGACCCTGACAGAGCTGAACCTCTACATTGACAGCCATTTAAGGCTGCTGAGCGGCGGTCCTAAAAACAGCGACGCCGAAACAGGCGTAATCGCATGTGCGCTTCTGCCCGACTACTATCTGCGCAGCTGTAAGGATGATCTGTCCAAGCTCCCGCAGATTCAGCGTGAAATAGAACGAATCCAGTCCGACCTTGATTTTATCTGTTCCCAGTTTACCTGGCAGGACGCAGCTGAACGGATTGCGGCGTATAAAGAGCTTGATATACTCTCTGTATTCCGTCTTAAATAGCATACGAATAATAATATACGCTTTAAATAAAGACTGCCCATGCTTAGTACTAAGTATTTGCCAGCAGGCAGCAGAGCGCAGGATGTAGTGATCTGCTGCCTGAATTGAAAGAAAGGACACAAATTAATGAGTAATCGTGAAAAAGCAATACAGCTATTAAATATAATCGATGAAGAAAAAATGGTTTATGTTGTTGGTATATTAGAAAATTTAACCGGATTTGCAGATATCCCAAACGACGAAACAATAGCTGCCATAAATGAGGGTGACAAAATGCTCGAAAACGGAACAGGACAGCGTTTCACTGGTTCTACAGAGGATTTCTTTCATATGCTGTTGGAGGAATGAAATGTTAAAGCTATCATCTACGACAAAATTTAAAAAAGATTTAAAACTATGCCAAAAAAGAAATTATAATTTAAATCTGCTGTATGACATTGTGAATATATTAAGAATACCAACAGCATTACCGCCCCAAAATAAAGACCATGATTTAAAAGGCAATTTTGGCGGAAAAAGAGAATGCCACATTACACCTGATTGGTTATTGATCTATCGAATTGAAAATGATGAATTAATGCTTGACAGAACAGGAACACATTCTGATTTATTTAAAAAATAATTTCCAACCATTACTTCTCTGGCAAACGGAATCATTTCCTGCTTCAATCAGGAAAAGTAATTTCCCTTTAACAAAAACTCCAGGTCATTAAAAATCCCGCCTGCCATAATAAAGCTCCTAATATGAAAGATAAGATTTTAACTCCTGATATAACTTTGCCACAGGAAGTCCCACCACATTATTATAATCGCCCTCAATGCTTTCAACAAAACGTCCGCCGATTCCCTGTATGCCATAGCTGCCCGCCTTATCCATAGGCTCACCGGAACTGACATAATCTTTGATTTCTGCATCAGACATCGGATAAAAGGTGACATTTGTGCACTCACAAAAATGAATACACTGACGCCTGCCGTGCTGCATCAGGACCGCTGTGACACCTGTATAGACCTGATGACGGTTTCCTGACAGCATGCGCAGCGTATTTACAGCATCATTTTCATCCTTAGGCTTGCCTAAAATCTTCCCCTGACAGGCGACCGCCGTATCCGCGCCGATTATCAGATAATCGTCCCGCAGGCCGCATAGGCCCTGTTCTGCCTCATACGCTTTCCGGCCTGCCAATTCCAATACGACGTCCTCTGGCAGCTCTTTTGTGCAGTGCTCTTCCCCATTTGCTGCCATGATCTCAAATTCTGCAAATAGTTTTGCAAGCAGCTCTTTTCTTCTGGGTGACGCTGAAGCTAATATAATACGCATATCTCTTCCTTCCTATATTTATCATACAATATTGCAGAAACGTTTAAAATCCTCTGCCTGATCTTATATTATTTTATCAGAATTTCCCTCTGTAAATAAAATGAATATATAATTTTTTCTTTCACCGGCTTTCCAGTCGCCTTTTCTAACGCCTCTGCATATAGATCCAGCTGTACGGCATAACGCTCGGCCAGCTTCTCCGGCTCCTTTACCGAATCTGTCTTATAATCAAGAATCACCAGCCTGCCGTCTTCTTCCCAGTATACATCCACAATTCCCTGAATCAGAATCAGCTCCTCGCTTGCTTTTTCATAGACTCTGGAGGCGGGTATGCCCATCACAAACGGCTGTTCTTTGTGCAGCGTGCCTTTTTCCTGCGCCTTCGCCATACGCTCTGCCAATGGGCTTTCCAAAAAACGTCCCAGCATATACGGGCTTACCAGCTGCTTCATATCCTGCGTAATGCGGGCTTCTAAGAGCATATTGTCGATCTGGCTGCGTATATCTGCCATGCGGTCATCGCTGCGCATGCTCTGTATGAAATCAACTTCTTCCATGACCTTGTGGACGGCACTTCCGCGCAGCGCGCCCCGGCTTTCCTGCTGTGCCTGTGTACGCATAAAGGCCGGTATCATGCTTTCGCTTTCACGCTTTGGCGCAAACCACTCTTCCTGCGGCTGCGCTTCTTCTAATATAAGCTGATGACGGTGCTTCAGCTCGGATACGGAGATTTTTGTCTTTAAATCGGTATCCCCTTCGTAAGGATACTTCCATGAAAGCTTTTGATCCAGTTCTTCATACAGCTTCTGGTCAGCTGTCTTATACAGCTGCGAAAGCTGCACCAAATCCAGCTGCCCGGCTGCTGCCTCTACCGTTTCCTGAAGCTGTATATCCTGTGTATGGTATACACGCATACGGTAACTGCCTGCCTGGTTTGTGCTGACAATCGGATATACCCAGTCTAAACAGCTTGCGGCATGCGATCTGGCAAAGTACCCCATCGGGCTTTCCCCATGTGAAGCCTCTGCCTGCTTTGGCTCTTCTTTAACGGCTGCTGTCATAATCAGCTTTTCCTTTGCGCGGGTCAGCGCTACATACAAAACCCTGAGCTCTTCCCCCTGATTGTCCATGCCGATTTCATTTTCCAAAACCTTTTTGATAAATCCCGGCTTTCGAATCCGTTTCTCTGCATCGATATAATCTAAGCCTATCCCGTACTCCGGGTGCAGGATCAGCCTGTTTCGGACATCCTGCCTGTTAAACTGTTTGCCCATTCCGCAGACAAATACAACCGGAAACTCCAGTCCCTTGCTTTTATGAATGCTCATTATGCGCACGACGTCTTCGTTTTCGCTGGTAATATCGGCTTCTCCAAAATCAATCTCATATTTTTTCAGCTTTTCGATATAGCGTACAAAATGAAACAGCCCCTTATAGCTCGACTTTTCATATGCAATTGCTTTTTCCAAAAGCATGTCTACATTGGCACGGCGCTGCCTGCCTGCGGGCATGGCCTGAATGTAGGACGCATAGCCGGTTTCTTCCAGAACGGTCTGTATCAGCTGATGAATCGGCGTATATGACGTCATGCTGCGCAGCTTTTGATACGTTTCCAAAAAACGGGACACCTTACGCCCGGCAGGCCCGGAAGAAGCCGCTTCATCCGCCGCATAGTCCAGCAGCGCCAGAAAAAAGAAATGCTCCCTGCTGCCTGCTTTGATCTGTGCCAGCTCCTCGCCTGTAAGCCTCCCGATCGGAGAGGCCAGCACTGCTGCCAGCGGGATATCCTGCAGCGGATTGTCTAAAATAGACAGCATGCTCAGTATCGTCTGTATTTCTACTGCTCCAAAATACCCGGTCTGGGATGTCGTATATGCCGGAATGCCTGCTTCGGTAAAGACCTTCAAAAACGTATCCGCCCAGCCTGTAATGCTTCTTAATAATATAACTATGTCACGGTAATTAAGCCTGCGCAGCTCGCCTGTCTGCTTATCCGTAACCAGCTGCGTCTCCATCATCTCATGGATACGCGCTGCTGCCATCCGCGCCTCTAGCTGCTGCCAGTCGTCTATTTCTGCTTCTGCCAGCTCTTCCGCAGAGGCCTGTGCCAGCAGAAGCTCGCTGATAAAAGCATTTTTAGTATCCGGCTTTGGATACGAGGCACCCACATACAGTGCAGCCTGCGCATCGTACTCTACATTTCCCAGATCTTCGTGCATGATTTTATAAAAAATCTCATTAACGCTGTCCAGCACCTCGCTCCGGCTGCGGAAATTTTGATGAAGGTCGATTTTCTGCCTCTCGCTTTCATCCGTTGTATAAGTTTTATATTTTTCAATAAACAGTTCCGGTCTCGCAAGGCGGAACCGGTAAATACTCTGCTTTACATCCCCGACCATAAAGATATTGTTCTGCCCCAGCTCCTCACGTGAAACAGCCCTTAGAATCGTCTCCTGCACATAATTGCTGTCCTGGTACTCATCGATCATAATTTCTTCATAGATTTCACGCAGCTCTCTGGCAGCAGCTGTCGGCTCCTTTGTCTGTTCATCAATCAGTATTTTTAATGCAAAATGCTCGATATCCGAAAAATCAAGCAGGTTTCTTTCCGATTTTTCTGCCTGATATGCCATGGAAAAGGACTGCACCAGCTCCGCCAGCGCCTCCACATCCGGCAGTATTTTTTGCAGGTCTAAAAGCATACGCCCGCTGTCCTGATAAAAATAAGCGTCTGCCAGGCTCCCCAGTGTATCCTTCATCACCTTGCGCAGGCTTTTGACCCGTTCCTGCTTTTCTACGCTGCCTTCGTATCTGCGGTTAACGCCCAGCTTCGTAAACTTGAGGCCGGAAAGCCTGCTGCCATACTGCTCAAAACTGCTGCAGCCGGCCAGATCCTCTAACAGTGACAAGTCATCCTGCACCGCTGCCAGATACATCCCCGGCCCGTCGTAATCCTCACAAAGCGTTTTGGCATATTCCATCTGTTTTTTTAAATCTGCGGTAATAAATCCCAAATACCGCAGCAGCCCCTGCATCCACGGCTGGCTGTTTAACTGTTCTTCATCCTCCAGACGGTAATGGTCTGCCAAAGATTCCAGATATTCCTGCGGCCACGGATAGCTCTGTGAAAATTCGTACAGACGCAGCATAAAATTTACCAGCGCAGCATCACTTTTTGCCGTCGCATAACGGTCTGCCAGCTGCAGAAAGCCTTCGGATTTTTGCTGGTAATGCTGCTCCATAACTGCCTCGGCCACATCCGCCTTGATCAGCTCCAGCTCGCCTGGGTCTGCAATCCGAAAGGAAGGCTCCAGCCCGATCGTCTGGAAATAATTGCGCACGACATACAGGCAGAAGCTGTCGATTGTAGTAATCTGCGCATTATGCACAAGCGTATACTGCCGCTGCAGGCTAGGATGATCCGGCTCCAGCTCCATACGTTTTTCAATCGCGCTGCTGACACGTTCACGCATTTCTGCTGCCGCTGCTTTTGTAAAAGTAACAATCAGCATACGGTCAATATCTACCGGATGCGCTTTGTCCAGTACCTTGGATAGAATGCGCTCTACGAGTACGGCTGTTTTGCCGGAGCCTGCCGCCGCCGCTACCAAAAGATTGCGGTTTCTTAATTCGATTACCTGTTTCTGTTCTTTCGTCCACGAAAAACCCACAAATATATACCTGCCTTAATTCTTATTTTCATCCATCTTTTCATCCATTTTTTCTATAATCTTGGCTGCCTGATCAAACTTGGGCAGCCTGCGGTACTCAAATCCGTCGATCCTGAGGTCAAATCCGCATACGCTCTGGTACGGACAATACCCACACGGCGTGCGGCCGTCCAGCTCATATGGATTTACCGCGATCTCGCCCTGCATCATGCGCCTGCCCAGCTCCGAGATCTTTCTGCTGACATAATCCGAGATCACGCCAAACTGCTGCTCGGAAACAGCCTTTGAATTTTTGCGCAGCGTCCCGTCCTTATTTTCCGTTATGGGCAGTATGGCAGAGGACGACTGCATATTTTTATCCATCGCACGGTATACCTGCGGGTCGGAGTTCACATATCCGTCCAGCTTCAGCTTTGCGATAATCTGCTGCCTGATCTCTTCTTCCGACAGCTCTTCGCCGTCGTCATCCAGCATCGGATCGTCGATATGATAATAAAAAATGCCCGCCGGACGTATGTTCTTTGCAGGATATTTCCTGTGCAGCAGCTCCATGGCTGCATTCAGGTATACGACCAGCTGCAGCTGCAGCCCATGATAGATCGACAGCAGCTGAAAGCTCGTACTGCCTGACTTATAGTCAATAACCTTGACATATGCCTCTTTTTCCCGCTCCCACAGATCCATGCGGTCGATCCTGCCCCTTAAACGTATCTTCTCTTCTTCGCTGAGCGAAAAATTGACTGCCTCCAGCTGATTGACATACTGAAACGACACCTCATAATTTTCCGGCACAAAGCAGCCGCTTTTAATCTGACAGCCCAAGACCTCTACTGTCCTGTTTAACACTCTTTCCATACGCCGCACCAGATAAATATTGCGCTCCCCGTCAGCAAGCGCTGCATTGGGACAGGCCGCTATCGCCTGATTGAGCGCCTCCCTGGCATACTGCTGCTGGTGCTGCGGCGTAACATGAAACCAGTCATCCCCCGCGGCCTGCATCCGCTTTGCATACTGCTCCAATGCCTCATGCAGGATATTGCCAAAATCCACCGGTTCAAATTCACTGATCTGCCTTTTCGACAGCAGAAGCCCGTACTGGAGAAAATGCGAGAAGGCACAGCTGGCAAACCGCTCCAGGCGTGTCACAGAATGCTCCAGCACCTTTCCATACAGCTCGCGGCAGATTTCGGCGCTCAGCCTGGAATCCTTATGCACATAAAAGGCTGCTTTTACATACTCCGATACGGTATGCGCCCATTCCTCATGCTGCATGTACCAGGCATACAGCGCCTTCCATTCCTCTTTCGCCGGATTTTTTTCTGCATGATTTTCTCTTAAATTTCCCGCATGATCCTCTTTTATATCATCTTCATTTAACTTATTCTCTTTGATGTCCAACAGTCCGTTTAAAAAATAATTCATACTGCTTTTGGCTGTTGCCGCCTCCTGCCCCCTCGGTGAACATACCGAAAGCTTTGGAAACATTTTCAAGACCACACTGATCAGATATGACCTGCGTCTGGTGCCTCCGTCCTGCCCGGACTGCGAATAGGTCATATACAGACGTTCCGAAGGCTTGGTCATATTTAAATACAGATAAAACTTTTGGATAAATGCCTTTTCCCGCGCTGTCGGTGCCAGCGACAGATCATAGCCTGCCAGCTTTTCCCGCTCAAACTCGCTGAGAATGCCGCCGGAAGATTCATTTTTAGGTATAATGCCGTCATTTACCCCGATAAAAAATAAGACCTTGATCTGCTCCAGCCTCGTACGCTCAATATCTCCAAACAGCACCCTGTCATAGCCGGGCGGAATAATGCCTACCTTGGACGCCTCAAAGCCTGCGTCCAAAATCTGTGCATACTCTTTTATCGATACCTGCTCACTGCCCAGCAGTTCTACGAGCTTGTCAAAAAGATCCATAACAATTCCATAGATCTGCTCATTTTCTTTTGCCTGTGCAAGCATGCCCTGTGATTCAAACAGCTCCTTCTGCCGGTCAATAAGCCCGCTCAGCCCTATCGATACAAGCAGCTCATATAATGCTGTCGTCATATCCCGCACGTCGGCCTTTTTTGTATGAAACACCGTATGAAACGGAGTAAACTGGTCTACAAATGCCTGTCTTACCTCATTCAGCCTGCCCAGCTCTGCCTCCTCCAGCCACGGCGCAGGCCGCACCCAGCTTTTTTTATAGCCGCCAAACCCCCGTATGCCATATGCAAGCAGATAATTTTCGAACAGGTCAATTTCTTCCTGGTCTATGCCGCTCAGCCCGCTTTTTAAAAACCGCATAACGCTTTCATAAGAATAGTCCGATGTCTCCATTTCCAACACTGCGCGTACCAGCTCGATCATCGGATGAAACAGTATATTTTTTTTCTGGTCTATAAACAGCGGTATTTCATACAGTTCAAAGATTTCCTCTGCATAGTTCGCATATGACGGTACGTCTCCGGTAACAACTGCGATGTCAATATAGCGGCAGCTGCCGCTTGAAACCAGTTTCCGAATCTGCCCTGCCACATAATGCAGCTCATCTTTGGGCTGGAACAGGCTGCATATGCGGATTTCCTCCTGCCCGCTGCTGTATTTTGCCGGGCGGCGCCGGAACAGGTTCTGCTCTAAATGATAGATTGCCGGTGCATGCTCATACCGCCTGCTGCGCCCGTCTCCTAAAAGCACCGGGTCTAAAATCTCTACCTGCTGCCTTTTTGCGATCTCATATAGTGACTGGATTGTTTTTTTGCTTAAATAAAACAGATCCTGCAGATCCAGGCTGCCGTAAAACGGCTCGCTGTCATCCATAGTAAGCGCCGCCTGTACAGAGTGTGCCAGCGGCATCAGCTCTTCCAAAAACTCGTTCTGCACCGGAGTAAAGCCAGTATACCCATCCAGAACCACGATGCTGTCACGCAGAAGCTCTGACTCCGGCGCTGCCTTTGTCAACAGACAGATAATCTCATCCGCCGTCACATAGCGTCCTTTTAAAAACTCACCAAAGCCTTTGTACAGTGTCAATATATCGTTCAGCTTATACCAGAGCGCATTTTTCTGCTCGAGCGCATCCCGCACCTGTTCCAAATCCTCCAGCGCCACATGATACTGGGCCAGCTCGGACAGCAGTGACTTCATCTCGCTGATATACCCGGTCTTTCGGATATTCCCGCCGAGCACAAAAAGCTCACGCTCCTTTTGGGCAGCGACCTTGCGCAGCACCAGATTTTTTCCGGTTTCCTCCAGTACTACAAAATCCAGCATGCCCAGATCGTCAAACACACGATAGGCAAGCCGCTGAAAGCTCAATACGTCAATATTTAAGATCGAATGCGCCGGATGGCGGTCTACAAACTCCTTCTGCGTCTGCATCGTAAACTGCTCCGGGACTAAAAACAAAAATTTTTTCTGCGGGTGCCTGCCTGCCTCTTCGATCACATGCTCATACAGCCAGGTGGACTTACCGCTGCCAGAATTACCCAGAATTAATTGCAGCGACATATTTATTCTCCATTGTTTAGTATTTTTTCAAGCTCCACAAGCAGCTTGTCTTTGACCGCCGGCTTTAAAAAATATCCCGCCGGCTTCAGCTTTAAAACCGCCTCTATATTTGCCCGGTCGTTAATAGCTGTCAGAAATACAACCGGGATGCTCTGCAGCTCTTCATCTGCACGTATCATCTCAAGCGTCATCCTGCCGTCGCAGACCGGCATCTCATAATCCAGCAAAATTAAATCCGGCCTCTTTTTTCCAATCGAAGTCATGGCCTGTGCGCCGGAAATCGCTACCGCTACTTCGTATTTATCCTCCAGCATGGCTTTCATTGTACGCAGCGTCGTGCCGTTATCATCTACGACTAAGATCCGCTTCTTTCCCGAATGCGCCTTTTTTTCTCTTTCTTCTGCAGCCTCCCTTTCTACTTCCTTCTCATCTAGTCCGAGACGCCTGCAAACAGCGTTTAGAATCACTGTATTTTCCACCGGACGGATCAGGTTCTCAAACTGTCCGTCTTCATAATATTTAAAAAACGTGCTGCTTTCTTCCTTTGTGCCGATCGTCAGTATCGGTGTCTGCGCATACTTATCGCTCAGCATATAAAAGATCGACGTATCGATATCATACGCGCCGATTAAGCTGATTAAAACTAAATCAGGATTTACAATCTTTAGCATCCCATCCAAGACATTCGCATTTTCCGAACAAAGCTGTACGTGAAAATATTGGGACAAAAACTTGTTTGTTTCGTTTACTACACTATTCAGCTTTCCGATCAATAAAATCTTTTTCATTTCCTTCTCCTTTATTTATCTATAACTGCTCATTCTGCACACACTGCTGACGCTGGCTGTGATCCGCCGCCTGCTCCATCTGGCCGGTCAGCAGATCCGCTGCACGATCCGTTTCTTCCGGGTCTAGATTATTTACCGCCTCTGCGAGCTTTTGGATATTCTGCCCCATTTCTTCCGGGTACTCATACGCCCGCAGCCTGCCAATCAGCTCATCAGCCTGATCAATATCCAGCTCCTGCATGCTGAGGCGGACCATCTCTACCAATGCCTGCATAACAGAATAATCCTTCACTTCTTTTTTTACCTCTGTCTCTATGCCGAAAACTCCATGCAGCTTCATCCGATAGCTGCGCCACTCTTCTAAAAAGGCCGGCGTAATCGATCTTACGACCTCTGTTTTACCATCTCTTGCCGCATATTCCAAGATCTTGGCGACACCAGACAGCGGCATTATCCCAATTGTTGCCGCAAGGCTCTTCATCGCATGTACCTGAATCCGGTACTGCTCCAGGCCATGTTCCGTACCCGCCTCCTGCCCGTCCATCTGTCTGTAAAAGCCTTCCAGCCGGTCTGCTGCCGAATCAATCTGGGCATAAAATTCTTTGACAGTATATTCCAGCAGCTCCAGATCCGGCAGATGCATCCAGGCATACTGCCAGTCCAGGCCGTCAACCTGCGGCAGCTGCTCCATTAGATCATACATCTGCTTTGTATCCGCTCCGTTTGGGCCGTCCGCGTCTGCCGGATCAGCCGGCGCTTCTTTTAACAGATGATCCGCCAGCATCTCTTTTAGCATATGCTCCAGTTTTTCCGGGACAATCGGTTTTGATAAAAAGCCGTCAAAGCCCTCCTGCAGATACTTCTCCTTTGCCCCTGATACAGCGTTTGCAGTCAATACGACGACCGGCGTATCCTTGCATGGATAGTCGTCCATCGCCTTCATATAATGCAGCGTTTCCACGCCGTCCATCTCGGGCATCATATGATCTAAAAAAATCACGTCATAGCGGTTATGCCGCACAAGCTCCAGGCATTCTGCACCGCCCTGCGCATCGGTCACTTGAATCTGTGTTTCCTTCAAGAGATTGCGCAGCACTTTGCGGTTCACGGCATTATCATCTACCACAAGTATTTCCGCCTCCGGCGCATACAGTTTTGCACTGTAGGTAAAATCCTCTGCTGCCTGGCGCACCTTGGCACGAAAATCTCCGACCGGCGTATCATCAATGATCTTCTGCTCTAAGTCAAAATAGAATTTTGATCCTTTTCCGTATACGCTTTCGACCTGCATCCTGCTGCCTAAAAGCGACAGCAGCTGGATCGTAATATTCATGCCAAGCCCGGTGCCTTCGATATTGCGGTTTCGATCCTCTTCTATCCGCTCAAACTCTGCTGCCAGCTTCGGCAGGTCTTCCTCTTTGATTCCTATGCCGGTATCTTCTACTTCCACGCGGAGCTTTACCATACCAGCCTCATCCCGGCTGCTTTTTACCCGCAGCCACACAGTCCCTTCATGCGTATATTTAACAGCATTTGTCAATATATTTGTAATGACCTGGCGTATGCGCACATCATCCCCGTACAGCCTGGATGGAATCTGATGATCTATCTCTACTTCCAGCTTCAGGTCTTTTCCCTCCGCCCTCTGCAGCGCCATATTGATCAGATCGTGGAGCATGCTGCTGATCTCATACTCGACCGGCACAATTTCCATTTTTCCGGATTCGATCTTTGAAAAATCCAGTATGTCATTGATCAAGGACAGCAGCGTCTGCCCGGCAGTATAAATGTCCATGGCATATTCTTTGACCGCCTTCTCCTTTGACTCACGCAGTATCATCTGGTCCATGCCAAGCACCGCATTGATCGGCGTACGTATCTCATGGGACATATGAGCCAGAAACTTTCCTTTTGCCTCATTCGCAGCCATCGCTTCGTGCCTGGCCGCATCTGCTTCTTCTTTCGCCTTTGCCAGCCGTATATTCTGCTGCTCGGCCTCTTTTACTTTTTGCTGCAGCAGGCACGCATTTTCCTCTACCTTGATCCGGTATTCTTTTGACAGCTGCATAATATGTACGATAGACATAATCAATCCAAATACAGTCATCCCATACTGGCTTGCTGTTTTGCCTGGAATCCTTCCGATTAACAAATTCAAAATAATGTGTGCAGCGCCTCCTGACAGCAGGATCACTACTGCCAGAACAGATAACAGCGCCTGAAAGCTCCGGTTCTGATACGCAAACTGTATCAGGCTCACAATCGCCGCCACACAGACACCGCTTACAAACACTGCGGTTATGCCGATCATTTCATGCATCTGCCATATGCCCAGAAGCTGCAGCAGAATCTGAGCCGCTGCATTTATAGCAATCGCTGCCAAAAGGACGGCAAAACGCTTTGGATACACTCCATGCAGTGCCCGCTCATAATAAAGCGCCAAAAACAAGGGGATTAACAGCACTAAATATTCCTGTATTTCATATGCTTCATACACCCCATAAAATATACTCAGCGTATCTGTCTCAATAAAATAAAAAGTCCCTGCAGCCAGTCCGACAAAGCCCATAAACAGTTCTCCCCTTGCTGGCTGGCGTGTATAGCGTCTGACTGCTGCAATCGCAAACATAAGAATCGATATAATAACGAGCAGCAGGCAGCAGCCGATATCCGCAATGCTGCCCCCGACAATCCCGATATATGTTACATCACGATTTTTTAAAACAAGGTATTCAAGCGATGCCGCCGCATCCGGCTTTTGGGAGACAAGCTCAATCCAAAATTCTCCGTTCTGCATCGTATTCGGCATATCGATAAAGTGTTCATATATACCCGACGGGACGGTGCCGTCCCCCTCACCTGTGCCGTATTCGTATAAGACCTCATCATCTAAAACTACACGTACCGCAGAATCCACAGTGGAAAAGCTCAGTGTCATGCCTTCATAGTCATTGAACAGCTCGGTGACATAGACAACAATATCTCCCGCACCGCTCGTACCTTCATATGGCAGCTCGATCCGGCTGCTCTTTCCCTGCTTTTCCGCGTCTTCATACATCAGGCGAATGCTCTCGTGAGGCGCAAGCTCAAAACCCGAGTCCGCTCTGCCCTCCAGCACTGCCATGCTCCAGTCCAAACTGCCAGATACCTCAAACTGGCTAGGCAGCATAGACATATCTTCATCATGCTGATACCGGAACAGCGCAATAACCATAAAAACAATGACAAAAACAATTGACATTCCCGCCAGCGTCCGCAAATATTTCATTTTAACTCCCTTCGCATTTCATCTGACCCTTTCACAATATAGCAGCTTGTAATATTATAACATTTTCTTCCACGCTCTTCAAGCCGGTCAGCTCTGCGCAGAATATAAAAAAGGCGCTGCACCAGGCAGAAACCAAACGTTTCATCCTTAATGCAGTGCCTTTTCGGGATATTTTATTCTTCATTCAGCCTGCTCAGGCGCATTGCCTGATCTGCTGCAATACATGCATCCAGAATCTCTTGTATGTCTCCATTTAAAATCTTATCCAGCTTATACAATGTCAGGTTGATCCGATGATCCGTGACACGTCCCTGCGGGAAATTATAAGTACGTATTTTCTCGGAACGGTCTCCCGTGCCGATCTGGCTGCGTCTGGCCTCTGATTCAGCATCCTGCTGCCTCTGCAGCTCCAGATCATACAGTTTTGCACGCAGCAGCGCAAATGCCTTTTCTTTATTCTGCAGCTGCGACTTTTCCGTCTGGCTGTAGATCACAATTCCGCTCGGATAATGGGTCAGGCGGACTGCCGAGTCTGTCGTATTGACACACTGCCCGCCGTTTCCGGAAGCCCGCATGACATCGATACGGATATCCTTTTCATCGATCTGGACATCGACTTCTTCTGCCTCCGGCATAACTGCAACCGTAATCGTAGATGTATGGATACGTCCCTGAGACTCGGTCTCCGGCACACGCTGTACGCGATGTACACCGGATTCATATTTCAGCTTGGAATAAGCTCCCTGCCCGCTGACCATAAAGTTCACAGACTTCATGCCGCCGATGCCGATTTCTTCTACTTCCAATGTCTCCACCTTCCAGCGGCAGCTCTCCGCATAGTGCACATACATGCGGTAAATCTCTGCCGCAAACAATGCAGCTTCATCTCCGCCTGCACCTGCACGGATCTCTACGATTACATTTTTTTCATCATTCGGGTCTTTTGGCAGCAGCAGAATTTTCAGCTCATTTTCCAGCCCGCTGATTTTAGCTTTGGCATCATTCAGCTCTTCTTTTGCCAGCTCTCGCATCTCTTCATCGGATTCTTCCTCTAAAAGCGCCAGACTGTCTTCCATGTCCTGCTTTGCCTGTTTATAGTTCCGATATGCTTCTACGATCGGCGCAAGATCACTCTGCTCCTTCATCAGCCTGCGGAACCTGCCCGTGTCATTTGCCACATCCGGCTCGCTCAGCTGATTCATGATTTCCTCATAACGAAGCAACAAATCCTCTAATCTATCAAACATATTCTTCCTCCAATTACAAGACGGCATTGTTTCATGCACATTCTTCTATATAAAAACGGCGTTCCGAAACAGCATTCTATTATGCGCGTCCTTTGACTACACGTTCATGATGTGCCATGTCCTTTATGACGGACACATCCCGATAGCCTGCTGCGCACATCATATTTGTGACTGCCGGCCCCTGATTATACCCGATTTCCAAATATAAGTATCCGTCCTTATTTAAATAATTCTTGCCCTTTGCAATAATCTGCCTGTAATAATCCAGTCCGTCTGCGCCCCCGTCCAGTGCCCCTACCGGCTCAAAATCACGCACCTCCGGCATCAGCTCCAAAATATCCGCCTGTGCGATATAAGGCGGGTTAGACACGATTAAGTCAAACCGTCCGTTGATATTTTCAAATAAATTGCTGCGCACCCAGTCAACATCTACTTCGTGTGTCCTGCCATTTTCCTTTGCTACCAAGAGCGCCTGCTTGGATATATCGCTGCCGGCCGCCTCCATGCCGTGCGCATTTTTCATCAGACTGATTACAATACAGCCAGAGCCTGTACCCAGATCTAGCAGACGCATACCCGGCTGGCAGATTTTCAGCGCTTCTTCTACCAGCGTCTCCGTATCCTGCCTTGGAATCAGCACATTGGAGTTTACTTTAAAATTCAGCCCCATAAACTCCTGCTCGCCAGTAATATACTGCAGCGGAATGCGCTCCGCGCGCTTACGGATAGCAATCTCATATTCAGACTGCTGTTCCGTAGTCATAGCTTCTTCCATATGGGAATAATAAAACGTACGGTTGATTTTACAGACTGTCTCAAGCAGCAGCCAGGCATCCAGCCCGGCTTCTTCGACACCTGCCTGCGCCAACGCTTCTCTGCCCCACTCTGTCGCTTCGCAATATGTCATGCAATCCCTCCATCTAAAATTTCTTAAAGCTTTTCTGCACCCGGCCGCGGCACAGACTCTTTTTTCAAAAATTCTTTCCAGTCAAACACAGCCTCAACAGAGGCAATTCCGACCTCAATCATGGAATCATCCGGCTCCTTTGTCGTCATCCTCTGCAGCGCCATGCCCGGCATGCTGAGCAGATGGACCAGCGCGCTCTCGCTCCTGCCCGCCAGCCGGATAAACTCATAGGCACACCCTGCGATCACCGGCACCATAATAAGCCTTGCCATAATGCGCATAACGCCGGAATCCGTGTGAATAAACAAAAAGAAAATAATACTGATAAACATAACCAAGAATAAAAAGCTGGTACCGCACCGCTTATGCAGCCTTGAGCTTTTTCTTACATTTTCAACGTTTAATTCTAACCCTTGTTCAATACAATTTATGCATTTATGCTCTGCACCGTGATACATAAATACCCTCTGAATTTCCTTCAGCCGCGAAATCAGCAGAATATATCCCAAAAACACCGCCAGCCGTATTCCGCCTTCCAGCAGCGACAGTAAAATGCGCGAGACGATAACCTCTGCAAACAGGCTGGAAATAAAATACGGTATCAGCATAAAAATTACAATGGCCGCAGCCATAGAAATTGCCATTGTAATCCCCGTCATGGCAGACTCTTTTTTCTGATCCCGGCCTTTTTGATCATTTTCTTTTTCTTTTCTGCGATTTTTTGACCCGCTATCGTCCGTTTCATCCTCTTCATAGAAAGAGGCGGAATAGTTCAGCGTCTTCATGCCAAGTATCAGGGAATCTATAAAATTTATGACGCCACGTATAAAAGGAAGCGTCCCGATCTTTTTACCTGCCAGAATTCCCTGATATTCCTCAGCCTCCATAACAATGTCTCCATCAGGCTTACGGACGGCTACTGCATACCGGCTGCCGTTTTTCATCATAACGCCTTCCATCACAGCCTGTCCGCCTATTCCAGAATAACTCATGCTCCCTCCTTGATGCACGCCAGACCAGCGGCTGCGATCTCGCGCTCAATCGTAAAAAAGGTTGAGATTTCACAACCTCAACCTTATCTGCCACATTTCCTGTTCTATTTCATGCCATATTTCTTATTGAACTGTTCAATACGTCCACGAGCCTGGCTGGATTTCTGCTGGCCAGTGTAGAACGGATGACACTTGGAACAAATTTCAACGTGAAGCTCCTTCTTTGTTGAACCTGTTACGAATGTATTGCCACAGTTGCATGTAACAGTCGCCTGATAGTATTCCGGCTGAATATCTGCTTTCATTATTTTCACCTCGCATGTATCATTATCAAAAAATCTCGCTCAAAAAAATTAACAGCGATATAATACTAGCATATTCATATTTTATATGCAAGCGTTTTTCGATATTTTTTCGATATGTTATTAAAATTTTGTTAATCTGCCATTCCTTTACAATACCCTGCGTTTTTTTACTAATTGGATGTATTCCCGGTTATTATTTGTATGTGAAAACATATTCAAAATATTTTCTACGGCCTCGTCTGTCTTCATGCCGTTGATGCCTTTGCGCATAATATCTACGGCCTCCTTCTCTTCCCTGTCAAGCAGAAGGTCTTCTCTCCGTGTGCCTGACTTTACAATATCGATGGCAGGAAATACCCTCTTTTCAGACAGCCTGCGGTCCAAAACAAGCTCCATATTGCCTGTACCCTTAAACTCCTCATAAATCACATCGTCCATCTTGCTCCCGGTATCTACCAGCGCGGTTGCAAGCACGGTCAGGCTGCCGCCCTCGCGCATATTTCTGGCTGCGCCAAAAAAACGCTTGGGCATATGCAGCGCTGCAGGGTCAAGGCCGCCGGAAAGCGTACGTCCGCTTGGCGGTACAGTCAGGTTATACGCCCTTGCCAGACGTGTAATGCTGTCCAATAAAATCATCACATCCTGCTTATGCTCTACCAGCCGCTTAGCGCGCTCGATCACCATCTCGGACACACGCTTATGATGCTCCGGCAGCTCGTCAAATGTCGAATAAATAACCTCTACATTGTTGCCGCCGATCGCCTCTTTGATATCCGTAACCTCCTCCGGGCGCTCGTCGATCAGCAGTATAATCAGATGTACTTCTGGATTGTTTGCTTTGACGGCCTGTGCCACCTGCTTTAACAGTGTCGTTTTTCCTGCCTTAGGCGGAGATACAATCATGCCTCGCTGTCCCTTTCCGATTGGGGATACCAGATCTACAATCCGCATGGATGTGGTCGTCCGGTTTGTCTCTACCCGCATGCGCTCGTTTGGAAAAACCGGCGTCAAGTCTTCAAAATTTCTCCGCTGTGCCACGACTGACGGATGATAGCCGTTGATCGTCGTAATATATAACAGTGCACTGAATTTTTCTCCCTGCGTCTTTATCCTTGTATTGCCGCGCACTATGTCGCCGGTCTTTAATCCAAAGCGGCGGATCTGTGACGGCGACACGTAGACATCATGCTCGCCCGGCAGATAGTTTTCACACCGTATAAACCCATAACCGTCCGGCATAACTTCCAAAATGCCGTCTGCCGTAACGCCGCTGTCTAATTCCGCGTTGATATCGCTGCCGTTCTGCCTGTCCTGCCGCTGCTCCCGCATATTCTGCCCCTGCTGCATATCAGGCCTGTCTGTATTCTGCCTGTCCTGCCGCTGCTCCCGCATATTCTGCCCCTGCTGCATATCGGGCCTGTCTGTATTCTGTCTGTCCTGCCGCTGCTCTGTACGCTCAAATCTTTCCTGCCTGTCAACTCTTTCTGGTATCCGTATGTTTTCTGCCGTATCCGCCGGCCTGTACTCAGTCTGTCCCATATTTCCCTGCTGTATTCTTCCTGTTCGATCTGCATTTCCCTGCTGATGCATTTGATTTTTTTGATTATCCTTTGGGGCTTTTGCCAGATCATCTTCCGCCGGCACCTTTGCCGCTTTGTTTACATCTTCCGTCTGGTTTTTCATATCATCCGGCTCCATGTCCTGCTCCGCAGACTTTTCCATCGATTCCATACGCACATTCTGCTCTTTGAGCTTTTCATCCTCTTCTACCATGCGGTTGATCAAATCTGCCTTTTTCAAACCGGTAATGCCTTTAAAACCGCGTGCCTTTGCGAGTTCTCTCAACACTGCCAGTGATAACGTCTCATATTTTTCCCTCATTCAAATTCTCCTATTCTTAATGCTATTGGGATTCGTAAATCCGAGCGACATATATATATCGATCGCTGAAGTCTGCCTGGGCAAACTGTGAACTTAATTTGATTATAGATACTTGACTGGACTTTTATATATTGTGTTCCTATCCAAAAATCTGCATGATACCGCGCAGCTATATCTCAAATGCATAACAACCGCAGATTTAATATGAACTGTAACATTATACACTATATTTCTGGAAATAGGAAGACCTTTTTTCTTGATTTCTTAAATTGATAATGATATTATGATAACTGTTCAGACCGTAATCGTCACCTATTTTGCATAGAAGAGGACAAATATTATGACAAATCAAGAAAAAGCAATACAGATGCACAAAAAATGGAACGGTAAGTTAGAAACCATCTCAAAAACGCCGGTAAAAACACGGGAAGACCTCGCCATCGCCTACACTCCTGGCGTAGCAGAGCCGTGCCGGCTGATTGCCCAGGATAAGCAGCTGGCTTATACCTATACCATAAAATCCAATACGGTAGCCGTTGTCTCTGACGGCAGCGCCGTGCTGGGGCTTGGCAATATCGGCCCATATGCAGCCATGCCTGTTATGGAAGGAAAGTGTGTACTGTTTAAAGAATTCGGCAATATCAATGCTGTGCCGATCTGTGTGGATACGCAGGATACCGAAGAAATTATACAAACGGTAAAAAATCTCGCTCCCGGCTTTGGCGGCATAAATCTGGAGGATATCTCAGCCCCGCGCTGTTTTGAAATCGAGACACGTTTAAAAGAACTGCTGGATATTCCCGTCTTCCATGACGACCAGCATGGTACGGCAATCGTAGTACTCGCAGGCATTATCAACAGCCTGAAAGTAACCGGCAGGCAGAAAGAAAACTGTAAGGTAGTCATAAACGGTGCCGGCTCTGCCGGAATCGCTATCGCAAAGCTCCTGCTTACATATGGTTTTAAGCACCTGCTCTTATGTGACAGGCATGGAATCATCCACAAAAGCTATCCTGATTTAAACTGGATGCAGCAGGAAATGGCCGGAATCACAAACGAGGAAAACCAAACGGGAACACTCGCAGACGCTTTAAAAGGTGCCGATATTTTTGTCGGCGTCTCTGCCCCAAATATCGTAACACCGCAGATGGCTGCTTCTATGAATCACGATGCAATACTGTTTGCAATGGCTAATCCTACACCGGAAATTATGCCTGAGGATGCAAAAGCCGCCGGAGTGCGGATTATCGGAACCGGCCGGAGCGACTTCCCAAATCAGGTCAACAATGTCGCTGCCTTTCCGGGCATTTTCAAGGGTGCGCTTGAGAGCCGCGCCAGACAGATTACAGAAGATATGAAGCTGGCTGCTGCCGAAGCAATCGCCGGGCTTGTATCGGATGAGCAGCTGTGCGACGATTTTATTATGCCTGAGCCGTTTGACCCGCGCATTGCAGAAGCTGTCAGCAGGGCTGTAAAAGAGCATGCTGCCCCATAACGCCTACTGAAACTCATGGCGGTGTTTTTCAAAAAACTGATAAAAATACCTTACATTTTCCAATTCCGTCCATCTGGATACTTCCAGCTCTTTCGTATCCAGATTATAGATTCTGGCATTTAATGTGCCGAGCATAAACGGAGAATGTGTAGAGATGACAAACTGGCAGCCTAAAAACCGGGCAGACCGGTTTAGGCTTTCTGCCAGTTTTGTCTGATTTTCGGGTGAAAGCGACACCTCAGGCTCGTCCAACAGGTACAGTGCATCCGGCTCAATATAATCATCCAGCATCTGCATGACTGTTTCCCCGTTGGAATATTTCTCCTGAGCGAATTTTATACATTCCATCTGCCATATCATCTGATTGGAATTTTTCAGCGCCTCCCTTTGTTCTTTCGGCATTCCCCTTCGTATATGTTCATATATATATCCATCCTCAAGAATCTGTTCCTGCTGTATTTTTTTGACCTCATATAAAAGATCTTCGCTTTTTATGTATCTGCTTTTGGATGGAACTGCCCAAAACTGCCTCCCGTCGTCGTCATCTCCCAATGTATATGCACACTCATCTACAAAATTTTTAAAGTACGGCTCAATGCCAAATCTATTGCAGGACGCGTATTCATGCCCTTCCAGCTGCAGCCTGTTTGCCATAATATTGAGCATTGTAGATTTTCCAGAAGCATTGCCTCCATATAAGACAGTGATCGGGGCAAACAGCAGCAGCTTTTCATATTTTTGTGAAAATATATTATATGGATATATATACGGATTTTTTACTTTTTTATCAGAAAACTGAAAACTGCTCAAATAAATCATGTCCGCCTTCTCCCTTTGGCTGCAGGACAGATCCCTGTGCTGTCCCTGCCAGGCTTCTGCTGCTCAGGCTGTCCAATGCCTGCCGGGCTTCTTCGGATGCCATCCGCCTGTTCCATTCGTTCCAGAAGGCCTGATATCCATTGCGTTCATACTCATCCTCCGGCAGTTTTTTTTCGGCACACCTTTTGTAAAACGCCTCTACTTCACAGGCAAATGCTAATACTTCTGTGCGGTATTCCTCAAATCCTACCTCATACTGCTTTCCATCCTCAGTCGTTAAGACGATATCACCGCCCTGATGATGTACTGCATAGTCTACTCCGCTGCTGCAGCCGCTGATAAACACATTCTCCAATGTGTCGTCTGCATACATATTGAATCCACAGCAGGGCAGTATCTGCTCCCCATACATACTGTCCTCAATCTCATGCTCCTGCGTCAGTGTCCGCAGCATGCGCAGCGCAGCAGCACTTGTACAGCAGTCATACGATAACCTCTCCTCTCCGATCTCAACGGTGACTATTCCATGGGAACACAAATCCTCCGGATCGTCCTGGCTGCCGTTTATCCACGCAAAATCACTGCACTTGATGCAAAAAATTACTCTCTTCATGTTATAATAAACCTCCCCTGCAGATGAATCTGCTATATCTCTCATAAACATCTGTTTTCATCTTAATATATCTTGGGCAAAAAGTAAACAAGAAAAAGATTGTAAACCTTTTCTTTTTCTTGTATAATAAAAACTATTGTTTTTTAGGAGGGTTTTACATATGATCCAGTATCGTGCATTAGACTTAGAAGAAATAGAACGGGATTTATTCCGGGATTTTATCCGCCGCCAGAAAGTAACCGACTGCTGGCGGAAAGAAAATACGTCATGGGTAATTAAAAGCGACCCATTTATTGATGACTGGTCCGAAAACGACTACCAGACATTGACTGACTGTCTGAAAAACACAGTATCGGCCGGAGGATTCGTCTATGCTGCCTTTTCTGACGGCAGGCTCAAGGGATTTGTATCCGTAGAGCCGGAAATATTTGAAGACAGCCAGAAATATATGGATCTGTCAAGCATCCACGTATCCGAAGACCAGCGCGGCCATGGAATCGGCAGGTCGCTTTTTGGCGCCGCTAAAGAATGGGCGAAAAGCCGCGGCGCTAAAAAACTGTATATTTCTGCACACTCGGCAGTAGAAAGCCAGTCATTCTATCAGGCTATGGGCTGCTGCGAGGCACAGGTGTATAACCAGAAGCATGTAGAAGCAGAGCCGTATGACTGCCAGCTGGAATGCAGGCTGTAACTGCTAGAGCGTGTCCTAAAAATGCTTTCCGTGAGATGTGCTTCACACTTGGTACCCAACGGGCATGATATAGATATAGAGAATTTAATCAGCATAGCAGGCTATGCTGATTAAATTTGGAATGAATTCTCAGCATCTTCCTAGACATTACAGCTGCAGCTTATTCTTTCATATCTTATTGTTTCATATCACATTCTTTCATATCTTATGGCATTATTTTATATAATTTGACACATTCTGCGGATCTACTTTCTCAAAATCAATATAGACATGCCTGCCGTCCGGCGCGATTTCCTCCAGTTCTTTTGTACTCCTGCCCTCTGCCAGTGCAATTGCCATTTCTATCGCTGCCTCGCCCTGTCCAGCCCCCGGCTGATAGACCGTAAATGCCATGCTGCCTTCCTCTATGGCTGCACATCCATCTGCTGTCGCATCAACGCCCAGAATCGGAAGTGAGCCGAGATCTATGCCGGCATTTTTACATGCCTCGACTATGCCCAGCGCCATTGAATCGTTGTTGCAGATCACACAGTCTACAGGCATGCCTGTACGCAGGAATGTGCTGAAGATCTCCTGTGATTTTTCGGTACTCCAGTCCGCATTGTCTTCAAATACATAATTTATTTTTTTCCCGCTCTCTTCAAAAGCTTTTTTCGCTCCGGCTGTCCTGCCGTTTGTAGCCGAATGGCCTTTCGGCCCTTTGATCAGCGCTACATTTATCTCCTGCCTGCCGGAAAGTGCCCCCAGCACATACTCTGCCTGAAACTGCCCAGCAACCTGCTCATCGGAGCCTACAAACATATATTTTCCTGTAGAAAGATGCTTGTCTTCCGGGCAGCTGTTAAAAAATACAATCGGTATATCGCCCGCACTCATTTTAAGCTGCACTGCTGTATCCCTGGCAACGGCACTGCATAAAATAACGTCGTATTTTTCAGCCTCAGCCTTTTTAATCTGCTCTACCTGCTCCTCAATCGAGCCATGGGCATCTGCCACATCCATCTGTATGCCTTCTTCAGCCGCTTTTGCCTGTGCGGCATCTACAATTGTCTGTCGAAATGCATCAATCGAATTTACCGTCATAAATATGCGCAGGTCTTTCTTTCCTGCCGCTGCACCCTTTCCACAGCCGGACAAAAAACAGGCAGACAAGACCGCCAGCACCATTAACAGCATACTTTCTTTTACGAATTCATTTTTCATTGCACGCCTGCCTCCTTTTTGGTTTTAAATCTGGCAACCTGCCCATACAGCTCCTCTGCTGACGACTTCAGCTCTTTTGCACCTTCTGAAACGCCCTCGCTGTTGCCGGTAATGCTGTCTACCTGTGTCACCATTGTCTCTGAGGCAGATAATATTTCCTGTGCACTTGCTGCCTGCTCCTGTGAGATTGCGGCAGCATTTGTAGCTACGTTATCCACCTCACCGACTTTTACAAGCATCTCCTGTACCAGTCCGCTTACATCATCGATATTATTAAAGATCTTGTCAAAGGTCGCTAAAGCGCCTTCTACCAGCCGGCTGCTGTCGTTAATATTTTCTACACTTTCTTCTGTCTGTGTGATGGTATCCTTGACTAAGCTGTTGATCTCTTCTACCAGCTTTTCAATATCATGCACAGAATTGGCACTTGTCTGCGCCAGATTTCCGATCTCTGTAGCGACTACCGCAAAGCCTCTGCCTGCTTCACCTGCCCTGGCCGCTTCGATCGAAGCATTTAAGGACAGCAGGTTCGTCTGGTCTGCAATATCCCCGATCATGCCTGTAATCTTGGTAATCTCGCCTGAGGCCTTTCCTACCTTGTCAATTGCCTGCTGCAGCTTGCCCATAGATACATTGATATCGTCCATCGCGCTGCCGACATGCTGCATGTCCGCTTTTCCATGCTTTGACACTTCTACCGTCTGCTGCATCCTGTCATTGACCTGATCGCCGGCCTTCTTTGTATCCGCTACAATCATAGCCAGCTCAGAAGCATTTTCTGCAATCTCATTGACAGAGAGCGAAAGCTGCTCCACCGTCTCATTCAGCTCGCGCATAGATATGCCCTGCTGTCTGGAGGCATCGTACATCTGACCGGAAATCACGTCGCTGTTCCCTGCCTGCTGGTTCAGCTTATCCGATACTTCATGAATTGAGGCGATCATCGCCCGCATAGATACAATAAATTTTTCTACATGCCGGCTCATAATGCCGATCTCATCGCTGCTTTTCGTCTGCATCGATACGGTAAAGTCTCCGTCAGTCATAGACGTGATTACATTTGTGAGCTTCTTCACCGGACGTATCACCATATGTACAACCCGTTCTACCAGCACTGCAAGAATCAGTGCTGAAATCAGGCCGATTACCAGCATCGATGTCCGCACGGTATCAATATCAGAAAAAATGATTTCTATCGGTATATACGATACCAAAATCCAGTCTGTCCCGTCAATCTGTGCCATTGCAGTCATATTCTGATCTATTTCCGCCAGCTCGAAGTCCTGCTGTTCTATTTTGGCAGCAACATGATCCATAAACGGATCATTTAACTCGCTCAGTTTTTTTGAAATCAATGTATTATCATGATGTGCAATAAATGTGCCGTCTGCACTGACTAAAAAAGCCTGCGCCTGATCCATCTCGATATAGCTGTTTACAATAATGCTGATCCGCTGCAGCGTCAGGTCTGCCGAAATGACCTTGACTGTATCCGAGTCGTCATTTAAAATGCCGGAGGCACTGATTACCTCCTCGCCTGCTTCATTCGTATATGCGCTTGTAAAGCCCATGTTCCATCTGGTCAGCCCTTCCTTATACCACACAGACTGAACCGGATCTGCCTCTGTCTTTCCAGCACCTGCCGCTGTAATAAGCGTGCCGTTTTCATCCGCGATATACAGGCCCTGCGGATAATTGTTATGATAGCCGCAGTAAGCATCTAAAATTCCCTGCAGCTGCTCTTCGTCAGGGCTTGTCTGCTCGATCATCTGCTTTACCATCTGAAATGCAGACAGATTTTCATTCAGCCATCCCTTGATCTGGCTTGCCTGGCTGCTGATTGATGAGCTGAGCAGATTCCGGGAATAATTTCTGATAATGCTTCTTGATATGTAGTAAGAAACGCCTACCAGCAGTGTCATAATAAGGATCACGACCGGCAGTATAATGCCGAGCAGCTTTACCTTAATAGAAATTCCTTTCATTTTTTGTGTTTCCTTCACGCTTTCTTTTTTCCTCGTTCTTTCTCTTTCCTTTTCTTTCATCCTGCCACCATTCCTCATTTAAAACAGTCAACGCCGCCGCTGCCCACCAGATCAGCGACGGCCTGTTCACAGGCAGGCTTTCCTGGTCTTTATCAGTGCTGCACTGCCGGAGCGCATGTTATAAATGCATATTTTTTGTATTTAACTGCTATTCCCATTATACACTTTGCCCAAAACGAAATCAACCATTTTAGACATATTTAGTCTACTTTTAAAAGCAGCTCTTTCTTTTCATCAATTTTTAAACAGTTTCACCAAAAAACTACATCCACAGCCCTCTCAAAACAGGCCGACCGGCCCTTGTCCCGGACATGCAGATGCCTGACAGACCACAAGATTCTGTCAGGCATCTGCAGGCAGCTTAGCTTTTCAGCTGCATATACTGATTATGTATTGGCTGTTTCCCGTTTTGCATCCTCCTTCAAAAAATCGATTAATTTCTGCGCGTCCTCATCGTTTTTAGCGACAAACTCCATCTGCGGCACATCTCCGTTTGCAAACATGCGCGTCATGGACAGATACTGACTTAACTTGGATTTCATGTTCAAGCAGTCTCCTTCTCCCGTAACCAGCTCCACATTCATCGTGCAGCTGTCGATTACCTCAAATAACTTCTGTACATGATTGACTTTTTCTACCTTAATATTCATTTCCAAGTCTCCTTTCTGGGCTACGCTTTTCCAATCTCAGTATAGCAAGGGAAATGATGTATTTCAAGTAAATTTCTGCCATCATCTGTGAAAAGATTCTAAACTGTTACTGTTCACGGAGTAAACGGCAGCTCTAAACTATAGGTTTGTACGGACCAGCTCCGGCTCATAACCGCAGCGTCTTAACGCCTCCATAATCTGGTGCTTGTGCTCTGTGCCAAAGCTCTCCAGCGTAATGCGCAGCTCGACTGCGGCATTGCGGTTTGTCGATACAAACTGGTTGTGCTCCAGCTTGATGACATTGCCCTGTTCCTTTGCAATCGTATCTGCCACCTTGCACAGTTCTCCCGGCTTATCCGGCAGCAGCACGGACAGCGTAAAAATCCGGTCGCGGAAAATAAGCCCCTGCTGCACGACAGAGCTCATTGTAATCACATCCATATTGCCGCCGCTTAATATAGAAACAACACGTTTTCCCTTTACATTCAGATGTTTTAACGCGGCTACTGTAAGCAGGCCCGAGTTTTCCACAACCATTTTATGGTTCTCTACCATATCCAAAAATGCTGCGACCAGCTCATCATCCGAAACCGTCAGTATGTCATCCAGATTTTTCTTAATATATGGAAAAATCACCTCTCCAGGCGTCTTTACCGCCGTGCCGTCTGCAATCGTGCTGACGCTCTCCAGCGTGACGACTTTTCCTGCTTCAAATGAAGCCTGCATGCAGTTGGCCTGTGCCGGCTCTACGCCGATAACCTTGATCTTGGGATTGAGCAGCTTTGCCAGCGTAGATACGCCGGTCGCCAGCCCGCCCCCGCCGATCGGCACAAGGATATATTCGACTAACGGCAGCTCTTTAAAAATCTCCATAGCGATCGTGCCCTGCCCTGTCGCTACTGCCAGATCGTCAAACGGATGCACAAATGTATAGCCGTGCTCGTTTGCCAGCTCGTATGCACGTGCACATGCCTCATCATACACATCGCCATAAAGCACAACCCTGGCACCATATCCTTTTGTACGGTTGACCTTAATCAGCGGCGTCGTTGTAGGCATGACAATCGTAGCGTCAACGCCGTAGCATTTTGCCGCATAAGCCACGCCCTGTGCATGATTTCCTGCTGAAGCGGTAATCAGCCCTTTTTTCCGCTCTTCTTCAGACAGGGTGCTGATTTTATAATATGCCCCGCGCAGCTTATAAGCGCCTGTATACTGCATATTTTCCGGCTTCAGATAGATTTTATTTCCGGTCTGGCTGCTTAGAAAATCACTATAGATCAGCTTTGTTTCCTGTATAACCTCTTTTACCTTTTCACTGGCCTCTTCAAACTTATCCAATGTAAGCATTTTTAACTCCTTCTTTCCGCCTATAAATGCTTTGTAATCCTGCTTATTAATCCTTATAGATCGTCCTCTTTGTCCGCTTCATCCCGCTTATCAAACAATGCATTGACGAACTGATCCGGGTCGAATTTCTGCAGGTCGTCAATCGTCTCGCCGACCCCGATGTATTTTACCGGTATCATCAGTTCTGACTGAATCGCTACGGCAATGCCGCCTTTGGCTGTCCCGTCCATTTTGGTCAGTACGATTCCTGTAATCTCCGTCACCTCAGAAAACTGTTTTGCCTGATTTAACGCATTCTGCCCGGTTGTCGCATCCAGTACAACCAGCGTCTCACGGTAAGCCTGTGCATATTCCCGTTCCAGAATCCGGTTGATCTTTTTTAATTCTTCCATCAGGTTCTTTTTATTATGCAGTCTGCCCGCCGTATCGCATAATAATACATCCGCATTTCTGGCTTTTGCGGCCGCCACGGCATCGTATACGACTGAAGCCGGGTCTGCGCCTTCCTGTCCGCCGATCATTTCCACGCCGGCGCGGTTTGCCCATTCAGCCAGCTGGTCGCCTGCGGCGGCACGAAATGTATCTGCTGCCGCTATTACTACTTTTTTGCCCTGATCCTTTAATTTGCCTGCCAGCTTGCCTACCGTAGTCGTCTTTCCGACGCCGTTTACGCCTATAATAAGCACTACCGAGCATTCCTTCTCAAAGCGGTATGCCGTCTCGCCGACCTCCATCTGCTCGCGGATACTGTTTATTAAAATCTCTTTGCACTGCGCCGGGTCTTTGATATGCTGGTTTTTTACCCTGTCTTTTAGGTTCCAGATCACGGCCTCGGTCGCTTTTACGCCCAGATCCCCCATAACCAGTATCTCTTCGATTTCGTCATAAAAATCATCATCTATCTTGGAAAAACCGCTGAATACCGCGTCGATTCCTGCCGCTATATTATTTCTTGTCTTTGCAAGTCCGTCAAACAGACGCTTAAAAAACCCTTTCTTTTCTCCCATTTGTGTAAATTCCTCCTAAATCTATGGAATGATGCCGCATTATTTCAAATCACTCTCAATAAAGCTGACAGAAACCAGTGTAGATACGCCCTTTTCCTGCATGGTAATGCCATAGAGCCTGTCCGCTGCCGCCATGGTCCCGCGCCTGTGCGTGATTACGATAAACTGCGTGTTTTTTGTCAGCTTATGTAAATACTTCGCAAACCGGTTTACGTTGCTGTCATCCAGTGCCGCTTCGATCTCATCCAGCAGGCAGAACGGCGACGGTTTTAGGTTCTGTATCGCAAAAAGCAGCGCGATCGCTGTCAGCGATTTTTCCCCTCCGGATAACTGCATCATATTCTGCAGCTTCTTGCCCGGCGGGTGTGCAATAATGCGTATGCCGCACTCTAAAATCTCCTCATCCTCTACCAGCTCCAGCGTTCCCCTGCCGCCTCCAAACAGCTGTTTGAAGGCCTTGTCAAATTCACGCTGGATCTCTGCAAATTTTTCCGTAAACTGTTTGCGCATGCCTGTATCCAGCTCGTCTATAATGCCAAGCAGCGTCTGTTCTGCCTGGATCAGGTCGTCGTGCTGCGTCTTTAAAAACTCGTACCGCCCGGATACTTCTTTGTATTCCTCGATTGCATTGACGTTCACATCGCCAAGCCCTCGCAGCGCGTCTTTGGTTTGTGCAATCAGCTGCCTTGTCTTTGAAGAATCCACATACTGCTCATCCCGGAACGAAAGCGCGTTGTGCGGCGTCAGCTCGTATTCGGTCCACAGGTAATTGGTCTGTGCCTCTTTTGCCTCGTCCAGCTTTTCCTTCTGGCTGTTTAAGCGGAAGATCTCTTTGTCCAGCATGTTTTTATGCTCGGATAATTCCTCCCGTTTTTCAAAAAACCCCTTCTGCCTGCCTGACATTTCTTCTTTTTTTGCAATCTTTTCTGATAATTCTTTTTCCAAGCGCTCATTACCTGATACCGACATCTCGATAGTCTGCCTGAGCTTTTGAATTTCATCCTCTTTGTGCGCTGCATCGGCATCGGCCTGCCTGGCACCGCCTTCCAGCTGCTCCAGCTCCTGGGACAGCTTTTCCTGCTCGCTGTCAATCCTTTTTAGGTTCTCGGCAATAAATCCCGCCTGCTGCCCAAGACTGGCCTCTTCCAGCTGGACCTTGGATAACTGCCCGGCAGACTCCTGCTCGGCTGCCATATGCTGCTCCAGGGCAGCCTGTGCAGCGGCTGTTTCTTCATTTATATGCTGCTCCCTTTTGGATATCTCTGCCAGCTGGGCCTCGGTACTGCTTTTGTCGCGGTTTACCTGCTCCCGCTGCTGCTCGAGCTCTCTTGTTTCTTCTGCCAGAGAGACCGCTGCCCGCTCGCTTTCGTATTTCTGTTCTAAAACACGGTCCAGATTCAGCTTTGCCGTATTCTGCTCCAGATATGCCTGCTGGGTTTCTTTTTTATTTTCTTCCAGCTCATGACGCAGCAGATCCTGAGCCGAGACAAGCTCACGTATGCGGCCCTCAAGCTGTGTCCGCTTATCCGACAGCTCCTCAAGCTGTGTCTTTAATTCTTCCATTTCGCGCTTGCGCCCCAGCAAGTTGCTGCTGTTTCGGTATGCACCGCCGGAAATAGAGCCTCCCGGACTTAAATGTTCCCCTTCCAGCGTCACGATATGCAGCGAATAGTGAAATTCTCTGGCGAGCACTACCGCATGGTCAATATTGTCCACGACAACCGCCCGCCCCAGCAGATAAGACATAATGCCTTCATACTGCGGCCTGGTCTGTACGAGCGTATTTGCCATGCCGATCACGCCCTCGCACTGTAAGGCGCGTTCATTGTGGTTCTGCCTGCCGTGTACGCTTGTCAGCGGCAGAAACGTAGCGCGGCCGTACTTATTTTCTTTTAAAAACTGCACCATTTTTTTTGCGGTTTCTTCATTATCGGTGACAATATTTTGAATGCTGCCCCCAAGCGCCGTCTCAATCGCCGTCTCGTATTTTTTGTCTACCTTCATCAAATCAGCGACTACGCCATGTATGCCGGGCTGTTTTTCTTTCTGCTCCATCACACGGCGTATGCTGTTCCCATAGCCGTCGTAACGTTCGGCAATATTGCGCAGCGTCTCGTACCGGGACTGCGCTTTATGATATGCACTTGTCGTCTGCTCCAGCTGCGCACGTGATTCGTCCATCTTCTTCTGTTGCCGCCGCCTGCTTTCTATGCATTCCTTTTCTTTTAGGCCGAGCCCGGCAATGCGCTGGTCTAATTCCTGCAGTGTTTCCCCATGCTTTGCGATTACGGCCTCCAGATCGGCTTCTTCGCTTTTCCTGCGCAGCTTGCGCTGATTCAGCTGTGCGCCGCGGATATTGATCTGCTCAATCATTGTATCGATACGCTGCTGCTGCCCCTTGATCGTGCCCTTATGGTTTAACAGCTCTATAATCTCATTTTTGCCATGTTCTATCGTCTCACTGCACGCTGCAATGCGCTCTCTTAACTCTTTGATCTGCCGATCCAGTGCTTTATGCCTGTCGGAAATATCCGCTAACTGCACATCCAGCTCCGCCTTCTGGCCGATGTATTCCTGCTTTTGCAAAAGACGTTCGCTCTGGTCTGCCTCGATCGCCTCTTTGCGGTTCAGATAATGCTCCTGCGACATATGCGCGGTATGAATCTGTTCTAATAATACATTGATCTCACCTTCCAGCTGCCCTTTTTTAACAGCCGCGTCATTGATTGCCTCTCTCGTGCCTGTAATCTCTGCCTCTGTCTGCTCTAAGTCCTTCGTCAGCTGCTCATACTCTATACGGGTCTGGTCAAACTGGCTGCTTACTTCCTGCAGCTGCTTTTGGGCAATCTGATATTTTTCCTCTATTTCTGCACGCTGCTTTTCGTCGCGCTGCATATCGATAAAATAAAGGTTGACCTCATAGATCTTTAACTCTTCTTTTTTCTTTAAAAATATTTTTGCTTTCTCGGCCTGACGCTCCAGCGGAACTACCTGACGCTCCAGCTCAGATAAAATATCGTGAATGCGCACCAGATTTTCCCGCTCATGCTCCAGCTTTTTCTGCGTCGCGGCTTTGCGCCTTTTAAACTTGACAATGCCTGCCGCTTCGTCAAACAGCTCCCGCCGTTCTTCCGGCTTGCCGCTTAATATCCGCTCGATCTGGCCCTGTCCGATAATCGAATAGCCTTCCTTGCCGAT